>JBMYUJ010000012.1:0-52144 GCA_049605255.1 Magnetospiraceae bacterium
AAATTTTGGTAATTTCTGTAAATACAGAAAAAACAGTTTATAAAGGAGTTTCGCCATGTCCTTGAATCTTTGGTTGCTGGTGTTTGAGTTTGGTACCTGCCTGGGGATCAGCGCGGGGGTTCTGTTTATCCTGCGCCCGGCGCTGGAAGGACTGTTGGTTGATCTCTGCGGCAAGGAGACCAGTTCGCGCTTCTGGATATCCTTTACCCAGTTGATGATATTTATCGCGCCATTGATGACCGTGCTGTGGATGTCGGTCAACGTGCGCATTCCCGCCGATCTGATCTATGCGGCGCGGGAAACCCTGATGCATGCTTTGTTCGGGCAGTTCGTGGGGCTCGCGATTATCGGCATGATCGTGCTGAAATTCTCGGCGCGGGATCAACGGATGCGCGCGGCGGCGCTGGAACGTGCTGACACGGCCGCGTCGTGAATATTCTGCTGACCGGCGCAAGTGGCTTTATCGGCGGGCATCTGCTGCGGGACTTGGCGGCGGCGGGGCATAAGGTTATCGCCTGTACCCGGGCGCCGCTGGGCCAGCGCGAAGAAACCCATGTATCCTGGATCCCCGCCGATTTTACCACCGACACGGATAAGGACATCTGGCGTCCTCGACTGGAAGGCATTGATTGCGTGATCAACGCGGCGGGGATCATCGCCGAAACGCCGGGCCATTCCTTCGCCGCGATCCATCGGGAGGGGCCGATGGCCCTGTTCCAGGCAGCGGTAGCGGAGGGCATTTCCCGCGTCGTCCAGATATCTTCCCTGGGGGCAGACCCAGGGGCGGGAATCCCCTATTTCCAATCCAAGGGGGCGGGGGATGCCTACCTGCAGAGCCTGGATGCGGATTGGGTGATCCTGCGCCCGTCCCTGGTGTTCGGCCCCGGCGGGGGCAGCGCGGCGCTGTTCGCCGCGCTTGCCAGCCTGCCGGTGGTGCCGCTGATCGACGGGGGGGGGCAAAAATTGCAGCCCATTTTCGTAGAGGATCTGGCGCGGGTGGTGATGCAGGCGGTGGCGGGCCCCGGCTATGCGCGGCGGCTTTTGGATCTGGTAGGGCCTGACGAAATCCCCTTCCGGGAAATGTTGGCGCACTATCGAAACTGGCTCGGCCTGGGGCCCTTGCGGCCTGTCTGTCTTCCGGGGGGGCTTGCTTCGGGGGTGGCGCGATTAGGGGGCGTAATGGGGCTTGCGGCGGTCACGCCAGACACCCTGGCCATGCTGCGGCAGGGGAACACGGCGCCGGTGGCCCCCCTGATCGAGGCTTGTGGCTTTACGCCCCGATCCCTGGCCGATGTGCTGGCGGCACATCCGGCATCGGCGGCGGATCGGCGGCGCGCCCGGCGCTATTTCGCCAAGGCTCTGTGTCGCAAGTTCAAGCGGGGAGGGAGGTGATGGACTATTACCTGTTCAAAAGCCTGCATATGCTCAGCATGGTGTTTTTATTCGGCACCGGCATGGGCAGTGCCTTCTATAAACTCTTCACCGATCGCGGCGGCAATATCACCGCCATCGCCTCAACCAACCGGTTGGTCGTGATCGCGGATTGGATATTCACCACCCCGGCGGTGATCGTTCAGCCGGTTACGGGGTTTGCACTGCTGCACAGCTTGGGCATCTCCTGGACTGAGCCCTGGGTGCTGGCCGCGCTGGGCCTTTATGGGCTGGCGGGGGGCTGCTGGTTGCCCGTGGTCGCCTTGCAAATCCGCATGCGGCGCATGAGCGATCAGGCCAGCGCGCAAGGCGCTCCCCTGCCGCCGCAATATGCGCAAGATTGCCGTGCCTGGTTTTGGCTCGGCGTGCCCGCTTTCACCAGCATGGTGCTGATCGTGCTGTTGATGGTGTTCAAGCCCGGCTTTTAGCGGGGCTATTCCCCTTCCGTGCGGCCTGCGACCAAACCTTGGTAGCTGCTCTTCTGTACATAGAGATTGGCCAGCGCATCATCCACGAATTCCCGGGTGATGGCCGGTTCCATATCCTCGTATTTGCAAGAATTGATCACCTGATCGCAGATGAATTTCGGCTGATAACAGGCAAGCTGTTTGCCCGCCGTTTCGGTGATCTCCTGGCACACATATTCCAACATGTCGTCGGTCAGTTCCAAACCCGCTTTTCCGGCCACCGCCCGAAAGATGGTGGCGAACACGTCCTTGGACGGATCGACGGTTTCCAGCTTGTAGGGAATCCGCCGCAGGAAGGCCGGGTCCATCAGATCATCCGGCGCCAGGTTGGTGGAGAAGATCACCAGTTCATCGAACGGCACGGAGAAGGACTTACCCGAATGCAAGGTCAGGTAATCCACCCGGCTTTGCAAGGGCACGATCCAGCGGTTCAGCAGGTCTTCGGGAGATACCAATTGGCGGCCGAAATCGTCGATGATGAAGGTGCCGTTCAGCGCCTTCACATGCATGGGCGCTTCGTAGAATTTGGCGATTTCATTGAACTTCAGATCCAACATTTCCAGGTTTAATTCACCACCCGTGATTACCACGGGGCGGGAACAAGGCACCCAGCGCCGGTCGA
The DNA here is from genome assembly GCA_049605255.1 of Magnetospiraceae bacterium. Classification (GTDB taxonomy): domain Bacteria; phylum Pseudomonadota; class Alphaproteobacteria; order Rhodospirillales; family JBMYUJ01; genus JBMYUJ01. Next base: position 2,521 of record JBMYUJ010000012.1, read on the forward strand.
AGGTTTCCCGCCGCAGGCTCACCCGGCCGCCGCCATTCTCGCCATCTTCGCTAGAACTGAGCGGCTTATGAATGGCGGGATCGAACACCTTGATGATGGTGCCGTCCACCTCGAAGCAATAGGGTACGAACACCACGTTCTCGAAAATGGCCGCGACCTTTTCCGCCACCGTGGTCTTGCCGTTCCCCGCCGGGCCGTAGATCAGAATGCTGGCGCCGGAATTGATCCCCGGGCCCAGGCGTTTGACGAAATCATCGGGCACCACGATATCGGCAAAGGATTTGGCGATATCGGCTTTGGAAATGCGTTCGTTGGTGATGCGCTGGCGTTGAATGCGATCCCGGAAGGACGCCAAGGTGACCGGCGCCGGGCCGAAATACTGGTTCTGATCCACGGCCTCGATGGCGATCTTGCGGCCAGCTTCGGTGAGCTGGTGGTGCATGGCGGTGAGCGATCCGCCCTCAGACCCGGAGGCGATGATCAGTTTGCGCTCGATCGCATCTTTCAAGACGTTATTGACGATATTCGTCGGCAGTTTGATGGCATCGGCGATCTGACCGGGCAGGGTCAGGGTTTCCAGATACATCCCTTTGAGGATGTGGGTCATGATGAACGTCGCATCCAGCCCCGTATCTTCCACCTTGAGCGGCGCGCGCGGAGATTCGTTCAACACATCGTTGAGCTGCTCCTGCGTCAGGATGCCGATGGCGACAACCGCATCACCGAACCGCCCGCCATGGTCATGCTGGTGCTGGACCGCGCGGTCAATGTCCTGTTGGGTGGCAAGGCCTTTCGCCTTCAAGATATCGCCCAAGAGCATCATCGGCCTAAATTCCCCTCTCGTCGTAAAAATGATCCCTAAGGACACTCAGTTTGCGGATTACGCCTCCGAAAGGCAACAATCCGCTTTGTAAAAGTCATTCTTGGCGCAATCCCATGACGATTGCTTCATAATCGGCCTCTTCCGGGCCCAGCAATCCATGGCGCACCAGGAAATCGATGATCACCAGATTGCAATTGAACTTGAAACCATTCTGGCTGCGCACGATTTCCGCCACTTCCAGCGCCGGAAGCAGGGCAAAAGAGGCCACTTCCCCATCCGTGTTGACCGGTATGATCTCCGGCGGCATCTCCAAATCGTACAAAAACAGGGTATCCCGGCGCAGACCCTGCGGGACTGACAGGGTATAGCGGACGATTCCCACGGGGCGCGCCTGCACCGCCAGGGCAGGGGCCAGGTTGGCCTCCTCCGCGCATTCCTTTTGCAAATTGTCCATCAGGCTGAGGCCCGCCGGTTGCCCCCCGGCAACCATGTTATCCAGCATGCCGGGCGCCACGTCGCGATCTTCGGCGCGGGTGCCGATCCACAGATAGAGGCCGTCGTCTTGGCGCACATAGCCGTTCACATGCACCCCGTAAGATCGGATACCGAGGGCGGAGGCGGCGCCACGATCCACGGTCATCAACGGCGGATCGTTGAAATTGTCGGTAACCGCATAGGGCTCGTCCCGCCAGGCGGTAAGCAATCCTTGGTCAAACAAGCCCTTCAAAAACGGCAGCATCTGTGCCGTGCGCTGGGCGGGATTGGTCAAGGTCTCGGAAAGCGCGACGCCCTGGTCTGAGATATGAAATAGTTCCGGATGCAAGGCGCATTGGGCTGCCACCACGGGTGAGAGCCAACCCACATGCTGCGTGCCGATAAACCAAGGGATGAGGCCCGTCAAATCATGGCGGTTGCACACCCGGATATGATAGAGGAACCCCATGGCAGGGGGCTCAAGCGGCCTTGCCTGCGCTCCCGCTGGATTGGGAACTGCCACCGCCACCGCCCTTGCTGGGGCGGACATAGGCCCGGGCGCAATGTTCCTCGCAATAGGGTTTGCCGCTGATGGCCCGCCCGCCGCAGAAATGGAAATCCGGCGCACCGGGATCGCCAATGGGCCAGCAACACATACCGGGCTTCAACGCCGCGAGATCGATCAATGTTTTGACCGGGGCGGGTTTCTTCTTGGGGGCCGGGGCCGGGGTTGAAGACCCCGCCGAGGCGGCACCTTTGATAGGGGAGGGGCGCTTCGGCAGACCCAAGCGATGCACCTTGCCGACCACGGCGTTTTTTGTCACCCCCAGGCGCCGGCCAATCTCGCCCGCCGGCAATCCATCCGTCCAGAGTTCTTTGAGGGTTTCAATCCGTTCTTCGGTCCAATCCACGGCCATGGTGGGTCCTTTTGGTATGATAACTGATGTCGAAAACTGCCAAGGCCGCGCACCCTACAGCAAAGCAAGAACCCGAACAAGATGGGGCGCGGATAGACATCGGTTTTCTGCCGGATTATACTCTCTCGCTGCAATGAAATGAGGGGGTAAACAGCATGGCCGATCCCATAAAACCGACGATGGAAGAGTGGCGCGAGAGCGCGTCGAAGGAGCTTCGCGGCAAGGATGTGGACGAGCTGATCTGGCAGACCCCCGAGGGGATCCCCGTCAAACCGCTCTACACGGCGGCAGACCTGGAAAATATTCAACATACGGATACGCTGCCTGGATTTTTCCCGTTCCTGCGCGGCCCGCGCGCGACCATGTATGCGAACCGCCCCTGGACCATCCGCCAGTATGCGGGGTTCTCCACGGCGGAAGAATCCAATCGGTTTTACCGGGAGAATCTGAAGGCCGGGCAAAAGGGCCTGTCGGTGGCCTTCGACCTCGCCACCCACCGGGGATATGACTCGGACCACCCCCGGGTGGTCGGCGATGTGGGAAAGGCGGGTGTCGCCATCGATTCCGTCGAAGATATGAAGATCCTGTTCGATGGCATTCCGCTCGATCAGATGTCCGTGTCCATGACCATGAACGGCGCCGTTTTGCCCGTATTGGCTGGCTATATTGTGGCTGCTGAGGAGCAAGGCGTGGATCAGGCCAAGCTGACCGGCACCATTCAGAACGATATTCTGAAAGAGTTCATGGTGCGCAACACCTATATCTATCCGCCCAGCCCCTCCATGCGCATCGTGTCCGATATCATTGGTTACACGGCGGAGAACATGCCCCGGTTCAATTCCATCTCCATTTCCGGCTATCACATGCAGGAAGCGGGGGCGACGGCGGTACAGGAACTGGCCTTTACCCTGGCCGATGGGCTGGAATATGTGAAAGCGGCCCTGGCGGCGGGCATGGATATCGATAAATTCGCGCCGCGTCTGTCGTTCTTCTTCGCCATCGGCATGAACTTTTTCATGGAGATCGCCAAGCTGCGGGCGGCCCGCCTGCTGTGGGCGGAGATGATCAGTCAATTCAATCCCAAGGATGCGCGGTCGCTGATGCTGCGCACCCACTGCCAGACTTCCGGTGTGAGCCTGACCGAGAAGGACCCGTATAATAATGTCATCCGCACCACGGTGGAGGCCATGGCGGCGGTGCTGGGCGGCACCCAATCCCTGCATACCAATGCGTTGGATGAAGCCATCGCCTTGCCGACCCGGTTTTCCGCCCGTATCGCGCGGAACACGCAGATTATCGTGGCCGAGGAAACAGGCATCCCCGCCGTGGTCGATCCCCTGGGCGGGTCCTACTACGTGGAAAGTCTGACGGCGGCATTGGCGGCGGAAGCGCGCAAGATCATCGCCGAGGTGGATGACCTGGGTGGCATGACCAAGGCGGTCGAATCGGGCATGCCAAAAATGCGCATCGAAGAAGCCGCCGCCCGCAAGCAGGCCCGCATCGATACCGGTGCGGAAACGGTGGTGGGCGTGAACAAATACCAACTGGCCGAGGAGGACGATATCGACACCCTGGAGGTGGATAACTCGGTGGTGCGCGACGCGCAGATCGCACGCTTGAACGCCATGCGGGAAAGCCGCGACGATGCCGCCTGCCAGGCCGCGCTGGCGGCGCTGACCGAGGCGGCCAAATCCGGGTCGGGCAACCTGCTTGAACTCTCGGTGGAAGCCACCCGCAAGCGGGCTTCCCTGGGCGAAATCTCCGATGCCCTGGAAACCGAATGGGGCCGATATCGGGCCGAGGGCAAAACCATTTCCGGCGTTTATTCCAGCGCCGTGGGCGCCGATGAGGATTTTACCGCCACCCGCAAGGCCATTGAGGAATTTGCCGCCGCCGAGGGCCGTCGCCCGCGCATGCTGGTGGTGAAAATGGGCCAGGATGGCCATGACCGGGGCGCCAAGGTGATCGCCACCGCCTTTGCCGATATCGGTTTCGATGTGGATATCGGTCCGCTGTTCCAAACGCCGGAGGAAGCCGCCCGTCAGGCCATCGAAAACGATGTGCATGTGGTTGGCGTTTCCTCCCAGGCAGCGGGGCATAAAACTTTGGTGCCACAATTGATCGATGCGCTGCGCAGCGAGGGGGCCAACGATATCCTGGTGGTCTGCGGCGGGGTGATCCCGCAACGGGATTACGGGTTCTTGAACGAAAAAGGGGTCGCGGCCATCTTTGGGCCAGGCACGCATATTCCCTCTGCTGCGGCGGAGGTTCTGGAGGCTATTCGCGGGCGCGCGGCGTAAACCTTACCGCACCCCAAAAGGGAGAGCAGGGCATGCCGAAACAAGGCGCGGGCGACGAAACGCGCAATGCCATTTTGAACGTCGCAGAGACCCTGGTCGCCGAGCGGGGCTTTTACGGAACCAGCCTGCGGGATATCGGCAGCGTGGTCGGCATCGCCAATGCCTCACTGCTGTATCACTATCCCAGCAAGAACCGGATATATGCCGCCGTGTTGGCGCGGGTCGCTGAATCCTTGGTCAACGTGGCCATAGCGGCCGACGGCGGCGCAGGCAACGAGGCAAAGCGGTTTGCCCGGTTCTACGATGCCTTGTTTCAATGGGGGGTGGAGAATCCTGGGCGCATGCGCATCGTGCTGCGTGAAACCTTGGATGGGATCAAGGAAACCCCGGCCGATGGCCCCTGGTTCTTGCATGAATTTATCGCGCGGGCAGCGCCGATCATGGCGGGCAGCAAAAAAGGTGGTGCCTTCCGCAAACAGGATAGTGAATTGGCGGTGCTCCGCTTACTGGGCCAGGTGGGGATGACGGTCCTCGCCTTGCGGCCCTTCTGCGCCGCCACCAACCAACAGGTGGACACCGTGGTTGAAACCGCCCGCCAGGAAGGGATCGAGCAGATGCGCAAGGGCATGCTGCGGAACAAGAAGAAGTAAGGGCCCCGACGGCCTAAGACCGCCGAATCGCCGCCGTCAGCAGGCCTGCGCCGATCAAGAAACTGCCGCCGATCCGGTTGACCGTTTTCAGGGTCGAGGGGCGACTGAATTTCTCCCGGAATTTGCCCGCCAGCACCGCCCAGACCGCTACATTGGCGGCGGCGAGCACCAGGAATGTGGCTTCCAAAATCACGAATTGCTGGAAAACCGGCGCGCCGGGGTCCACAAATTGGGGCAGGAAGGCGACGAAAAACACGATGCTTTTCGGGTTCAGCGCGGTCACCACATAGGCATTGATGAACATCAGGCGCGGGTGATGGCCGTTCTGGCGGGCCTTGATAGGGTCCAACTGTGGGCGCGACTGCCAGAGCTTCACCCCGAGATAGATCAGATAGGCCGCACCACAAAGCTTGAGAGCCGTGAACAGGGTGGCCGAGGTTGCCAACACCGCCCCCGCGCCGATCAGCGAGGCGGTCATGGCGGTAAAATCCCCCAGGGTCACGCCCGGCACCGTCCACCAGCCGCTCGACCGGCCCCGGCCCAGCGCATAGCTGACCACCAGCATGACCGTCGGCCCCGGCACGATCAGCAAAACCGAGCTGGCGATGACGAAGGCAATCCAAAGCTCAAGCGACATAGGCGTTTCCTCTCGCGCGCCGGCGGCAAAAAGAAAAAGGGCCGGTCCTTTGTGGGCCAGCCCCAAGTTTAGAGAAAAGTAGGGAGGGTAGATAGGGAGGATCTCGTCGATCCTGGTGATAATCCTATAGCCCGCCCTGGCATCTGACTGTGACGTAGACCACACAGCCGAAGAATTTTTTCAGAAAGTGAAAAAAAATTCGTTAGCTGTTGTTTTTTTTGGATTTTTTTGCGCGCCGCCGGGGTGAGAGGGCGCCCCCCGCGGCTTCCAAATTACCAAATTAATGGATGGCGTTGAGGCCGCGGTCCCGGTTCAGCAGAATCTGTTCCGCATGCCAGGCGATGCGGGCCCAGCGGGTGGCGGCGGGCGCATCGCCCGACCGCTGCGACGCGGCGGCCTGATGGGCGGCTAGCAGGGGCGCCCGGTCGCCCAGTTCCGCGACCAGGGATTCCGCTTCCGCAAGGGCCAGATCGTCATCCAGGGGCATGCTTGGCTTACCGCGTCAGGGGTTTGTATTTGATCCGGTGCGGTTCCAGGGCGGAATCGCCCAGGCGGCGCTTCTTATCCGCCTCATAATCCTCGAAATTGCCTTCGAACCAGGTGACCTGGCTGTCGCCCTCGAAGGCCAGGATATGGGTGGCGATACGATCCAGGAACCAGCGGTCGTGGCTGATGATCACGGCGCAGCCCGCGAAGTCGAACAGCGCCTCTTCTAGTGCCCGCAGGGTTTCCACATCCAGATCGTTGGTGGGTTCGTCGAGCAACAGCACATTGGCGCCAGAGCGCAGCATCTTGGCCAGATGCACCCGGTTGCGTTCACCGCCGGAAAGCTGGCCGACCCGGGTTTGCTGGTCGGCGCCTTTGAAGTTGAAGCGGCCCACATAGGCGCGGGACGGCACCTCTGCCTTGCCGAGCTGAATGATATCCAGCCCGTCGGAAATTTCCTCCCACACGGTTTTCTTGGCATCCAGGGAATCCCGGGATTGGTCCACATAGCCCAGGGTGACCGTGTCGCCGATGCGCAAATTGCCTGCGTCCGGGGTTTCCTGGCCGGTAATCATGCGGAACAAGGTGGTTTTACCCGCGCCGTTGGGGCCGATCACGCCGACAATGCCGCCCGGCGGCAATTTAAAGGACAGGTCCTCCACCAACAGCCGATCGCCGAAGCCTTTGGAAAGGCCGGTGGCCTCGATCACCAGATCGCCCAGGCGCGGCCCCGGCGGAATCACGATCTGCGCGGTGCCCATGCGCTGTTCCGTATCCTGGGCCAGCAGGTCCTCGTAGGCGGCGATACGGGCCTTGCCCTTGGCCTGGCGGGCCTTGGCGGATTGCTGAATCCATTCCCGCTCCCGCGCCAGGGCCTTCTGGCGGGCGGTTTCGGTTTTCTCTTCCTGATACAGCCGTTTTTCCTTCTGTTCCAGCCAGCCGGAATAATTGCCCTCGTAGGGAATGCCCCGGCCCCGATCCAATTCCAGAATCCAGCCCGCCACGTTATCCAGAAAATAACGATCGTGGGTGACCGCCACCACGGTGCCGGGGTAGGCCTCCAGATGATGTTCCAGCCAGGCCACCGATTCCGCATCCAGATGGTTGGTGGGTTCGTCCAGCAGCAACAGGTCGGGCTTGGACAGCAGCAACCGGCATAATGCCACCCGGCGCCGTTCACCGCCCGAAAGCTGAGTCACATCCGCATCCGCCGGGGGGCAGCGCAGGGCATCCATGGCGATCTCCACGGTGCGTTCCAGCTCCCAGCCGTCCACCGCGTCGATCTTTTCTTGCAGCTCACCTTGTTCGGCCAACAGGGTGTTCATCTCGTCATCGTCCATGGGTTCGGCGAATTTGGCGCTGATCTCGTTAAAGCGATCCAACAGGGCCTTGGTCTCGCCCAAACCGTCGGTCACGTTCTCGCCCACGGTTTTTTCCGGGTCCAGTTGCGGTTCCTGTTCCAGATAACCGACTTTGGCCCCCTCGGCGGGCCAGGCCTCGCCATTATATTCCGTCTCGATCCCCGCCATGATCTTCAGCAGGGTGGATTTACCGGCCCCGTTATGGCCCAACACGCCGATCTTCGCGCCTGGCAGAAACGACAGGGAGATGTTCTTCAAAACTTCCCGCCCGCCGGGATAGGTCTTGTTCAGCTGCTTCATCACGAAGATATATTGATAGGAGGCCATGGAGGGTATCTGCCTTGTGGTTTCAACATGCGTCGTGCTGTCCGCCGGGGACGGCGGGCGCACTGTATACGAAACCGCGCCGGGAAACAGCCCCGAAGATTTAACGCGGAACGTAATTACCAAAACGTGTGTAATTGGAGAGAAAAACCTTATTCAGGTTGCAGGTTCTCCGAGGGGAACGCAGTAATTCGCAGGGGGTGCGGGTTGAGTACCCCTTTTTCGTGTCAGGCATCAAAGTAAAAGAAATAACCTAACCCTGTTTGTCACTTTACCGACAGGGGTGGCCGAAAGGGTCGGAAACCTTGGCGTTTCCCATGAAAACCGGCGCAAATTTCCTCTAGAGCCCTGGATACATGAAGAAAATCTTACTTGCCTAGGCCGGTACACTGTTGTAGTAAAACCCCGGCGTGGTGTGGAACAGTATTTAACGAGAATTTTCAGGCTGCGTTCAGGGGTGCACATCAAAAAAATGCGTTGCGTTCCACATAAATAATAACGTCGTACCAATAAGAACCGAAAAATCGGCATCGAAGAATAAGCCTAAACAGGGCACTCGCGGTGGGGCGAAACAGGGAAGACGATAACGCGGCAATGTCCGCGATTCTCACTTTTTCCTTTCCAAGCCACAACGCCGTTGGGTTTTTTGGTTGTTGTTAGGAGAGAGGAATCTTTTAGATGTCTGACGAAAACATAGGCGCTGCCTACTGGCGCGATAATTTACGTCTGGTCGCCGTATGCTTGGTGATCTGGGCGCTTTGTTCCTACGGTTTCGGTATCGTTCTGCGGCCGATGCTGGCGGGCATCGAAATTGGCGGTACGGACCTCGGATTCTGGTTTGCCCAACAGGGCTCCATGCTGGTGTTCCTTGCCCTGGTCTTTTTCTACGCGTTCCAGATGAATCAACTGGACAAGAAATACGACGTTCACGAGGACTAGGGGGAAATCGACACAATGGATCTTCAAACACTCAGTTACATCGTTGTGGGGGCGACCTTCGCGCTTTACTTCGGTATTGCCATCTGGGCCCGCGCCGGGAGCACCGGTGAATTTTACGCGGCGGGCCGTGGCATTCACCCGGTTGCCAACGGTATGGCGACCGCCGCCGACTGGATGTCGGCCGCGTCCTTTATCTCCATGGCGGGTCTGATCGCCTTCATGGGTTACGATGCCTCCCTGTTCCTCATGGGGTGGACCGGCGGCTATGTGCTGCTCGCCATGCTGCTGGCCCCGTACCTGCGGAAGTTCGGCAAGTTCACGGTGCCGGAATTTATCGGTGACCGGTATTATTCCCAGCTCGCCCGCTTCATCGCGGTGATCTGCCTGATCGTCGCCTCGATCACCTACGTGATCGGTCAGATGCGCGGCGTCGGTGTGGCGTTCTCCCGCTTCCTGGAAACCAGCGTGGAAACCGGCCTGTTCGTCGGCATGGGTATCGTGTTCGTCTACGCCGTGTTGGGCGGCATGAAGGGCATCACCTATACCCAGATCGCCCAATATTGCGTGCTGATTACCGCCTACACCCTGCCGGCGGTGTTCATCTCCTTGAACCTCACGGGCAATCCGCTGCCGCAGCTTGGTTTGTGGAGCGATGTGGAAGCCGGTGTGCCGCTGCTGACCAAGCTGAACGACACCCTGCAAAGCCTGGGCTTTAACAGTTATACGGCGCAGAAAACATCAACCCTCAATATGACCTTGTATACCTTGTCCCTGATGATCGGTACTGCGGGTCTGCCGCACGTGATCATCCGGTTCTTCACGGTGCCCAAGGTGCGTGATGCGCGGATCTCCGCCGGTTGGGCCTTGGTGTTTATTTCCCTGCTGTACACCACGGCGCCGGCTGTCGGCTCCATGGCCTTCCTGAACCTGGCCAACACCATCCAAACCGGTCCCATCGGCGCCGCCGACGGCAACCTGGAATATGACAAGCGGCCGCAATGGTTCAAGAACTGGGAAACCACCGGTCTTCTGCAGTTCGAAGACAAGAACGGCGATGGCCGGATTCAGTATTACAACGATAAGAATGCTGAGTTCGCCGCCAAAGCCGAAGCCGAATATGGCTGGAAAGGCAATGAAATGGTCAAGGTTGACCGGGACATCATGGTTCTGGCCAATCCGGAAATCGCGCAGCTTCCCAACTGGGTGATTGCCATCGTGGCCGCCGGTGGTCTTGCCGCCGCGCTGTCTACTGCGGCGGGGCTGTTGCTGGCCATCTCCACGGCTATTTCCCACGACATCATCAAGACGATGGTCAACCCGAACATCTCAGAAAAGAAAGAGTTGCTCGCCGCGCGCCTGTCCATGGCGGGGGCGATCGCCGTGGCCGGGTATCTGGGCTTGAACCCGCCGGGCTTCGCGGCCCAGGTGGTGGCCTTGGCCTTCGGTCTTGCGGCGTCGTCGATCTTCCCGGTTCTGATGATGGGCATCTTCTCCAAGAAGGTGAACAATATCGGCGCCTCGGTCGGCATGCTGGTGGGCCTGTCCACCACGCTGATCTACATCTTCTGGTTCAAGGGGTGGTTCTTCATCCCGGGTACCGAGATGGCGGCCAGCACGCCGGATAACTGGTTGTTCGGCATCTCTCCGGAAGCCTTCGGTGCTGTCGGTGCCGGGCTGAACTTCGTGTCGGCCTTCGTGATCTCCAAGGTCACGGCGGAGCCGCCTGCGCATATTCAGGAACTGGTGGAAAGCGTCCGCATCCCGCGGGGTGCCGGCGAAGCCGTCGACCACTAGGCGTTGATCATGCGTATCGGGTGTTGAACCCCAAGGGCGGACCCCGTATTCATACGGGGTCCGCTTTTTTGTAGGGATATTATCCCGCATCCCACTACCCCCTTCCGGCAACAGGATGACGTTTGATGGATATCGAACTAATTGAGATCGGCGAGTTTCTCAGCGCCCATCACCCTTTTGATATGTTGCCGCGGGACGAGCTGGATGATCTTCCCGGGAAGCTGAAATCCATCTATGCCCGGCGCGGTACGGTGATCTATGAACCGGGTGATCCGCTGACATTTTTGAATATCGTGCGCACCGGCGCCGTAGAGACCCATGCACCGGAAGGCCATTTGTTGGCCCGGCTCAGCACCGGTGAATTGTTCGGCATCCAAGGGCTGCTGAACAAAAGCGTGGCGGTCAATAAGACAACGGCCATCGAAGACACCTTGTATTACCAGCTGCCGGTGGCGGATTTCGACGCCCTTTGCAAGAAGTATCCGCAATTCAATTTCTTTTTTGCCCCCTTGGGGGCAGATCGACTGCGGGACGCAAAAGGTCATAATTCCGTTAATGCCACCAATGCGGATCTGATGTCCTTCACGATTTCCGATCTCTTGACCCGGGAGCCGGTTACCATCCGGTCTCACGACACGGTGCAGGCCGCCGCCATCAAGATGCGCGATAATCGGGTCTCCTGTCTTTTGGTGGTCGATGACGAAAAACTCTCTGGCATTCTGACGGATCGCGACCTGCGCAATCGGCTTGTCGCCGAAGCGCGCGACTATAACGCGCCGGTTTGGTCGATCATGACCGCCGATCCGGTGACCCTTGAAATCGGTGCCTATGGCTACGATGCCCTGCTGACCATGACCCGGCACAATATCCGCCATCTGCCCATTTGTGATGGCGGCCGGGTGGCGGGTGTTGTGACGATCACCAACCTGGTGCAGCGGCAAACCAAGTCTGCCGTGTATCTGGTGGGCGATATCTATAAACAGACAGATTTCGAGGGCTTGGCCCAGGTCACAACCCATCTGCCGGAACTGTTGGTGCATCTGGTGGATGTGGGGGCGTCGGCCCATAATATCGGCCATATCATCACCAGTATTACCGATGCACTGACCCATCGTCTGATCGACCTGGCCATCCAGAAATCCGGCCCGCCGCCGATCCCCTATCTTTGGGTGGCTTGCGGGTCGCAGGCGCGGCAGGAACAAACCGGCCATGGAGATCAGGATAATTGCCTGATCTTGGATGATTCCTATGATGAAGCGGTCCATGGCGCCTATTTCGAAAATATGGCCAATTTTGTTTGCGACGGGCTGAACGCAGCCGGGTATGTCTATTGCCCCGGCGAGGTGATGGCGAAGACGCCGAAATGGCGGCAGCCGCTTTCGGTCTGGCGCAAATATTTCAAAGCCTGGATTTTACAGCCGGAACCGAAAGCCCTCATGTTGGCCAGCATCTTTTTCGATCAGCGGCCCATTAATGGCGACATGAGTCTGTTCGAGTCCTTGAAGGCCGATGTTGTCGCCGATGCGCAATCCAACAATATCTTTTTGGCGCATCTGGTGGGCAACGCCATCGGCTTCACCCCGCCGCTCGGGTTTTTCCGCAATTTCGTGGTGGCCAGCAGCGGCGAGCATAAGAACGAGTTGAACCTGAAGCAAAACGGGGTGGTGCCGGTAGTGGATATCGCCCGGGTCTATGCGCTGCAATGCGGCGTGGTGCCGGTCAACACCAACGAGCGGCTGTTCGAATTGCGCGATGCCCATGCCCTGAGCCCGCAAGGGGTGCAGGATTTGGAGGACGCCCTGGAATTTATTGCCATGGTGCGTCTGGTGCATCAGGCCAATCGCATTAAACAAGGGGAAGCCCCCAACAATTATCTTAACCCGGACGAACTGTCCCAATTTGAACGGAGCCACCTGAAGGACGCCTTCTCCGTGATCAAAACCATTCAATCAACCATGGCGTCCACACATCGCATCGGCCTCTAGGTACGTGACGGCCTAGGCCAAAAAAGACCGCGTCGATAAACGACGTGGCAGGGAGACACGAAGGGAATACGCCCATGCTGGGTTTCATCCGGAATTCCGGAATGAGACGGGCAAAGTTGGCGCGTGCGGCGGCGGCAGGGCCGTTGCGCGAGTATTATTGCGCGCCCGCGCCCGTCGTTACCACGGAATGCTGCCACCAGGAGTTCTTGTCCGTTGATCTGGAAACCACGGGCCTGAACGCCAAAACCGACCTGATCTTGAGTATCGGGTGGGTGTTGGTGCGGGACTGTACCGTGGATCTCTCGCAGCGCGGCCATCTGCTGGTCAAGCAAGCTTGCGAGATCAACGCGGCCTCGGCGGTGATTCACGGTATCTTTGACGATCGCCTGGCGCAGGGCATACCGCTGCAATCGGCGTTGGAGCAGTTCCTGCCCCTGCTGGCGGGCCGGGTGATGATCGCCCATCACAGCCATATCGAAACCAGCTTTCTGTCTGCCGCCTGTCGCCAGGTATATGGCGCGCCATTGAACGTTCTTTGTGCAGATACGCTACTGATGGAAAAGCGCTTTTTCGATAAAAAGGGGCAGGTGCCGAGAAAAGGGGAATTAAGGTTGGACGCCGTGCGCCAACGCTATAATCTGCCGCGCTACCGGGCGCATAACGCCATGGTCGATGCGGTATCGGCGGCAGAGCTGTTTTTGGCTCAGCTCCAGTACCGGACTGGCAATGGCACCTTGTCGATCCGCGACGTGGCGTCTTAACGCGGCCCTGGCGGGCCCCCGAAGATCACAAGGTGCAAAACCCAGCATGTACGAACTTATTGCCTTGTTTGCCGTTGGATTGGTCGCCGCGCTCGGGGGCTGGGCCGCGTTTCGCACCTTTCGCCGCAAGCCGCCACGCTATGTGATTCCCTTGGCGGCAGGGTTGAGCATGATCGGTTTCCATCTATGGAACGGCTATACCTGGCATCAACGCACCATCGATCTGTTGCCCGAAGGTGTGGTCGTGGTGGAAACGTTGGAAGACAGTTTCGGCTGGGAACCCTGGACCTATCTGTTTCCTCAGGTGGTGGGGTTTGTCGCCGTCGATCTCGCCAGTATCAAATGGCGTGATGATGCGCCAGGCTTTCGGCTGGTGGAAACCTTTTTGGTCAAACGGCGGGAGTCGACCGTCACCGCAAAACAGATGTTTGATTGCCAACAGGCCCGATGGGTCGGCCTGTCAGATGCCACACCGCTGGATGCACGCGGTATTCCCCTGGATGACCAGTGGATTCCCGTGAAAGGCGCAGATCCCATGTTCGCCGCGGTGTGTGAGCAGGTGCAACAGTAAAAAAACCTTAACATTTGTGAAAAAAAAGAGTCGGAGCCGGGGGTGTAATTTCCGCCCGTCAACGCGGCGCGGGTCGAGTCTTTGCGTGTCCTCACGCCGCCCAAAATATATTCACCGCCTGTCGGAGAGAGAGACACTTATGTTCAAAAAAACCCTCGTTCTTGCCGCCCTTGCGACGGTTGCCGTCGCGTCTGCGGCGGAAGCCCGCGACCAAATCCGGATCGTCGGTTCTTCCACGGTCTACCCGTTTGCGACCACGGTTGCCGAACAGTTCGGTAAAACCACCAGCTTTAAGACTCCGGTCATTGAATCCACCGGTTCCGGCGGCGGTCTGAAGTTGTTCTGCGCCGGTGTCGGCACCGAACATCCGGACATCACCAATGCCTCCCGGAAGATCAAAAGCTCCGAGATTGAAACCTGCGCCAAGAACGGCGTGGCGGACATCACCGAGGTGAAGATCGGGTATGACGGCATCGTGGTGGCGAACTCCAAGGCCGCGCCGCAAATGACCATCAGCCGCAAGAACCTGTACCTGGCCCTGGCCAAGGACGTTCCCGGCGCCGATGGCAAGCTGGTGCCGAACCCCTATATGACCTGGAAGGACGTTGATCCCTCCCTGCCGGCGCAAAAAATCGAAGTGCTGGGCCCGCCGCCGACCTCCGGTACCCGCGACGCCTTCACCGAACTGGTGATGGAAGAAGGCTGTGAAGAATTCGAAGCCATCGAAGCGCTCGACAAAGCCACCAAAAAAGCCGCTTGCCAATCCATCCGTGAAGATGGTGCCTATGTGGAAGCCGGTGAAAACGACGTTCTGATCATTCGTAAGCTGGAAGCCAACCCGGATGCCTTCGGCATCTTTGGTTTCTCCTTCCTGGATCAAAACGGCGACAAGATCCAAGGCGCCATGGTTGATGGTGTTGCGCCGGAATTCGATGCCATTTCCGACGGTTCCTATCCGGTATCCCGCGCCCTTTATTTCTACGTCAAGGGGGCCCATGTGGGTACCATTCCCGGTATTCGTGAATATCTGGCGGAATTCACCGCCGACAAGGCCTGGGGTGATGAAGGTTACCTGGCCGACAAGGGTCTGATCCCGATGCCGGCCGAAGAACGGGCCAAGTTCCGCTCCGACAGCGCCAACCTGGTGAGCAACCTGAAGTAATTTGGGTTTCGGGTATGCCGACCGCCAATTTTCGGCGGTCGGCAATGCCGCCGATCATGACCGAAATTCTTTAAGACCTTTCCCACCATATCCACGGGTAGTGCGCTGCGATGAATGCCCTGATTATTGTTCTGGCGATCCTCCTACTCAGCGGATACGGATTTTATCTCGGTAGAGGCCGGTCTGTGGCCGTCTCCGGGGGCGATACCACCAACCTGCATTCCCGACCTAATTATTATGGACTTTATGTGGCCCTGTGGTGCGGTATTCCCGCCTTAATGTTGATGATCGCCTGGATGATTGGTGAGCCCATCCTGGTGGAAAGCCTGGTGGTCTCCGGTCTGTCGCCGGAAACCCAGAATTTGCCGCCTGAGCAACTGGGCCTCGTTTTGAACGACGTGTTCAATCTGGCGCGCGGCAATATTACCAGCGGCACGCCCAGTCCGGAGGTTCAGGCTGCGGCCGATCACTTCAATTCCCTGAATTTGATCAGCCGCTCCGTGCTCTTGGTGCTAGTCCTGGCCATGATCATCGGCCTGTTGAATTGGGCTCGGAAGCAGATCACCCCCCATTTGCGTGCCCGGAACGAAACCGAAAAGGTGATCCAGGTTCTGTTGGTCCTCTGTTCGGTGGTTGCCATCCTGACCACCTTCGGCATCGTGCTGTCCCTGCTGTTCGAATCCTTCCGGTTCTTCCAGAAAGTTCCCGTCACCGACTTCTTGTTCGGTTTGGAATGGAGCCCGCAAACGGCGCTGCGCAAAGACCAGGTAGGCAGCTCCGGGTTGTTTGGCGCCATCCCGTTGATGGCGGGCACCTTGTTGATTTCCTTTATTGCCATGTGTATTGCCGCGCCGGTGGGGCTGCTGGCCGCGGTCTATCTTTCCGAATATGCCGCGCCCAAGGTGCGGGCCGTGACCAAGCCGCTGTTGGAAATTCTCGCCGGCATTCCGACCGTGGTGTACGGCTTCTTTGCCGCTTTGACCGTGGCGCCCTTTATGCGCGATACGGGCGGCTTCTTGGGTCTGGATATTTCCTCCGAGAGCGCCTTGGCCGCCGGTGGGGTGATGGGGATCATGATTATTCCTTTCGTTTCCTCTTTGTCCGACGACGTGATCACCGCCGTGCCGCGGGCCATGCGGGAAGGCTCTTACGGGCTTGGGGCAACGCAGTCAGAAACCATCTTGCGCGTAATCCTGCCTGCGGCCTTGCCGGGAATTGTCGGCGGGGTGCTGCTCGCCGTTTCGCGGGCTATTGGGGAAACCATGATCGTGGTGATGGCTGCCGGCCTCGCCGCCAATCTGACCGCCAATCCCTTCGAGGCGGTTACCACCGTGACCGTCCAGATTGTCACCTTGCTGGTTGGCGACCAGGAATTCGACAGCGCCAAGACGCTGGCCGCCTTCGCCCTGGGGCTGACCCTGTTCTGCGTCACCCTGGTGCTGAATGTTATCGCCCTGACCATTGTCAACAAATACCGCGAGCAATATGAGTGATATGGCTATAACGGACTCGGCCTCGCCCATGGGGGGGGACGCCAACGCGGCCTCCTCCACGGCACAAGTGAAAGCCGGATTGAAGAAGCGTTACCGTGCGGAACGCCGCTTCAAGATGTTGGGGATCGGCGCCATCGGCTTCGCCCTGTTCTGGCTCGCCATCTTGTTTTTCACCATCTTCAGCAATGGCTTGCCGGCATTCTGGCAAACCCAGTTGACCATGGTGGTGACCCTGTCGGAAGATGTGATCGATCCGCAAGGCACCCGCGACCCCAAGACATTGTCGACCGCCGACTACCAGAAACTGGTGCGCGACGCCCTTTATGTCCAGTTCCCCGAGGTGACGGGGCGCAGGGACAAACGGGCGCTCAGCAGCGTGGTCAGTGGCGGTGCGGCCTTTGAACTGCGCGATCGCGTTGTAGCAGACCCCAGCCTGATCGGCCAGAAGCTGGAAATCGCCTTTCCCACGTCTGACGATGTAGATGTGTTCGTCAAAGGCAATATGACGCCGATCAGCCATCGGAACGGCCGGGGCATCGGGTCCATCGTTGATGCCGGTGGCACGGTGACCGTCTATTCTTCCTCCAATGATTTCACGGAAATCCTGCAAGAAGTAAAAGCCACCCTGGAAGCGGAGGCCAAGCGCCGCGATGCCGAGGCCGCCAACTTGCAGGCCTCCCTGGATGCCATGAATCGGCGCCTCACCGGCGGCGGCTTGAATGATGCCACGCGGGAAGAGGTAACCGCCGAGCGGGATATCATGGCGGCGCGGATTGCCGATATTCAGGAAGATGCCAATGCCTTGCATGCCCGTGCAAAGCAAGCTGGGGGGACCGAACGTTTGGAATCCTGGATGCCCAGCTACCTGGTGCGGATGAATGACGGCTATATCAAGTTGGAGACTGTCGGCAACACGGAAGCCACGGGGACCGCGGTCGTGAAGCCCAAATCTCTGGGCGATGCACCGGCGGGTACCTGGGATGTGATGATGGTGCAGGTGCCCGAAGGGTCTCGGCGCATGAAGGATCAGCAGATCGCCTTCGTCGAAATCTTGCAGCGGGATAAACGGATCGCTTCCGCCTTCAACACTATTTTCTTTACGGCGGGGGATTCCCGCTCTCCGGAACTGGCGGGGGTCCGCGGCGCCCTGATGGGGTCTTTGTTTACCTTGGCGGTTACGCTCCTGGCCTCCTTCCCCCTCGCGGTGGGCGCGGCGATTTATCTGGAAGAGTTCGCACCGAAAAATCGCTGGACCGACCTGATCGAAGTGAACATCAACAACTTGGCGGCGGTGCCGTCCATCGTGTTCGGGTTGCTCGGATTGGCGGTGTTCTTGAATGTCTTTGGTATGCCCCGGTCTGCCCCCTTGGTCGGCGGTTTGGTGTTGGCGCTGATGACGTTGCCCACAATCATCATCGCTTCCCGGGCCGCGTTGAAAGCGGTGCCGCCCTCTATTCGCGAAGCGGCGTTGGGGCTCGGCGCATCCAAGGTGCAGGCGGTGTTTCATCATGTGCTGCCGCTGGCCTCGCCTGGGATTTTAACCGGCACCATCATCGGCATGGCGCAGGCCCTGGGTGAAACAGCCCCGTTGCTGATGATCGGCATGGTTGCATTTATCGTCGATGTCCCCGGGTCCTTTACCGATCCTTCCACGGTGTTGCCCGTGCAAATCTACCTGTGGTCGGACAGCCCGGAGCGCGCCTTTATGGAACGCACCTCTGCCGCGATTATTGTTTTGCTCTGTTTCCTTGTTCTGATGAATGTGATCGCGGTCTTCCTCCGCAAGAAATTTGAGAGGCGTTGGTAATGAATACGCAAACTGAATCCGCCACCACCGAAGCCGTGACGCAGCCGCCGCCCAGCGCTCTCGATAATATCCCAAGCAAGATTCAGTCCCGGGATGTGTCTGTGTATTACGGGGAAAAACAGGCGCTGTTTAACGTGAGCCTGGATATTCCAGAACGCAAGGTGACCTCCTTTATCGGTCCGTCCGGCTGCGGCAAATCCACCTATCTGCGGTGCCTGAACCGGATGAACGATACCATCGATATCTGCCGGGTGACCGGATCGATCATGATGGATGAGGAAGACATCAACGATAAATCCGTGGATGTGGTCCTGTTGCGGGCCCGGGTCGGCATGGTGTTTCAAAAGCCCAATCCTTTTCCGAAGTCTATTTATGAGAACGTGGCCTATGGGCCGCGCATCCATGGCCTCTTCCGGGATAAGAAACATTTGGATGAAATCGTCCAATCCAGCCTGACCCGCGCCGGCCTTTGGGAAGAGGTAAAAGATCGTGTGGATCAGCCGGGCACCGGCCTTTCCGGCGGTCAGCAACAGCGCCTGTGCATTGCGCGCGCCATTGCGGTCAACCCGGAAGTGATCCTAATGGACGAACCCTGCTCGGCCCTTGATCCCATCGCGACCGCAAAGATCGAGGAACTGATCGACGAGTTGAGTGAGCGTTTTACCATTATCATCGTGACCCACTCCATGCAGCAGGCCGCGCGGGTTTCCCACAAGACCGCGTTTTTCCACCTCGGCAAGCTGATCGAATGGGGCGAAACCGAACAGATTTTCACCAATCCCAAGGAAGAAAAAACGCAGGACTACATCACGGGTCGATTTGGTTAGGGACCGGCGCCTCAGACCGTCCATCAAACCTATGGAATTTTGACAGGGGAATCGGCGTGCCGACGGAACATATCGTAAAGTCCTTCGATGAAGAACTGAATCATCTGACCAATCTGCTCAGCGAGATGGGCGGGGTGGTGGAGACCATGGTGACCGACTCTCTCATGGCGCTGCGGCGCCGGGATGGCGAATTAGCCGCAAGGGTGATCACGACAGATGCCCGGGTAGACGACCTCGAGGTCGCTATCAATCAACAGGCGACGCGCTTGTTGGCCTTGCGTCAGCCCATGGCATTGGACCTCAGAACCATCCTCGCCGCGATCAAAACCGCCGGGGATCTGGAGCGGGTCGGTGACTACGCCGCCAATACGGCAAAGCGCGCCACAGCCCTTTCCGAAACCCAACCCATCAATGGGGAAAAATCGCTGTACCGCATGGGAGAGATGGCGAAATCCGCCCTGAAGGATGTGCTCACCGCCTATATGGAAAACGATACGGAAAATGCGGAGACCGTTCGGATGTCCGACGAGGAGCTGGACTCCACGTATACCAGCCTGTTCCGTGAGTTGCTGACCCATATGATGGAAGATAGTCGCCAAATCACGCTATGCACCCATCTCATGTTCGCGGCAAAAAATGTCGAACGGATCGGCGATCTGGCGACCAACATTGCCGAACATCTCTTGTTTGCGGCCCGCGCCGAGGAGGAGGGTGAAGAACGACCGAAGGATGACAATAGCAGTTTTACCACCCTGTAATGTCGCCTTCGTTGGTATACTGACGCGGCATCAGCCAGGAAAAGTTGGAAGATGAGTGCCAGAATTTTAGTTGTTGAAGACGATCCCTCCCTCTGCGAAGTCCTCCGCTATAACCTCGAACATGATGGTTACGAGGTTGCGCTGTCCACCGACGGTGAAGATGGGCTCATCCAGGTGCAGGAATGGTGGCCGGATCTCTTGATCCTGGATTGGATGTTGCCGGGCATGTCCGGGTTGGATATCTGCCGCACTATCCGCAATGATCCGGCGCTCAAATCCCTACCCGTTGTGATGCTAACGGCACGGGGCGAAGAGGCAGACCGGGTTCGCGGTCTGAATACGGGCGCCGATGACTATATGGTCAAACCCTTTTCGCCCAACGAGCTCCTGGCGCGCGTGCGGGCGGTCCTGCGGCGGACCAGCCCGACCCTGATCGGCGAAGAACTCAGCTACGAAGGCATCTCCATGAATCTCACCACCCACAAGGTGACGCGGGATGGGACAGCGGTAAAACTCGGGCCCACGGAGTTTCGGCTCTTGAAGGTATTCATGGAACGGCCCGGCCGGGTTTTCTCGCGGGAACAATTGCTGGACCGGGCCTGGGGGCACAATATTCATGTGGAACCCCGCACCGTCGATGTGCATATCCGCCGCCTGCGCCAAGCGCTGAACACCAATGGCGGCGACGATATTATCCGCACCGTTCGGTCCGCCGGTTATTCCTTGGATATCGACAGGGTTTAGGGATCGGCTCCTAAACTTCCGAACGCGTCGCTTTTTCCGTGATTGTTGGCTTCGGCGGTTGGCGGCGGGATTTCAGGCGTTCCACCGGCTTGCCGCCAAGAATATGTTCCTGAAAAATGGCTTCCACATCCTCGGTGGTCTCCGGCGTATACCAGATCCCTTCTGGGTAAACGACCACGGTGGGACCAAATTCGCACATGCCGAGGCAGCCCGCAGCGTTGACCCGAACCTTGGCGATGTTCAGCTCCTTGCGGCGCTGTTTCGCCCAATCACGCAGCATGCCGCCGCCCCGTGTCATGCAGCAGCCTCGCGGATCATCCGCGTCCCGTTGGTTGGTGCAGAAAAAGATATGATGTTTAAAAATAGGCATGTTCGTCCTCGTCGATTTTCCTTTAATTGAGAATGCTTCGCATTCTTATATAGATGTGCTGTGGTCGGGCGCAACTGTCCCCCTGCAGAATTTTAATGGCCCATCAATTGATGGTGTTCTTCCCCGGCGTGGTTTCGGCTTGCATGGCCACCGTGGCGGGCCCGGCCTGATGATGCACAATGCGCCAACGGTTGCCGTCGCGCACAAAAATATTCGTCGCCGCCAACACGGATTTTCCCACCAGTTCATAGCAGGTAACGACCGCGGCGTTGTCGGTGGCGAGATAGGCTTCAGCCCCCATGCAACGGACCTCGGGGGATTCCTCTTTTAAAATGTCCCGCCAGGTTTTCATGATGATGTCCCGGCCATGCATGGCGTTCCACCCGGGGTGGATACAGCTCACAGAGCGTCCCGTCATCCACAGGTCTTCCATGGCGTCCACATCGCCGGTGGCAAAAGCGGCGTAGAAGGCCTCGTTCGCGAACAGTACGGATTCCAATTCTTGCATTTGGTTCGGCTCCCCCGCGTCCCCCCAAGTCAGGGTCGCTGGTGTTACGGTGTTGATCTTCCTATTTCCCCCGGAACGGGCCCATGTTTATATGTCCTAGAGTGTGATTAACGGATGGGATGAAGGCATAAAAAGCACCAATCTCTTCCGTGAAGCTCACTCTACCTTATGGGGCGGGGCGGATTCACGTCCTAGATGGGATCGTTCGAAGCGATTCCTCCCAAAAACAATCCGCCCCTGGAAATATGGAGGTTTCGTCCAGCATGTTCCAATCGAATTTCCTGAATGGCCCGCATGCGGCACCGGCCAGCCAAGGTCCGGCCCGCCAGATCGTGGTGCTTTTGCATGGCTATGGCGCGGATGGCGATGATTTGATCGCTCTCGCACCGCTGCTTGCCGAAGCGCTACCCGATGCGGCCTTCCACGCGCCCCATGCGCCGGACCCGTGCGAAGGCGCGCCCTTTGGCCGCCAATGGTTCTCCCTCGAAGGATACGACCCCAACATGCTGCGGCGCGATCCGGAACGCATGGGCGGCATTCACGAACTGATGTTGACCGGTGCCCGGTCGGTTTCTGGCGCCGTGGATGGGTATTTGGATGATTTGCTCAGCCATTACAATTTGCCGGAAAGCGCGCTCGCCCTGGTGGGCTTTTCCCAAGGTACCATGATGGCCCTGCATGTGGCGCCGCGCCGGACAGAAAAAATGGCGGCGGTTTTGGGCTATTCCGGTGCTTTGTTGGGTGCGGGCTCCTTGCAGGGGGAAGCACGGCAGTTTCCCCCCATTCATTTGATCCATGGCGCGGCGGATGACGTGGTGCCGGTGGAAGCCATGGGCACTGCGGTGACAGCCTTAACGGCTGCCGGATTCTCGGTGGAAAGCCATACCCGCCCGGGGCTGGCCCATGGCATTGACCCCGCGGGCGCGGCCGTGGGGCTGCAATTTCTGCGTCGCCACCTGGCGCCGGAGGCAAGCGCTGGTTCATGATCGACCTTTATTTCTGGCCCTCGCCCAATGCCCGCCGGGTCACCATCATGCTTGCGGAATGCGCTCTGCCCTATCGGGTCGTCCCGGTGGATATTTCCGCCGGGGCCCAGTTCGATCCCGAGTATGAAAAAATCTGCCCCAACAATCGGATTCCGGCGATTCAGGACCCGGACGGTCCCTCGGGGCCGCTCAGCTTGTTCGATTCCGGTGCGATTTTGCTGTATTTGGCCGAAAAGACCGGCAAGTTTTTGCCCGCCGACCCGAACCAACGCCTGCATTGCCTGCAATGGCTGTTTTGGCAAATGAGCGGCATGGGCCCTATTGCCGGTCAGCTTTCCCATTTCACCTTCGAGGCGCCTGGGGATACGGAATATACGGTGGAACGTTTGGCGACGGAATTTGAACGGCTTTTGGAAGTGATGGAGCGGCCCTTGGCCCATCACGCCTACCTCGCGGGAGAGGAGCTCACCATCGCCGATATTGCCACCTGGCCCTGGGTGGCGGCCACGGCGCGCGGTGAATTGGGGGTGATGCTGGAGGATGCCCCGGCGGTGCAAGATTGGTTCGACCGTTTGACGGCAAGGCCCGGTTTTATCAAAGGCCGCGCGGTCGGGGCCGACCTCGTGGGGTAAGCGCTACTTCTTGCCCTCGGCTTCCTTTGCCTTTTCGGCGATCTCGGGGGGCAGATCCTGACCCGGGTTCTGCTTTTCGAACTTGATCTGCATTTTCCGCCATTCCGGTCGTTTCAGGAACAGCAGCAACCAGCCGCCGACCATCATGACGATGGCCAGCCAACCGCCGACCTTCAAGGCGGGCAGCATATCTCCGCTGGGCTTCGGAAAGATCCCCCAGGCGATGAACATGTAAACCACCGCCGCCGCGAACAGGGCAGCGACGAAGGAGAGAGAAATCCGGCTCGGAAAGATTTGGCGCATGGATCAAACCTTAGGGTAGACGGGCCTTGGGGTGGACAGCGAGACAATCGACCCGTTCCAGGGGCGACATCTCGCCGCCAGTGTAGATTGCTTGTTCCCCAATGTAAAACACCTTGGGCAGGTATGTATGCGGGCGGATTGCGAACATTGTTACGCACATCCCGCGAAGAGCCCGCGACGTCGGGCCGCGCGGCCAGCGCGTGACCCCGCGTGGCGATTGAACTTGCTTTTGATCTGATTTGTCAGATCAAAAGCTACATGTGTTACCCCTCTTTTTTCAGGTGATCGCGGGCCAGCAGCTCGGCGATCTGGATGGTATTCAGGGCGGCGCCTTTGCGCAGATTGTCGGACACGCACCAGAAGCTGAGGCCATTTGCCACCGACTGATCCTTGCGGATGCGGCTGATATAGGTGGCATCCTCGCCCGCGCTTTCGATGGGGGTGACATAGCCCGCGTCTTCCCGCCGATCCATCACGATGATCCCGGGGGAATGGCGCAAGGCGTCTCGCGCCGCGTCTTCGGAAATCGGCTTTTCCGTTTCGATATTCACATATTCCGCATGGCCGATAAACACCGGCACCCGGGCGCAGTTGGCATGCACCTTGATCGCCGGGTCGAGTATCTTTTTGGTCTCCGCCATCATCTTCCATTCTTCCTTCGTGGAACCATCGTCCATGAAGCGATCGATATGGGGGATCACGTTGAAAGCGATCTGCTTGGTGAATTGCTCCGGCTTGACCGGATCATTCACGTAGATCGACCGGGTTTGCTCGAACAGTTCATCCATGGCTTCCTTGCCCGCGCCCGCCGTGGACTGGTAGGTGGAGACCACGACCCGCTTGATCTTGAACGCCTCATGCAGGGGCTTCAGCGCCACGACCATCTGGATGGTGGAACAGTTCGGGTTGGCGATAATGCCTTTTTTCTTGTAGCCCGCGACCGCCTGGGGGTTCACTTCCGGCACCACCAGGGGCACGTCCGGGTCCATCCGCCAATAAGACGTATTATCCACCACCACCGCGCCTGCTGCGGCGGCCTTGGGGGAATATTCGGCGGAAACCGAAGCGCCGGGGGACGACAGCACAATATCCGTGCCGGTGAAATCAAAGGTCGCGAGATCGCGTACCTTCAACACCTTGTCCTCCCCAAAGGAGATTTCCCGCCCCACCGAACGGTGCGAGGCAAGCGCCACCACATCGGCCACGGGGAAGCCCCGTTCGGCCAAAATCTGCAACATTTCACGGCCCACATTGCCCGTGGCACCGACTACAGCGACATTGTAACTCATGGCTTGTCTGCTCCTTGTATATTCGCGACCCAACCCTGTTTTCGCCGACCGATCTTTACCATAAACGAAAGGCCCGCGTTTTGCTGGCGGGCCCCTTCGTTGACAATAATCGAAACGGCGCCGCCTATCCCCCCCCAGTCTTGGTGGTGGTCTTGGTGGTGGTTTTGGTGGTGCCAGTGGAGGTGAAGACGCGCAGAGCCCGCCCCTGCGACAGGGGGGAGCCTAATTCGTTGCCGAAGATGTGACACATCTGTTCCATGGCCGAATGTCATACAGGGCCTGCAAGGGGGATTCAAGCATGAAAATCTTTTCCCAAGGCCATCCATGACCTATCCTCTGGCACGACAACCGGAGGCACCCCATTCATGAAGCTCTTTGATTATTCCCTCGCGCCCAATTGTCGGCGTGTGCGCATGTTTCTGGCCGAAAAAGGCGTTTCCATTCCCATGGAAAACGTGGACTTGCGCAGCCGAGACCAACTGAATGAGGCATACCGGGCCGTGAACCCCCGCTGCGATGTGCCGTTTCTGATCTTGGACGATGGCACCGGAATCGGCGAGGTGGATGCCGTCTGCCGGTATATGGAGGCGCTCTATCCCGATCCGCCGCTTTACGGCGCCTCTCGGGAGGATCAGGCGGTGGTCACCATGTGGAACCATCGTATGTTCATGGAGGGCTTGGTGCCGGGGATGGAAGCCCTGCGCAACTCCCATAAGTTTTTCGAAGATCGCGCGTTGGTGGGACCAAAGAACTATGTTCAAATCCCCGAACTCGCCGCGCGGGGCCGCCAGCGCCTGACCGATTTTTTTGATTTTCTAGACAGCCAACTGGCAGACCGCCCCTTCATCGCCGGGGAGATATTTTCCATCGCCGATATCACAGCCATTGTAGCGGTGGATTTCGCGGGCCGGGTCGAGATGGGCCCGGGGGAGGGGCACACCGCCTTGAAGCGCTGGCACGGGGCCGTCTCTGCCCGCCCAAGCGCGCAGGCATGATTCCAGTGGTCGATCCATCTTTCACCCGGGGCCGGTTCGGGCTAGCATAGATGTTCTTAAGCCGACGGAATAGACGACGATGATTGTCACCTGCCCCAATTGCTATGCCAATTACAGCGTGCCCCATTTAAGGGTTGGTACGAATGCCCGGCGTTTGCGTTGTGTTTCTTGTGGCGAGGTTTGGGTGCAATATCCGCCGCCGCCGCCGGTGGCCTATTATCCGGCGCCGGTGCAACCCGCCGTTCAACCCATGCCCGCCGCGCCAATGGCCGCCGCGGCCGTTACCGCCGCCGTTGCGGCGCCCGTCGCAGCCGCGCTGGCTGACCCGATCCCAGAGCCCGCACCACCGCCGGAACCAGAGCCTGCGCCGGAACCAGAACCCGCGCCAGAGATGGCAGCGGCGCCTGAGCCGGAACCCGACCCCGACCCCGACCCCGACCCCGAACCCGAACCGGAGGAGTCGGCGCCGCAATCGCAAGCAGATGTGGATGCGCTGTTCGATAGCCCCAGCGATGATGGCAAACCCTCGGAGGCGGGCGAAGAGCAATCCCAATCGGATATTGACGCGCTGTTCGATAGTCCGGCTGACGATGGCAAACCCACCGGAGGTGGGGAGGAACAATCGCAAGACGATATCGACGCCATGTTCGAAAACCTGACGCCGGGCAAGGAACAATCCCAATCGGATATCGACGCGCTGTTCGATTGACCGCAGCGTCTTTTCCCATGCCTCGTCACCCCCGGGCTCAGACCCGGGGGTCTAGGGTCTCGCATTCTGTGGATCGCCGGGTCACGCCCGGCAAGGGCGATGGGAAAGGGTTACGCCCGCACCACGGCAACGCCGGGCAGGTCCTTGCCTTCCAGCCATTCCAGGAAAGCGCCGCCCGCTGTCGAGATATAGCTGAAATCCGCATCCACGCCCGCATGGGCCAGGGCGGCCACCGTATCGCCGCCACCGGCGACGGACAGCAGGCTGCCCGCCTTGGTCAGCTTGGCGGCGATCTGCGCGATCCGGTTGGTGCCCGCATCGAAGGGGGCGATTTCGAAGGCGCCCATGGGGCCGTTCCACAGCAGGGTTTTGCAGTCGGCCAGTTTTTCCTCCAGCAGCGCGGCGGTTTTGGGGCCGATATCCAGGATCATGGAATCGGCGGGAACCGCATCGATTTCCACGGTCTGATTGGCCGCGCCTTCCTTGAATTCCGCGGCGACCACGCCGTCGGTGGGCAGCAGAATGGTGCAACCGTTTTTCTCCGCCGTTGCCATGATCTCCCGCGCGGTGTCCGCCAGGTCATGCTCGCACAGGGATTTGCCTACATTCACGCCTTTGGCGTTCAGGAAGGTATTGGCCATGCCACCGCCGATGATCAGGTAATCCACCTTGGCGGACAGGTTGCCCAGTACATCCAGTTTGGTGGAAATCTTAGCGCCGCCCACCAGGGCCGCCATGGGCCTTTGGGGCTGTTCCAGGGCGTGGGTCAGGGCCTCCAGCTCCGCCTGCATCAGCCGTCCGGCGGCGGCCGGGATAATCTTGGCGATGGCTTCGGTGGAGGCATGGGCACGGTGGGCGCAAGAAAAGGCATCATTCACATAGATATCCGCCAGCGCCGCCAACTGGGCCGCGAAGGCCGGGTCGTTATCGGTTTCCGCCTTGTGGAAGCGCAGGTTTTCCAGCATTAACAGGCTGCCATCCGCGAGGTCCGCCACGGCGGCTTCCGCCGCCGGCCCCACGCAATCGCTGGCAAAGGCAACGGGGCGGTTCATGATCTTGCTCATGGTCACCGCCACCGGGGCGAGGGACATTTCCGGCACCACCTGGCCCTTTGGGCGCCCGAAATGGCACATCACGATCACCTTGGCGCCCTTGCCGAGCAGCTCTTCCAGGGTGGGCACGGTGCGGTCGATCCGGGTGGTGTCGGTCACCACGCCATTTTTCATGGGAACGTTCAGGTCTGCGCGCACCAGCACCCGCTTGCCAGCGACATCCAGGGAATCCAGAGTTTTGAAATGGCTCATCAGTTTTCCGCCCGTGATCGAAGATTGGAAAAAGAAAGGAAAGGTTGGTGCCCCTGTTATGCGGATCGAACCGCTTCAAGGCAACCCCCTACGGATTTTACCTTTATTAAATCGCCGATTGCGGCGGGGGGGGTCACCATTCGAGGGGGTCAACGCCCACGAAGGTAAACGCATCCCCCTGGTTTTCCGAGTCGTTGGGGTCGCGCAGGTACAAGGTCCATTCGCCGTCTTTCTTGCCCTTGCTGGGGATCGGCGGCGTGGCATACCAGGTCACAGGCAGATTACTTAAAAATTCTGCCCTCTGTTCCAGGGGCAGCACGTTGCCCGAAGCAGAAGGAACATCGACACGGGAATATTGAAGGGAAACGGTTTTGGTCTTGGCTTGTCCTTGCACCATCACACATCACCTGTCTTGCTCCGGCCTCCCGGTCACAGATGCGCCGCTCCGCCCGCCAATATTTGGGCCGCAGACACACATCCAAACCGGCTCTTCCGGTTTGCTGAAATCCCCTAACTCTTGTCCCTTATCTTTTGGGAAAACGCCGTTGCATTTTCCGAAGGCGCGAACACCCTACCCAAGGCGTTTTTCCGTTTCAACGACCCGCGATGCCAAGATCAGAACCGCGAGCTTAGCAACTTCTTGCCGGTCACGGGGTCAGGGTCAGGGAGTCGCCGGACATGGAAAACCCGCCGATTTCGTTAAAAAAACTCATGCCCAACAGCGAAACATTCATCGGCGCGCCGTTCACCGCCGCCCGCACATTGCCCACCCGGATATCGCCGATTCGCACTTCAGATAACCGCAACGGTGCCATGGTAATGCGCCCGTTGGCGGTCTCCGCGACATGGCTGAAGCGCAGGTCTTGCGGATCATATCCAAGCCGCGCCGCATCCGCTTGCGAGAGCACCACCACGGAAGCGCCCGTATCCACCAAAAACCGAATTGGTGTGTTGTTCACGAAGGCTTCCACATGAAAATGCCCGTCTGGACCTTTGACAAACCGCATGGCGCCGCCCGCCTCCTGGCTGCCAGAGCCGGGCACAAGCTCCGCCCCCAAGCGCCCGGCCACATAGCCGAAATCCTCCCGGAAGGTATAGCCGAGGAAAAGCGTCAGCCCGATGCCGAGCCAGATCGCCGCATCCCGTGCCGCCTTTTTCAGCCGGAACCCGCGATGCAGGAAAAACGTGCCGATCAATGCGATCCAGGCGAAAGCGGCAACCAGGCGCATGATCGCATCCGTATCGTCGACCACGGCGGGGAAGCGCCAGATCAACAACGCAACGCCGATCGCCAACAAGACAAGAAAAATCGCATAACGCCGCCCGCCACCACCTGATGGTGGCGATCCGCCGGGCGTCGGGGTAGGGTTCCAGGGGCCGGGTTGCGGCGCGCTCATAATGTCTCCTCAACAGGTCTTACCACACCACATATAGGGACAAAAATGAAACGGGAACAGGCGGAAACCATGGCCCTTCAGGCATTGGCCTTCATCGCGGGGGAAGAGCGGGCCCTGGATGCCCTGATGGCGCAGACCGGGTCCACGGCGGAAGACCTGAAGGCCCTGGCCGCCGATCCCCATTTCCTGGCCGGGGTGATGGATTTTCTGCTGGGCGACGAAAGCCTCGCCATCGCCTTTTGCGATGCCCATGATCTGGCGCCGGAAAAACTCGGCACCATTCGCCGCGCCCTGCCCGGCGGCGAGACATACGAATATTAGGCTTCTTTAGGCACCGCTCCGGCGCGTCATCACCAGGGCGCGCCATTCCGCCACCGCGATCACCTTCACTTGGGTGAGGCCGACGGCGGTATGGGCGGCGCGGACCCGGGCCACGTCCTCCGCGACGAAGCCAGAGAGCACCGCCATGCCGCCGGGGGCCAGATGCCGGGCGAGGTCCTTGGCCATGCGGCATAGCGGGCGGGCCAGGATATTGGCGAATATCAGATCATAGGGGCCGCTTTCCGAGATGGCACGGGCGCCATAACCATCGGCCGTCACCGCGCGCAGATACCCGCGCAGGCGGTTGATCCGCGCATTCAGGGTGGCGACGCGCACCGCCTCCCCATCGATATCGCTGGCGAGGACCGGGCTTTTCCAAAGTGCCGCCGCCGCCATGGCGAGGATGCCCGTGCCCGTGCCCATATCCAAAATAGTAGCGCGGCGTTGCCGTTTGGCGATGTCTTCCAACGCCAACAGGCAGGCCCGGGTGGTGGCATGTTCGCCGGACCCGAAGGCGGTGGCCGCATCGATGCAGAGTGGCAACGTGGCGGGCGGTGGCGGGTCCGCATAATGGGATCCATGCACGAAAAACCGCCCGGTCTGGATCGGCGGAAAGCCGCGATAGGTGGCGGCCAGCCAGTCGGTTTCCGGAATCGGCTCGATGGTAAAGGCGGGGGCGGCGACCCCGGCGCTGGCGGCGATAACCGCCAAGGCGGCGGTCAGGTCGGCCGTGGCCGGTTCGGTCTCCGAGATCAGGGTCAATGCCCAGGGGCCGCTATCCGCATCCCGCACCACCAGGGCGGGGCCATACTCGGCGAGGCCTTCTTGGAAGGCGAACGCGGTGCCGTCGGGCACCATGGCGGAAACCCGCCAGGCCGCAGGCGCCGTCATCGCGCGGGCTGGACGAAACTTTCCAGCACCTTTTTAACGCCCGTCATTTCGAAATCGATGGTCAGCTTGTCGCCGTCCACCGAGGCCACCCGGCCATAGCCGAATTTCTGATGAAACACCCGCTCGCCGGGGGCATAGGCGCTCGTCTTGCCGGTGATCAGCCCCGCGTCGATCATCTGCGGGCCGCCGGAAACGGGGGTGTACCAATCGTCGGTGAGGAAGCGGTTTTGCCGGTCTTGCGGGCGGCTGCGGGTGTCGTCATCCCGTTCGATATGGTCCAGCGGTAATTCATCTACGAAGCGCGAGGGCAGGGCCGATTGCCATTGATTATAGACCCGCCTGTTTGCCGCATGCAGCACCATGGCCCGGCGCCGCGCCCGGGTCAGCCCCACATAGGCGAGGCGGCGTTCTTCTTCCAGCGCCGCGAGGCCGCCATCGTCCAGCGCCCGTTGATGGGGGAACAGGCCTTCTTCCCAGCCGGGCAGAAACACCGTGTCGAATTCCAGGCCCTTGGCGCCGTGCAGGGTCATCAGGTTCACTTTCGCTTCCGTGTCGTCCTGGGCGTTTTCCATGACCAGGGCGATATGTTCCAGGAACCCGGGCAGGGACTCGAACTCCCGCAAGGCATTGATCAGTTCTTTCAGGTTTTCCAGGCGCCCCGGGGCATCGGGTTGTTTGGAATCCTTCCACATATTCGTATAGCCGCATTCATCGAGGATGATCGCCGCGATCTCGGGATGGGGCTGGTAGGCGAGGGCGGCGCGCCAGCGATCGAAATCGCCAAGCAGGTTCGCCAAGGTATGGCGTGGCTTCGGTTTGATCTCGTCGGTTTCGATCAGCCGCCGGGTCGCCTCGGTGAGGGAAACCCGTTGCGCCCGCGCCAACGCGTGAATCACTTGCAAGGTGGCATTGCCCAAGCCCCGGCGGGGCAGGTTGACGATGCGCTCGAAGGCGAGGTCGTCATGGGGCTGCACGGTCACCCGGAAATAGGCGATGGCATCGCGGATTTCCGCCCGTTCGTAAAAGCGCGGCCCGCCGATCACCCGATAGGGAACCCCCAGAGTGATCAGACGTTCCTCGAATTCACGGGTCTGGAACCCGGCGCGCACCAGGATGGCGATGTCGGAGGCATCCTGCCCCTTGGCCAGATGGGATTCGATTTCGTCCCCCACCACGCGGGCTTCCTCGGCGCCATCCCACACGCCCCGTACCTTGATCCGCTCTCCACCCGCATCCTCTGTCCAGAGGGTCTTACCCAGCCGGTCGGCATTGTGGGAAATCAGGCCAGACGCGGCACCCAGAATATGGCCGGTGGACCGGTAATTGCGTTCCAGCCGGATCACGGCGGCGCCGGGGAAATCGCTTTCGAACCGCAGGATGTTGCCCACCTCCGCGCCGCGCCAGGAATAGATGGATTGATCATCATCGCCGACGCAACAGATGTTGCGATGGCCCTGGGCGAGCAGGCGCAGCCACAGATATTGCGCCACGTTGGTATCTTGATATTCGTCCACCAGCACGTAATGGAACTGGTCTTGATATTTGGCGAGTACGTCCGGATGGTTGCTGAACAGGGTCAGGCAGTGCAGCAACAGATCGCCGAAATCGCAGGCATTCAGGGTCCGCAACCGTTCCTGATATTCCTGATAAATCGGCAGGCCATGCCCATCGGCGAATTCCGCGCCTTCCGCATCGGTCACTCGGTCTGGCGTCAAGCCCCGGTCTTTCCAGCGTTGAATAACCCCCAGCACCACCCGGGCGGGCCAGCGTTTGTCATCCATATCCCGCGCCTGGATGAGCTGCTTGATCAGGCGCACCTGATCGTCCGCGTCCAGAATGGTGAATTGCGGGGTGAGGCCGATCAGCTCCGCATGCACCCGCAGCATCCGTGCCGCCGTGGCGTGAAAGGTGCCGACCCACCAGCCCTCCATGGCGACGCCCAGCAGGGCGCCCACCCGCTCGCGCATTTCCCGCGCCGCTTTGTTGGTGAAGGTGACGGCGAGGACCTGCCAGGGCCGGGCCCCGGTGGCGCGCAGGATGTGGGCCAGCCGGGTGGTCAGCGCCCGGGTCTTGCCCGTGCCCGCCCCGGCCAGCATCAGCACCGGGCCGTCGGTGGTCAGCACGGCCTCCCGCTGCGCCGTGTTCAGGCCCTGCAGATAGGGCGGCTCGGCAGGGGCGGCGGCGGGTGTGGGGGCTTCGGTAAGGTCAAATGGATCGGTCATCGCCTTTGTATATAACATCCGCAGCGGCGGTTGCCAGTGTCGCGACCAAAGGCAGGAAGTATGTGATTAAAAGCCCGCGACGGCGGGCCGCGTGGTCAGCGCGGGCGCCTGCGTGGCGCCAGAACGCCCAGTGATCTGCATCGGCAGATTACTGAAAATAAAACTTAGCGTTCCTCACGCCGTAATTTGATCAGGGCGTCATTTTCCGCCGCCAGGGCATCCCGTTCCCGCAGACCGCCGAGGAACTGGCGTGAGTCTGGATCCGCCACCACAGCCAGATGATCGATCTGGTGCTCGGTCATCAGATTGACCGCCGCCTCCAAAGTATCCTCCGGTGTGATCATGGGGGGGTTGCGCCAGGCCACATCGGTGGCGTTGACCAAATGGTCCAGGTCGCGATCGAAGGCGGCCTCGTGTAAATCGGCCAAGGAGACCGTGCCAAACAACCGGTTATCCGCGCCCAGCACAAACAGATGCCCGGATTCCGAATTCATCAGGGCGATGCGCAGGTCTTGAAGGTTGGTTCCGGGAGCGACCGTCTGCCGGGGTTGGGACAAGCAATCCTTTGCCGTGATGTTCCGCAGCACCATGGCGCGGGTGGCGTTGACCAGATCGATATCCCGCAGGCCCAACTGCCAAGAAAAGAACGACATGCAGCCCAGTTGCCGGGCGGTGATCGAGCCGAGCACGGCAGCCACCATCACCGCCATGGTCAGGGCGTAATCGCTGGTCAGCTCGAAGATGATCAGGGTGGTGGAGATGGGCGCCCCCAACATGGCGGAGGCCATGGCCCCCATGCCCACCGCCGCGTAGGAACTGATGCCGGAGGTTTCCCAGGGGAGCAATCCGGTCATGGCGAGCCCCAGGGCACTGCCCAGCGTGGCGCCGATCATCAGGGCCGGGCTGAACACGCCCCCGGCGAATCCGCTGCCGGCGCTGATCGCCGTGGCGGCGATCTTCGCCAAAGCCAGGGCGAATACGAACCCGAGGGCATGGGCGCCGCTGATCGCCTCGATGGTGCCTTCGTAACCCACCCCCAGAACCTGCGGGAAGGCCAGGGCGATCAAGCCCACCGCCAGGCCGCCCAGGGCGGGGCGGGGCCAGACCGGGCCGGGCAATTGGTTCATGAATTTTTGGGTCAGCCCGGTGCCTTGGATCAAAAGCCAGGTGATGCCTCCCGCCGCCAGGCCCATGGCGGCGAAGATGGGAAATTCCCAGATATCCGTTGCTTCGGGCGGGATGGCGAAGGCGGGGAAATCGCCGAAGAACGCCCGGGAAACCACGGTGCCGGTCACACTGGCGATGACGATGGGGGCAAAGGCGCTCACCGCGTAATGGCCGACGATAACTTCGGTGGCGAACAGGGCCCCGGCGATGGGCGCGTTGAACGAGGCCGCCACCGCCGCTGCCGCGCCGCAGCCCAACAAGGTGCGTGACAATTGCCGGGTCAGCCGCAATTTCTCCGCCACATAGGCGCAAAAGGCGGCGCCCAAATGCACGGCGGGGCCCTCCCGCCCCAACGAGGCGCCACTGCCCAAGGAAAGCGCGCTGCACAGGGCCGCGCCGATCCCCGCCTTGGCCGACATGCGCCCCCGGTTCAGGGCGGCGGCCTCCATCACGTCGGCAATCCCTTGCGGGCGTCCGCCCGGCATGATGCGGTACAGAAGGTATCCCACCAGCAGGCCACCCAGGACGGGGGCCAACACGATTCGCCATTCAGGCAGGGTATCGGCATGGGAGGCCAGAAACTCATCCCCCGTGCCGAAGGCCAGCCATTGCACCCCAAGGATCAAATAACGGAATCCAGTCACCAAAAGCCCGGCGATACTGCCCACTACCAGCGCCAGGCTGACCAGGATGAGCTGGTCATTGCGGACAAACCGCCGCACCAGCATCATGATGCGGTGGGCTTTCATCGCGCGGGGCTTTCAAGTCGGTGTGGACGTGGGATCATTTTAGGGTCAGTACCCGGAAAAGAGGGTTATTCGGTTTTGCGGTAGCCCGGTGACATGCAATGGCCGCAATTCAGGCTATGCTGATCCGGCGGCGCGAGCAATCACGGAAGGACCGGAAAAGCAGCATGAGACGTTTCGGGAAGATTGCTCTTTTTCTGCTTTTGGCCCTGATATCCGGGTTTGCGTCGGCCCAGGCCGCGCCGGGAACCGATGGTTGGCTGCGGGTGATCACCATCAATGTGCAAGGTTTGCCCTGGCCCATGAATCGATCTTCCAACGCAACATTGCAGGCAATTGCCCGGGAACTGCATCGCCTCCAGCCCGATGTGGTGCTGGTGCAGGAAGCCTTTACGGAGGATGCCCAGCGGATTCTAAAAGCGGGCTGGCGTTACAGCTACGGGCCCACCCTGGGTGGGATTGCGCCCTTGACCTCGGGCCTGATTATCCTCTCTCGGCACCCCATGCGGGACGGCAAGTTCCTGCGCTTTGGCATCGATTCCTGTGCCGGGATTGACTGCATGGCTGACAAAGGCGTGCTCTATGCCCGCATGGGCGACATCCATATTTTTAACACCCATATGAACGCGCGGGAGGCCAGCGAGGACCCCAACTGGCCGCAAGAACGCCGCGAACAAGCCGCCAAGGCACGCCGGTTCATCCAACAAATGGCCGGGCCGCACGCTATCATCGGCGGGGATTTTAACGGTGCCCCGTCTGCACCTGAAGTAAGATCCATCGTCGCCGGGCTTAACATGCGCACGTATTCCTTCAACCGCTGGGATCATATTTTCACCCGGGGTTTTGCGCCGGGCCATGCAGGATTCTTGGTCCGGGGTTTGTCCGACCATGATGGTCTGGGCGTGGTCATGCCCTGGCCTTCGCCCCGCTAATCCAGATTTTCAGCACTGCGGCACTTGCCCATTGTCTTGGAAACGGTCAACATGCGCCTGCCGGAGCGTGACGGGGCGCCTCCGGATGAATCGCATGGAGATGGCACGGCATGGACGGATTGCTATTGTTGGCAAACGGCCTATGGGCGAACGTGGTCGCGTTCTTCGCCTTTGATGCCGCACGCCTGACCGAATGGGACATGATCCTTCGGATCGTGTTGCAGGTGTTCCTGTTTGCGATTTCCGCCTTCTTTTCCGGCTCGGAAACAGCGCTGTTCTCCCTGTCGCGCCTGGACCTGCAAAAACTGCGGCGCGACCGGCACCCCCATTCGGAAACCCTGCACCGGCTGTTGGATCATCCGCGCCGGTTGATCATTTCCATCCTCTGCGGCAACGAACTTGTCAATATCGCCGCCACCGCCAATCTGGTGGGCATCCTGGTGGCGCTGTACGATACGGAACGGGCCGCGCTGATCAATATCCTGGTCATGTTCCCGCTGGTACTGTTGTTTGGCGAGGTCACTCCGAAAACCATCGCGGTAAGCAACCCGGTTCGGATCAGCGCCAATCTGGTGGCGGGGCCCGTCGCGACCTGGGTGCGTCTGGTCACCCCCTTGCGAGAAACCATCCGTATCGTCTCCGACCGGGCAACCACCTTGATCGTCGGCGAAGAACGGCCCATGGAGAATATCCTGGGCCGCGATGAGTTTCGCACACTGATCAGCGAGGTGACGGAAGAAGGGGTGATCGACGCCACCGAGCGGGTGCTGATCGATAATCTTCTGGAAGCGGGGGAGACGGAAATCGTCGAGATCATGACCCCGCGCACCCGCACCGCCTTTATCGACGTGAACCAGCCGGTTGCGAATATCGTTGATGAGTTCCGCCGCATCGAACATCCTCGAGTGCCGGTCTATGAAAAACACCGGGATAACCTGGTGGGCTTCGTGCATGCGGAAGACATCATGCGCATGGTGCTCGACAAGGTAGACCTGACCCAGGTCAAAGTGCGCAAGATTTTGCATCCGCCCGTGGTGGTGCCGCCCACCAAAAGCATCGACGAGATGTTCGATTTCTTTCAGAACAACAATGCCCGGGCCGCCATCGTGCTGAACGAGTTCGGCGGCGTCGATGGGTTCATCACCATGCGTGACGTGCTGAACTATATCTTCGGCGAAATTTCCGAGGATGTGCGCGGTCAGGAGCTCTATCAGGAGCGGGATCAAGACGTGTACGAGGTCAACGGCGCCATGAAGCTGACCGACTTCAACGACCTGACCAATTACGGCATTTGGGACCCGCGCATGACCACCATTGGCGGTGTGGTGTTCCGGTTCCTGGATCGCCTGCCCCAGGTCGGCGACCGGGTGGGCTTGGAAAACGGTGTGACAGCCACAGTTTTGGAGATGGATGGCCACCGGTTGGCCCGGGTCCGCGTGGCGCGTGGCGAAGACCCTGAAAGACCGGCGGATGCCGAGGCGCAGACCGAGGCCGACGCGCCCGACGGGGCGGATGCCACCGATGAGACATCGGCAAGGCCGCCTGAAGAAGAGATCTCCATGCCGAAAGAGGAGGGTACGTTATGATCGTCGACCTTCTCTTCGTCTTCCTGGGCATGTTGATTCTTCTTTTGCTGAAAGGATTTTTCTCGGGCTCGGAAATCGCGCTCGTCAGCTCCGACAAGATCAAGCTGCGCCATTCGGCCAAGCAAGGGCATAAGGGCGCCCGCCTCGCCCTGGATATGCTGCGCAATCCCGATGTACTGCTCAGCACCACGCTGGTGGGCACCAACCTGTCCACCATCAGCCTGACCACCATCGGCACCATCACCATGATCAATATCTTTGGTGATGTGGGCGATCTTTACGCCTTCTTGCTGTTTTCGCCGCTGTTCCTGGTGTTTGGCGAAATCGTGCCGAAAAGTATCTATCAGCAGAAATCCGAAGCCCTCACGCCCATTATCATCTATCCGCTGAAATGGACGTCTTACATCTTCAAGCCGCTGATTTTCGTGTTTTCGCGAATCGCCCGGTGGGTGGCGCGGCTGGTGGGCGGTGGCAAGCGCGAACAAACCTTGTTCATTACCCGCGAGCAGCTTCAGGCCCTGATGGAATTGTCCGAACACAGCACCTTGCTCAGCGGCTCCGACCGGGGCCGCATCAAGCGGGTGATCCGGTTTGCCGAAACCACGGTGGCCGAAGCGATGATCCCCATTGCCGAAGTGACCGCCATCTCCGCGCGGCAGACAACCCGCGAGGCCATCCAACTGGTCCGCAAGCATGGGTTCAATCGGTTGCCGGTTTACGATAAATCCACCGCCGATATCCGGGGCGTGGTCACCCTGTCCACCTGGGATCTGATGGATTCGACCTTGCCGGAACAAGCCTTGCAAACCCTGATCAAGCAGCCCCTGTTCGTCTCGCCCTTGCAGACCATCGATAGCCTGATGCCGGTCTTGCAAAAGCGCAAAGACCATATGGCCATCGTGGTCGATGAGTTCGGCGCGACCGTGGGCATGATCACCTTGGAAGATATCGTCGAAGAGGTGATGGGCGAAATCGACGTGGGCTACGATTTCGAGGAATATCTGCCGCGCCGTAAACGCACCGTTTCTCGGTTGGAAAACGGCAGTTACCGGGTGGATGCGCGGCTGCCCATTTTCGAAGTGAATGAATTGCTGTCGGTCAACCTGGCGTCCGCCGAATTCCATACGGTAGGCGGGATGATCATGGCGCGGCTGCGGCGGATCCCGAAGGTGGAGGAATATATTATCGAATCGGGTTTCCGGTTCACGGTGGAAGAGGCTTCGGACCGGACCATCACCGTGATTCGCATCGACCCTGAGCTTTGAGTCCCAGGGTCGATACAGGAAAGGTCCTAATAGAGCCCCATTTCTTCCAGCGTGGCGGGACCGGCGATCCCATCCGTATCCAGTTTCTTGGATTTCTGGTAATCGCGCACCGCATCGGCGGTTGACTTATCGTAGGTGCCGGAGATCGGGCCGCTGTAATGGCCGCTGTCTTTCAGGGCTTCCTGAAGGCGGCGCACTTCTGGGCCGGAATCCCCCATCTCCATCATGTAAAGGCCTCGTTGGCCCTTGCTGGCCTTATAAAGCCGTTGCTTGGACCGCTTCAGGAAACGGTTTTGCGCCTCAGGCTCGGCGGCCGGGGCGGTGGCCGCCTGCATCTGCCGTTGTTCCACCTTAAACGCCTCGATCTTCTTTTTGATCCGGGTGTCGTTCAGGTCGGCATTCTCTTCTTTCAATTTGGCAGACAAGCCCTGCATCTTCTTTTGGGCTTCCGCATGCTTGCCTTTTTGGAACAGTTTCACGGTTTCTTCGTGCTCCCGTTCCGCTTCCACCATGGCGGCTTCGGCGCGGACATCCTTGTTGATGCTTCGCCGTGCTTCCCGGGGGTCTTGGGTGACGGTCACGGTCACCGGCGCCGTTACCTCCCGGCGTTGGTTGGATTTCACATCCGTGTAGGCGAGCCGTACCACGCCCAGCGGCTGGGTGCCGACCATCTTGCTTCGGTGATCGATGCGCAGCACCACAGAGCGCTGCTCACCCGCATAGAGATCTTCCAGGGGGATGATCGTATCGCGGTCGCGCCGCCCGATGTCCTGGCCGTAGACCTCCACGCCGTCAACGATGGGCCGGGGGATGAAGCGCAGTTCCACATCCCGCGCCACCGTGTTGAACAGGGTGTTCAATTCCCGTTCGAAGATGCGGCGCATCTGGTTCGGGTGTTCGATGAAATAATAGTTCCCGCCAGAAGCCTCGGCGATGTCCTGCATCAGGTCTTCGTTATAATCCAGGCCCAGGCCCAAGGTGGTGACAGGCACGCCCTGGCGCCGCGCCTCGCGGGCAAGGCGGCGGATCGCGCGGGGATCGGTGATCCCTTCATTGGCGAGACCGTCGGACAGCAACAGGATACGGGTCAGGCGTTTGTCGCCAGCGAACTCGCTGATTTCATCCACGCCCCGCTGCATGCCGCCCGCAAGGTTGGTATTGCCGCGCGGATACAGACCGTCGATCAGGTCTTTGATCATGGCGGGGGATTCCACCCGGGTGGAGGGCCAGAGCAGGTTGATCCGGTCGTCATATTCCACGATGGCGAGGCGGTCCCGGTGGGTAAGCTGATCCACCACGGTTTTCGAGGCCCGGCGCAAATAATCGATCTTGCCTTGGCCGTCCATGGATCCGGACCGGTCCAGCACCAGCCCAAGATTAAGGGGAAGGCGTGCCTGATTGCGGCGGCCTTCGTCGCGCACGTCGAATCCAACGCGCACAAAGACGGGTTGCTCTGCGCCAGACAAGACAATATTGCGATCCAGGCGCACGGTCATATCCAGCGACTGGGCACGGCTGTCCACGGTGGCGATGGCTGTCAACAGGATCGTGACGGCCAACACGAAGGCGATATGGCGCGCCAAACGGCGGGCGGGTGTCATGATCATGGGTCGAAACTCCCAAATGAATGAAACAATGATGCCAGACTGCCAGCGCCTTTTGGCGCTTTTTCGACCAGATCAAGGCCATATTGGGGCAGGGGTTTCATCGGAAATCGGTCGCGATTTCGCCATATGGTCCCCATACTAATGGAAATGGGAGATTGAATTGAAAGGGTAGGGAGGCCGGTCTATGAGAACAAAATCAAGGCGTTGGATCGGCGCGGCGGTGCTTTCCCTGAGTCTTCTGTGGCCCCTTACCGGCTGTTCCACCAATCCGGCCACGGGCAGTCAGGATTTCACCGGTCTGGTCTCTACCGCCCAGGAGCAGGAGATCGGTCGCCGCCAGCATCCGCAGGTCTTGGCCCGATTCGGTGGGCCCTATGGCGATGCGGCATTGGCCCGGTATATCGATGAGATTGGCCATCGCCTGGTGGCGGTGTCCGAGGCCCCCAACCAGCCTTATACCTTTACCGTCCTCAACGACGAACTGGTGAATGCTTTCGCCCTGCCGGGGGGCTATGTCTATATCACCCGGGGTCTGCTGGCCCTGGCGGAAAACGAGGCGGAGGTCGCCGGCGTTTTGGCGCATGAGATCGCTCATGTGGTGGCGCGCCATTCGGCGCAGCGC
Organism: Magnetospiraceae bacterium; assembly: GCA_049605255.1. Lineage (GTDB taxonomy): Bacteria > Pseudomonadota > Alphaproteobacteria > Rhodospirillales > JBMYUJ01 > JBMYUJ01. The sequence continues at coordinate 43,186 of JBMYUJ010000012.1, forward strand.
ATCAGCCAGGGGATCATCGCGCAGCTCGGCGCCATCGCCTTGGGGATCGCGCTTGAAAGCGGGGATGCGGCCCGCATCGCGGCCAGCTCGGCGGATGTGTATTTGCGGGGGTTCTCCCGCGAGCATGAGATGGAGGCGGACCTGCTGGCCGCCCGCTATATGAGCCGGGCCGGATACGATACCCGGGCCCTGGTCACGCTGTTTACCAAGATCCGAGATTACAAGGCCCTGCAGGCGCGACTCGCCTATCAGCCGACGGAGGAGGGCAGCGATATTCTCTCCACCCATCCCCGCACCGAAGACCGCATCGCGCAAGGCATCGCCCTCGCCCAAGTGACCCGCAACCCGAATGCGGTGCTGGGCCGGGATGTATATCTGCGGCAGATCGATGGCTTGCTGTTTGGTGACGATCCGAAGCAAGGGCTGCGCCTGGGCGAGGCCTTTATCCATCCGACCCTGAACTTCCGGTTCCAGGTGCCACCCGGGTTCCGCCTGTTCAACAGTTCGGCGGCGGTGCGGGCCTTGGGGCCGCGCAGTACGGGCATTGTGTTCGACGGGGAACGGCGGCGGGATGCGTTGCAGCGCGCCGCCCGCCTGCCCATGACCCGCTATCTGACCCAGGAATGGGCAAAAGGGATTACCTTGCAAGCGGTGGAACGGATTACGGTTAACGGCATGGAAGCGGCCACGGGTGCCACCCGGGGGCGGGGCCCGGCGGGCCTTGTGGATCTGCGGCTGGTGGCGATCCGGCATCCCGGGGGGATCTACCGGTTCTTGTTCATCTCGCCGCCCTCCAGCACCGCCAGCCTGTCGGAGGCGTTTCGGCGTACCACCTATTCCTTCCGGCGCCCCACGGCGGCAGAGCTGCGCGCGGCGCAGCCCAAACGGCTTCGCATCCGAGAGGTGCGGGCAGGGGAGACGCCGCGCCGTCTGGCGCAAGGGATGGAAGTACCTGGCAGCCGGTATGAATGGCTCAGTGTGATCAACCAAAACGCACTGCAAAGCTTTGGCGCGGGCACCCCGGTCAAATTGGTGGAGTAATCTCTAGCTTCGCGGGCGGGCGGCCATGGCGCCGCCGCCCACGATCAGCAGGCAGGCAATCACCACGGCCCAGGTGAAAGTTCCCAGGCCAAAGCCGATCAGCAACAGTGTCGATAGCAGGGGGGCCGCATAAGCCCAGGTGCCGAGAAGCTGGATATCGCCATGCTTGACCCCGTAATCCCAAAAGAAGAACGCCCCGCCCGCCGGGCCCAACCCCAGCATCAGCACGGCAAACCATTGCAGGGGCGTTTCCGGCCAAGCGGTGGTTTCGAAAATCAGATGGCTTGCCAGTGCCAGCAAGGCTGCCACGCCAACGAAGCCGCCCACGGCATCTGTTGGCACCGTGCCGAAACGCCGGTTGAGCACGGAGTAGCTGGACCAGGCAAGGGCCGCCCCCAGTGCCGTGGTGTAGCCAAGGGCGGAACCGTCCGCCAAATTGGGCGGGGCGCCCGCCGCGACCAGGAGGATGGTGCCGCCTAAGCCCATCAGGGCCCCCACCACATGCCACCAGCGCAGACGCTCCCCCGGCAGCAGGGCGGAAAACAGCACGATCAGCAGCGGCCAGAGATAGTTGATCAGATTGGCTTCCACCGCGGGCGCATGGCGTAGGGAAAAGAAAAACAGGAAATGGTAGCCAAACAACCCACCCACGCCCAACATCCAAGCACCTGCCGGTTGGCGCAAATGCCGGGCCGGATTTTCCCGGCGATACACCCATTTTCCCACTGCCAGCAGGGCGGCAACGCCAAAGGCCATGGCCACCACTTGAAAGGGCGGCACCGCGCCGGAAAGCGCTGTGAAAAGGGCGAGCGACGCCCACATCCCGATGGCCACCGCGCCGACCAAGGTCCCGCGCCAGTGGGTCGCCGGACTCATGGGTGTTGGCGCGCGATGGCGATTGCGCCGTCGGCGGTGCCGTAGATCAGATCCTGGGTGCCATCCCGATCCAGGTCAGTAGCGATGATAGCGGTAACGATTTCCGCAGGATTTTGCAAAACCCCTAGCTCCTGGAAACGGCCCCCGGCGAAAGTCACCAGACGCAGATGCCGCCGCGCGGTATTGGGTACTGCCAGGTCGGGCACGCCATCTCCGTTGATCTCCAGCACCGCTGACAAGCCCAGCGCCCGGCTGCCGAGCCGATGGTTGGAAAAGCCCGGCGCGTCGCCCACCACCCCCAGCTTGTGGCCATCGGGCCGAAACAGGGTGAGCGTGCCGCCAATATGCGGCGTGATGACAACGGCAACTTCATCCTGCCCGTCGCCGTCAAAATCCCCTGCGCCCACCGGATTCAGCCAGCGGTTCGGCGTGCCGATGGGCGGGGATTCGTTGGTGATGACCAGATCATCGCCCGCGAACCCGGCCAGCACGACCGCCGCCCCACGGGTCAGATAAGATCGGACGGTCAACAGCCGTGGGTCACCGTCCATGGTGACCAGCCGGGGGTAGCGATCCTCGAAAACGGAGTCATTGGGAAGATCCAGCCGCGCCACATGGCCATCGGCCCGCGCCGCGAACAGGCTGGCCGCCTCGATCCGGTCCCCCAGCACCCCATGGTCATAGCGCTCGGTGGGATTGGTCAACAGGGCGGTGCGAATATCTCCCGTGCCGGTGACAATGACCGCATCGGGCAGGCCGTCCGCCGTGCGAAGCGGCGTTTCGGGTTGGACGGGGGCGTCGAAAAGGACAGCGCCGTCCGCCCAGCGAAAACGCCGCTGTAGACCATCTTTTTGAACCGCCAAAACCGCCCCGTCTGCGCCGAGGGCCAGCGCCGTGATCGGCGCGGGCGGCGTTATCCGGTCTACCGAAAACGGCGCGGCATGCGCGGGTGTCCAGAGCGCCAGCAGGACTAGCGGCAGAGCGGGAATCAATCGACGGGCCATGGCGATCTCCAGAAAAAAGGCGCCGTATGGCCGCCGACTCCGCGTGCTTTCTGGTGGGGAGAATCGCCTCAGATGACCGGGTGGGTCAAGCCCTTGTTGGGCACGGGCGGGCGCACCGAATAATCGTAGAAACCCTTGCCGGTCTTGCGGCCCAGATAGCCCAACTGCACGAGGCGTACCAAGGTATGGGCGGGGGCGTGATGTTCTGAGCGCACATCGTCGTAAATGTTCTGGGCCAGCGCCTGCACCACGTCGAGCCCGATATAATCGGCCAGGGCGAGGGGCCCCATGGGGTGCCCGGCGCCCAGCACCATGGCCTGATCGATGCTGTCCACCGTGCCCACGCCGCGCTCCAACATGCGGATGGCATTCATGATGAATGGGCAGAGCAGACGGTTGACGATGAAGCCGGTGGAATCCTGCACCAGGACCGGTTCCTTGTCGATTTCCCGGCAAAAGGCCATCAACTCGCGGATGGTATCTTCCGAGGTTTCGAAGGCGTGCACCACTTCCACCAGCCGCATCACCGGCGCCGGGTTGAAGAAATGCAGCCCGGCGACCCGGTCGCGCTTTTCGCAGGCCGCCATCATGGAGGTGACGGGCAGGGCCGAGGTGTTGGTGGTCAGAAGGGCCTCTGGTTTGCAAATCTCCTCCAGCTGTTTGAACAGGGCCTGTTTGGGTTCCAGCTTTTCGATGATGGATTCGATGACGAGGTCGCAATCGGCGACCTGACCGATCTCGTCCACGGGCACGAAGGTGATATTACCCAAAATGAAATCCCGGGTTTCCGCGTCTGCTTTGCCCCGCTCCACCGCCTTTGCCAAGGTTGTGGCCAAACCGTCGCGGGCCTTGTCCACCGGCCCCGGCGTGGCCTTGACGATAATAACGGATTTACCCGCGGTGGCGCAGGCCTGGGCCACGCCCGTGCCCATGGTGCCGGTGCCGATGATGCCGATTTTGCTGAAGGCCATGGCTGTTTTTCTCCCTCCATTGTCCCCTGTCTCGGCATAGCGCCAAGAAATAAAGATAACCCCATGAAGCAGTTAGACGCCATGGCGTTCACGCAGCTTAGGGGGAATGCGGGGAAAGCGAAAACGCCGATTTGTTATACTTTAGGGGAGCGCCAGAAGGGGGAGGGCGGAAACGAAAATCCCCCGGCCGCGTTGCAGGGCCGGGGGACTCGTAACAATAGATGCCAGGCAATCAGCTGAAGAACTGGGCGCCGTTGGCGGAAATGGTAGACCCGGAAATGAAGCCCGCATCATCAGCGGCGAGGAACGCCACGCAGCGCGCGATTTCCTCGGGTTCGCCCAAGCGGCCCACGGGAATTTGCGGGATGATGTGGTTGGTCAAAACCTTCTCATCGATCGCCCGCACCATCTCCGTGGCGATATAGCCGGGGCAGATGACATTCACGGTAATGCCCGCCCGCGCACCTTCCTGCGCCAGCGCCCGTGTAAAGCCGATATCGCCAGCCTTGGCGGCAGAATAGTTGGCCTGGCCCGCCTGGCCCTTTTGGCCGTTGACAGAGCTGATATTGATCACCCGACCGAATTTGCGTTCCCGCATGCCGCCCCACACATTGTGGGTCATGTTGAAGATGCCGGTCAGGTTGGTGTCGATCACCTCTTTCCATTGTTCCGGCGTCATCCGGTGGAACATGGCATCGCGGGTGATGCCCGCGTTGTTGACCAAAATATCAACGGGGCCGAGATCGGCTTCCACCGCCGCGATGCCCGCCTTGCAGGCCTCGTAATCGGCTACATTCCATTTATAGGTTTTGATTCCCGTTGATTCGGTGAAGGCCTTTGCCTTTTCGTCATTGCCGGCGTAGGTCGCCGCCACCGTGCATCCCGCCGCAACCAGGGCTTTGGAAATCGCTTCCCCGATGCCGCGGCTGCCGCCGGTAACCAATGCTATACGTGCCATGATGGTCTCCCTCCTGTCGTTCGAAGTGTTCCTCTGTCGAACAGTTGCTTTGAAACGCCCCATTGGGGGGTGCTGAACAACTGCGAAGCCTTAATCCCTAAACTTAATATTATGCCCGGCGCCGCGCGGCTCAACGCCCCACGGCGCCGGGGTCTTCTTTTGATTTATATTTCTGTTAGCGCTCGACGCACATGGCAATGCCCATGCCGCCGCCGATGCACAGGGTGGCGAGGCCTTTTTTGGCATCGCGCTTGCCCATTTCGTACAACAAGGTCACCAGGACCCGGGCACCGGACGCGCCGATCGGGTGGCCCAGTGCAATGGCACCCCCGTTGACGTTCACGATATCCGTGTTCCAGCCCATGTCCTTGTTCACCGCGCAGGCTTGCGCCGCGAAGGCTTCATTGGCTTCGATGAGGTCCAGGTCATCGATGGTCCACCCCGCCAGGTCCAACGCTTTGCGGCTGGCCGGGATCGGACCGGAACCCATGATCGCCGGGTCCACACCGGCGGTCGCCCAGGAGGCGATCCGCGCCAGCGGGGTCACGCCACGCTTGGCCGCATTATCGGCGGTCATCAGCACCAGGGCCGCGGCCCCGTCGTTGATGCCAGAGGCGTTGCCCGCCGTGACCGTGCCTTCCTTGGAGAAGGCCGGACGCAGCTTGCCGAGGGATTCCGCGGTGGTGCCATGCTTCGGATGCTCATCGGTATCGACCACTGTTTCGCCCTTGCGGGTCTTGATGGTGACGGGGACGATTTCATCCTTGAACTTACCGGCAGTCTGGGCGGCTTCCGCCTTTTGCTGGGAGGCAGCGGCGAAGGCATCTTGCTGATCACGGGTGATCTGCCATTTCTCGGCCACGTTCTCCGCGGTGGTGCCCATGTGGTAGCCCTGGAAGGCATCCAACAGGCCATCGCGCAGCATGGTATCCATCAGTTCGGCGCTGCCCATCTTGGTGCCCGCCCGCATATGCATCACATGCGGCGACAGGGTCATGTTTTCCTGACCACCGGCAACGACCACGTCGGTATCGCCGCTTTGGATGGAGCGGAAGCCCATGGCCACGGTCCGCAGGCCGGAACCGCACAGCTGGTTGATGCCCAGCGCGGTGCGCTCCACGGGGATCCCCGCATTGACGGCCGCCTGGCGCGCCGGATTCTGTCCCTGACCGGCGGCAAGGATTTGACCCAGGATCACTTCGGATACTTCATCCGGAGCGGTTTTGGCGCGGCTCAGCGCCTCGGTAATGGCAACCTCGCCGAGCTTGTGAGCGGGAGTGGTCGCGAAGCCACCGCTAAAGGCTCCGATCGCCGTCCGCGCGGCGCCGGCAATAACAATATCGGTCATTTGGCAAATCCTCCTGTCGCCTGATTTCGTGTCTTAAAAGCTGAAAGCATTAATTTTTTTGTGGGGTTGTCGGTGCTTCCCTGGTCGAAAGGTTATAAATAAGGCGACACAGGGATGACAAGCGAAACGACTCCGACGCGCAGAGTACGGCCTTTCCCCGCGGCTTTCCAGAGTGATTCTCGGTATAGCACCTGGAGGTGTCCTGCATATCGGCTCAACGAGAACTGCTAAAATCCTCTCGGCAGGCGTGAAAAGAGATTCTTGCCTTGCAGCATTTTGCATTATATTCGATTGTGCTATTCTCCCGTTCATACCCGTTGGGAAGGAATTTTCTCCATTGGCTTCCACATCTGCGAAATCGGCTGGCGAGCCCATCACAGTTAAAAAATATGCAAATCGCCGCCTCTATAATAAGGCGACCAGTACCTATGTGACTCTGGATCATCTCGCAGAGATGGTGAAGGAAGGCGTGGAGTTCGTCGTGTATGATGCCAAGACGGGGGAAGACATTACCCGGTCGGTGCTGACCCAGATTATTGTGGAAGAAGAGTCTAAAGGTCAGCATCTCTTGCCGACGAGCTTTCTGCGCCACCTGATTAGTTTTTACGGGGATAGTCTGCAGGGCCTCGTGCCACGGTATTTGGACTATACCATGCATTCTTTCGCACAGAATCAGGACGAATTGCGCGACCAATTCAAAAACACCTTCGATGGGTTTTTCCCGTTCGGCAATTTCGAGGAAGTTGGCAAACAGAATATGATGCTGTTTGAAAACTTCATGAAAATGTTTGCGCCTTTTGCGGTGCAAAATGGCGAAAAGCCCGAGGGTCAGCCTGATGCGGGTAGCGAAGACGAATCTGATTTGCAAACCTTGCGCAATAAGTTGAATCGTATGCAGGCGCAACTGGATGCGCTTGACGCTGCCGACAAAGACGAATCGGACAAATAATCACCTTTGCCGTTCCGGGCACGCGGCCCTATAACCTCTTCCAAGCCAACCGACCTTCTAAAAGGCAAACGCCCCCGCGAATGGCGGAGGCGTTTACCGGCATGTCAGACGTTGTTGCCGATCAGGTGGCCGGCGCGGGCAGGGCAGGGGTATGGCGGGCGGCCGCCAGAACGGCCTTCTTCACCTTGTCGAAGGCGCGCACCTCCAATTGGCGCACCCGCTCCCGGCTGATCCCGTAATGCTTGCCCAAGTCTTCCAGCTTCACAGGATCGTCCCGCAGGCGGCGTTCGGTCAGGATATGGCGCTCGCGGTCGGGCAACTGATCCATCGCATCGCGCAGCAGGTCGGAATTACGGGCAATTTCCTGTGCATCGGCCACGATGGCTTCCGGTGTCGGGCTCTCATCGGGCAGCAGGTCCATGAATTCCCCGCCTTCCTCTTTCGGCAGCGGCGCGTTCAGGGACATATCCCGCGCCGAGAGGCGCTGTTCCATGTTCACCACTTCGGCGGTGGGCAGGCCCAGTTCGCCGGCCAGATCACCCGCCTGCTGTTCGGTCAGCATGTCGCCTTCCACAACGCCGATTTGCTTTTTAAGGCGGGACAGGCTGAAGAACAGCTTCTTTTGCGCCGCAACCGTGCCCAGCTTTACCAGCGACCAGGACCCGAGGATATATTCGGTCACGCTCGCCTTGATCCACCACATGGCATAGGTGGCCAGGCGGAAGCCCCGTTCCGGGTCAAATTTCTTGACGGCCTTCATCAGGCCCAACGTGCCTTCGGAAATCAAATCGGCAACCGGCAGGCCATAGCCGCGATAGCCGAACGCAATCTTGGCGACCAGGCGCAGGTGGCTGGTCACCAAACGGTGCGCCGCTTCCGTATCGCCGTGTTCATGTAGACGCTTGGCCAACATGTACTCTTCTTCCGCCGCGAGCATGGGAAACTGGCGAATCTCGGAGAGATACCGCCGCAGGCCCGTATCATCGGAGAGTGAGGGAAGTGTATTTGTCGCCATCGTAACCGTCCTTTCTAAATGCTCAGGATCCCCGCCTTGCGCGGCAGATTCCTTCCGTTCCTTCAAGCCATCCTCGGCGCTTGGCGCGTCGGAGAAAGCGAACTTATTTGGCGGCCCACAAGGGGCCCGCTGCAAGGGACGGGCTGATTTTCGGAGAGATCACGAGACCGATTATCAACGCCACATCCTTCCTAAAGAAGCAATATGACCAGATCACGGCAAAACGGTCCTTTTTTGGTCCCGAAACCGCGATTCAGCCCGCTGCATGAGCCAAGCCAAACTGTGCAAACACCACAAAGGCCATTCACACAAGGCGTATAATGCCAAAAATGAATACCAGAGTCAAGTGGTGGGGTAATGGGGCGTCCCTGCCAAGCCCTTGCGTTTCCGGGGAAACCGGCGCAAGCATCACCCATGATTAGGCCGCTGCATTGGACCGGGAACTCGCCCATATCACCGCAAGGCGTGGCGTTGCGGATCGGCGGCTATTACGTTGCTTTTTTCATTACCATGGGCACCTTCCTGCCCTATGCCGCCGTATGGCTCGCCGACGAAGGGTTTACACCCTCGCAGATCGCGACACTTTTTGCTCTGGTGGCGCTGAGCCGATTGGTGGCGGCCCCTGCCGCCAGCCATGTTGCGGATCGGTTGGGGGCCCGGCGGCGCCCCATGATCTTCCTGTCCCTGGCGGCCTTTGGCGCCTATGCGCTGCCGCCCTGCCGCGAGCGCCTGCGCCGCTTTGCGCAAAAGCTGGGCCGGGGCGCCGTGGCACGTCGGCTTTGCTCGCTGATCCGGCG
>JBMYUJ010000013.1:0-30513 GCA_049605255.1 Magnetospiraceae bacterium
TGGACGGTGCCGCCAAATTTGTGCGCGGCGATGCCATCGCGGGGATCCTGATCACCTTCATCAACGTGATCGCGGGCATCGTCATCGGCGTCATGCAGCAGGATATGGGTTTTGGCGCCGCCGCCGATACCTACACCCGGCTCACCGTGGGCGACGGGTTGGTGACCCAAATCCCGGCGCTGATGGTGTCTACCGCGGCGGGCATGATGGTGACCAAGGCGGGCATCACCGGCCCGACGGAAATGGCCCTGTTCTCCCAGTTGGGCGGTTATCCCCGGGCCCTGGGCATGAGCGCGTTTTTGCTGGTGGCACTGTCCCTGCTGCCCGGCATCCCCATGTTGCCGTTTCTGTTCCTGGCGGTGGCGACCGGATCTGCCGCCTGGTGGGTGCACCGGGATCGCCAGCGCAAGGCGGAAGAAGAATTGCGGTTGGTCGAGGCCGAGGAGCTGAAGCAGGCGCCCGTGGCGGAAGAGCCCATTTCAAACGCCCTGAAAATTGATCATCTGCGGCTGGAATTGGGGTATGGCCTGTTGCCCCTGATCAATACGGAAGACGAAGGCCAACGGCTGACCGACCAGATCAAGGCCCTGCGGCGGCAATTGGCCGTGGAAATGGGTTTCGTCATGCCCTCGGTGCGTATCCAGGACAACATGCAGCTGCCCGCCAACACCTATGTGGCCCGGGTCAAGGAGATCGAATCCGGGCGCGGCGATGTGTTGCCCAACATGCTGATGGTGATCGATCCGCGCGGCGAGGAGATCACCCTCCCCGGGGAACAAACCACCGAGCCCACCTTCGGCCTGCCCGCCCGCTGGGTCGATCGGGTGCAGCGGGAAGAAGCCATGTTCCGGGGCTATACGGTGGTGGACCCGTCCACGGTGATCACCACCCATTTGACCGAAATCATCAAGGACCATATGCCGGAGCTGCTGTCCTATACGGAAACCCAGAAGCTTTTGGATGAACTGGATAAAGACCATCAGAAATTGATCGCCGATATCGTGCCCTCGCAGATCACCGTGGGCGGCATTCAGCGCACCTTGCAGAATTTGTTGTCCGAACGCATCTCGATCCGCGATCTGCCGACAATCTTGGAAGGCATACAAGAGGCTTGCAGCCATACTCGCAATGTGTTGGCGATCACCGAACATGTGCGGGCGCGGCTCGCCCGGCAGATCAGCGATTCCATCGCCGGCGATGACGGTGTGGTCTTGCTGGTGACTCTGTCGCCCAACTGGGAGCAAGCGTTTGGGGAAAGTTTGACCGGGGCGGAAGAAGACCGCCGCCTCTCCATGGCGCCCAGCAAATTGCAGGAATTTATCGCCGCCGTGCGCCAGACCATGGAGCGCCAGGCCATGTTGGGCGAAAGCCCGGCATTGCTCACCAGCCCTGGCATTCGGCCCTATGTGCGTTCCATCGTCGAGCGGTTCCGCCCGATGACGGCGGTGGTGTCACAAAACGAGATTCACCCCAAGGCGAAGATTCGCACCGTGGGGCAGGTATGAAGGTGGAGGCACATAGATGCGGCTGAAAAATATCAGCGCCGCCTCCATGGCCGAGGCCTTGGAGGTGATCCGCCGGGATTTCGGCGAAGACGCCATCATCGTCACCCAGGGGCGCGGCCCGGGGGGCAAGGGGGTGCGGGTCACCATCGCCCTCGAGCAAACCTATGATGACGACTCCATCGATTTCAGCGCGCCCGAAGCGCCCACCGCCGAGGCCCTGGCCGCGCTGTTACGGCAACGCCTGGCCTTTCACGGGGTGCCGAAAACCTTGTTAGAACGGTTGGTTGCCGCCGCCAATGGCCAGGCCGCGCAAGGCGTTGATCGGGCCCTCGCCGTTGCGGCGGATATTACCTTTTCCTTCGCACCGTTGACCTTAAAAAATGGCGGTGTCTTGGTCTTCATCGGCCCGCCCGCCAGCGGCAAGACATTGGCGGTGGCCAAGATGGCGACCCGCGCCAAGGTGGCGGGCGATGCGTTCGCGCTGATCACCACCGATACGGTGCGCGCGGGTGCCGCCGCGCATCTGCGGGCCTTCGCGCAAATCCTGGAAACGGATCTGTTGACCGCTTCCACCGGCGCGGAACTCGCCGAGGTGATCGCCAGCCTGCCCAAGGGCACCACCGCCTTTGTGGATACGGCGGGGACCAATCCCTATTCGGAGCCGGATATGGACCGGCTGACAGCCTTCACGGCGGCGGCGGGGCAGAAACCGATCCTGGTGATGCCCGCCGGTGGCGATGTGTTCGAAACCGCGGAAATGGCCCGCGCCTTCGCCGGATTGGGGGCGCAGAAAATGCTGGTCACCCGGATCGATTTGACCCGGCGGCTGGGCGGCATTCTGGCCGCCGCCGACGCGGCCCGCGTGGCTTTCGCAGACGTCTGTTATTCCTCCCATGCGGCCGATGGCTTGCGGCCGCTCAACCCCATGGCGCTCGCCCAATTGGTGGTCGCCGATTCGCGCTACCCTTCTGCGGCGAAAACCTTGACCGGAATCTCGCAATGACCTCTGACTCAAAAACCCAATCCCGAAGCGGCATTCGATCCCTGGCCCGGCGCATGATCGCCGTGGCCTCCGGCAAGGGCGGCGTCGGCAAGACATGGCTCTCCATCACCCTGGCCCATGCTCTGGCCCGACGGGGGCAGCGCGTGCTGCTGTTCGACGGGGATTTGGGGCTGGCCAATGTGGATATCCAATTGGGCCTGATGCCGCAGCATGACCTGGGCGGCGTGCTGGCGGGAAAGCTCTCCCTCAACCAGGCCTCATCGACATTCGAAGAAGGCGGTTTTGATATCATTTCAGGCCGGTCCGGGTCGGGCGGCCTCGCCAATGTGCCGGTCAATCGCTTGCAGGTATTGGGGGAAGACCTGCATCTGATCGCCGCCGCCTATGATCACGTGATTCTCGATCTGGGTGCCGGGGTGGAACGCACGGTACGTTATCTGGCGCAAAGTGCGGGCACCATCCTGGTGGTCACCACTGATGAGCCCACCTCGCTGACCGATGCCTATGCCTTCATCAAGGTGACCCATATGGATAATTCCGCCGCCAATCTGGAAGTGGTGGTCAATATGGCGGAATCGGAGCGGAGCGGCGAAAAGACCTACAATACGCTGCTGAAGGCTTGCCAAGGATTCCTGAAGATGTCTCCCCGTCTGGCGGGGATCGTGCAGCGCGATACCAAGGTGCGCGATTCCATTCGCAGCCAAACCCCGGTGTTGGTACGCCATCCCACCACACAAGCGGCGCTGGACGTGGAAAAACTGGCCAGCGATTTGATGCGCTAATCACAATGGAGGCGACATGGCAGACGGGGTTCCGCCGGTACCCCCGGTGACCACCACAAACCTGCTGCCGCAGGTGCCCCGCCTCGTCTCCGTTGGCGATCCGCCGCCGGGCCTGGTTAAGCTGCTGGTGGGGCAGGGGGTCACGGCGCAGATCCTGGCCGCCGCGGCATCCGGGGGGCGGGCCGCGCCGCAAATCCTTTCTTCGCCTTTCGGGGACTTTCAGATTCAGCCGCCCCTGCCCTTGCCGCCGGGAACGGAAATCGCGTTTCGGCTGCAAGCCCTCGCCCCCCGTGTGGAACTGCTAATCACCGCGATTAACGGCAAACCCCTGCCGACGGCGGCGGGCTTGGCCCAATCCACAGCAGGCGGTGCGTTGCGGGCGGTGCCCCAAGCCGCCGTGACCAATGCGGGCCGGGGCGGGTTCGATGCAGCGTTCACCACCCGGGGCGCCGACCCCATCCATACCCGAGGCACGGTCCTCACCCCCACCAGCGCGCCCCAAGGCGGCGCGGCACCCGGCATCACGGCACCGGGCGGCGCCACGCCAAGTGTCAGCTTTCCCACCCCGGCGTCTGTCTTGCTGCCCCCGGGCAGCCAATGGACCATTCGGCTTCTCGCCATTCAGCCCCCTGGACCCTCCCCTGCCGCCATCGCCAGCGGATCGGCTCCCGCGCCAGCAGCGGGCGCGCCTGCTCCCTCCGCCGCGCCGCCAGGACCCAGCATTCCCCAGGTCGCGGGAGCGCCGGTCAGTTCCACCTCTGCCCCGGCGGCGGGGTCGGCTGGCGCTTCCACCCCGTCCGCGCCCGGACCCGGCACGGTGGTGACCGGTGTGGTGACGGCCGTTGGCCCCCGGGGGGCCATAACGGTGGCGACTCCCGTGGGCAATTTTGCCCTCGATCTGGGCCAATCCTTGCCGGAAGGAACAGGCGTACGGCTGCAACTGGTGGCGCGCTTGGATGGCGCGACCCCGACCACCCATACCCACACTGCCCCCCAGGGGCCTTCCCCGGCAGTGGGCTGGCCCGCGTTGGAGGAGGCCTTGGCAGCCGTTCGAGCCGCGCAGCCAGAGGTCGCCCATCAGGTGGTGAACCGGTTTTTGCCCAAGCCAGGGGCCAGCTTCACCCCCACGGTGCTGTTTTTGCTGGCCGCGCTGAAGGGGGGCAATCTGCGGGGTTTCCTGGGGGATCCGTTCCCCCGGGTGTTGACGCGGGAGCATCCCCCCTTGCTGACCCGTTTAGGCGATGATTTCGCCCAGTTGGCGGGGCGGGTCGCGGATAGCGCGGGCAATGATTGGCGTTTCCTGATGGTACCCCTGGCCTTGCAAGAGCGGATCGACCATGTGAACCTGTTTTACCGGCGCCCGCCCCCGGTGGAAGGCGACGAGGCGGAACCGGGCACCCGGTTTGTGATCGATCTGGATATCAGCCTGTTTGGTCATCTCCAGTTCGATGGCTTGGCGCGAGAGAAAAAGCGCAGTCTGGCGCTGATCCTGCGCAGCCGGGAGCCCTTGCCGGGAAAAGTGCGGCGGGAAATCCATGATCTTTACGGGGAGGCCCGCGGCGGGCTGGGGCTGGACGGCAGCCTTACTTTCCAAGGGGATGGGCAATTCGTTGATTTCGGCGGGGCGGAGATCACCCCCATGAAACTGAAGGATTTTCTCGCATGATAGAGGCGTTTGATCGCCGCGCGCTGCTGGAAACCGCGCCGAACCCGGAACGGTCCCTGGATTATCTGGTGTCCGTCGCTGGCCAGCTTGGCGAAATCGGCATCGTGGCGTTCTGGTATGTGCCCGATAAACTGATCTTGGCCCCCGGTGCCCTGGGCGCTTATCTGCAAGAGATAGGCGGGATCGCGCCGGAAAGCCTGGAGACTGCCGCCGCCCAACTGTTCAACGATCTGGTCAATGAACTGGTGCCGCGCTGGAGTCGATTGGTTTTATCGGCGTCTCAACACACGGAACCGGTGACCGGGCACCAGGTCACTTTTGAGGAACGGCAACCGAAATGGGACAATGCGCCCTTGCTGGCGGCCCTCTCCGCGCCGGTTTGACGCCCGCCCGATAATTTCCCTATCGCGGCTCTTGGTTTTAGGGCGGCTTTGTGTATAGTCTCCGCCACCCCGCCATGTGCGACCGATTTTTCCGAGGAGAGACCATGTCCATTCCCGAAGCTTTGGCATTCGATGATGTGCTTCTCCTGCCGGGCGCGTCGGAAATCATGCCCTCGGATGCCGACCCCTCTACCAACCTCACGCGGGAGATCAAGCTGGGCATTCCCCTGATCTCCGCCGCCATGGATACGGTCACGGAAAGCAATATGGCCATTGCCATGGCGCAAGCGGGCGGTATCGGCGTTATTCACAAGAATATGACCATCGAGGAACAGGCCGCCGAGGTCCGCAAGGTGAAAACCTTCGAATCCGGCATGGTGGTGAACCCGTTGACCGTGAATCCGGAAGATACCCTGGCCGATGTCAATGCCTTGGCGGCGCGAGTGGGGTTCTCCGGCTTTCCGGTGGTGCAAAAGGGCACGGGCCGCCTGGTCGGCGTCATCACCAACCGGGATGTGCGCTTCGCCCATGATCCCAATCAGACCGTTGCGGAGCTGATGACCCGCGCCGATCTGGTCACCGTGACCGAGGATGCGGATCGGGAAGATGCCCGGCGCCTCCTGCACAAGCATCGCCTGGAAAAACTGTTGGTGGTGGACGGAGATTACCGCTGCATCGGCCTGATCACCGTCAAGGATATGGAAAAGGCGCAACGCTTCCCCAATGCCTGTAAGGATACCCAGGGTCGGCTGCGGGTGGCCGCGGCGACCGGCGTCGGCAAGGACGGTATGGAACGCGCAGAGGCCCTGTTGGCCGCTGGGGTGGATGTGATTGTGGTCGATACCGCCCATGGCCATTCCAAGGGCGTGATGGACGCGGTCCGGACCATCAAGAAATCCAACAATTATGCCCAGGTGGTCGGCGGTAACGTGGCCACGCCCGATGGCGGCAAGGCGCTGATCGAGGCGGGCGCGGATGCGGTCAAGGTCGGCATCGGCCCCGGCAGCATTTGCACCACCCGCATGGTGGCGGGCGTCGGTGTGCCGCAATTTACCGCCATTCTGGAAACCGCCGCCGCCTGCCGGGAAGCCGGGGTGCCGGTGATCGCCGATGGCGGCATCAAATATTCCGGGGATATCGCCAAGGCCCTGGCGGCCGGGGCGACCTCGGTGATGATCGGCTCACTTTTGGCGGGCACGGATGAAAGCCCGGGCGAGGTGTTCCTGTATCAGGGCCGGTCTTATAAATCCTATCGGGGCATGGGCTCCCTGAGCGCCATGGCGCGGGGGTCCGCCGACCGGTATTTCCAGGCAGAAGTATCGGACACCCTGAAGTTGGTGCCGGAAGGGGTGGAAGGCCGGGTTCCCTATAAAGGTCCGGCGACAACGGTGGTGCATCAGCTTACCGGGGGGTTGCGGGCCGCCATGGGCTATACGGGCAGCGCCACCATTGCCGATTTGCAGCAGCGGGCGTCGTTCCGGCGGATCACCAATGCGGGCCTGCGGGAAAGCCATGTGCATGACGTGACCATTACCCGCGAAGCCCCCAACTACCGTTCCAACGCATGACCCCAGGCGCCCGTGCCGCCGCCGTCATCGCGCTCTGCCAGGAGATCGAGACCGGAGCCCAACCGGCGGATGTGATCCTCACCCGATTTTTCAAGGAAAACCGCTATGCCGGGTCCAAGGACCGGCGGGCAATCCGTGCACAGGTGTATGACATGCTGCGCCATCGCGCGCGGCTCGATTGGTGGCTGCAAACTCAAGAGGCGCCGGTCACCGCGCGCACCCGGCTGCTGGCCTGGGCTGTTCTGACCGATGGCGCTGCGGCCGCGCAGGCGATTTTCGCGGGGATCAAATATGGCCCGGATCCCCTCACCGACGCGGAAACCCCCCTGCTGGCGGGCTTGGATGGGCAAAGCCTGGATCAGGACGGCATGCCGGCCTGGGTGGTGGGGGAATGCCCTGAATGGATTTACCAGCGCTTGAACCCACCCACCCCGGCGTTATTGGCTGCCCTGAATAATCCGGCGCCGGTGGACCTGCGGGTAAACACCCTGAAAACCACCCGCAAGGAAGCCGCCTGGGCCTTGCAGGCGGAGCATATCGAAGCGGTCCCCACAGTCTTATCTCCGGTGGGATTGCGGCTTTCCGGCCCGGCGCGGCTCACGGACGGTCCGGCCTTTCGGGAAGGCCTGGTGGAAGTACAGGACGAAGGCTCGCAACTTTGCGCTTTGCTGGTGGGGGCGGCGCCCGGCATGACCATCGTGGATTATTGCGCGGGCGCGGGCGGCAAGACCCTGGCCATGGCGGCACAGGCCAGCGGCGAGGCTACGATTTTCGCCCATGATGGGGAAGAAACCCGGTTGCGCCGGATCATCCCCCGGCTGAAAAGGGCGGGGGTCACAAACGTGCATTTGCGCCTGCCCGATCCCGGCACGGCGGATCGGCTGCTGGTGGATGCGCCCTGTTCCGGGACGGGGCGCTGGCGCCGGGCGCCGGAGACCAAATGGACCCTGACGCCGGAAGATGTGGCGGAATTTGTCGCCTTGCAGCGGCGGATTTTAACGGAGAGCGCCGCCCTGGTGGCGCCGGGTGGCTGGCTGGTTTATGTCACCTGCTCTTTGCTGCCGGAAGAAAACGCCGCCCAGGTATCCTGGTTTTTGGACACGGTGCCCGGCTTTGAAGCGCTTGATCTGGGCGCCGCCTGGCAGGCGCTGACCGGGCAACCCCCGCCCGATGACAGCGGCGCGATCCGCCTGTCCCCCGACCGGCACGGCACCGATGGATTTTTCTGCGCCGCCTTGCGCCGTCAAGCATAAGTCTCCGAATAATTTCCCCACGGCCTGTCTTGGAATTCCCGGACGGAGAGAGTAGCGTGAGGAGGCGACGCATTTGGCAATCGGAGGGAGAAACGCCGCATGTTCATGCTGGTTTTGGGGCTGATACTGTGGAGCGTGCTGCATACTGCGCCGGTTTTCTTGCGCGGCCCCCGGGCGGCCCTGATGGCAAAATGGGGCCGGAACCCGTACAGAGGGGGGTTCTCCCTCGGAATCCTGCTCTCTTTGGTGCTGATGGTGTTCGGCTATCGGGGGGCGGATAGCGCGGGCTTTGCCTATATTCCCCCCGATTTCGGGCCCTATATCACCAATGTCCTGATGCTGGCGGGCCTGTTCCTGTTTGTGGTTTCCGCCCATAAAACCAACGTTAAGCGCGTTATCCGCCATCCGCAGATGGTGGCGGTGATCCTCTGGTCCATCGCCCATCTATTATCCAATGGCAATGTGCGGGATCTGGTGCTGTTCGGCTGGTTGGGGCTGTGGGCGGCGCTGGAGATCGTCGCCCTCAATAAACGGGATGGCGCCTGGCAAAAGCCCGATCCGGTGCCCGCGAAAAAGGATATCATCACCGTGGTGGCGGGGCTGGTGCTGTTCGGCATCGTGATGGCGGGCCATGAATTCGTCATCGGTGTCGCGCCCCATCCGGGCGGATAACCGGCGATTGACTCCCCAACAGAGAGAGGCAGGCGAGGGCAACGGGTGAGCCGATCTTTTCTAAAAACCTTGGGCCTGGGCACGGGCGCGCTCTCCCTCTTCGGCTGCGCTCTAGCAACGCCGCCGCCCGAGCCCAGCACGATCGCCGAGCGGCTGGCGATGATTCCCGCCCACTTGCCGGGATTGGCGCAATCGGTCACCCTGCGCTGGAACGCCCATCAGGTGCCGTTCATCGAGGCCGCGACCGATGCGGATGCGGCCTATGCCCTGGGGGTGGTGCATGCCCATTTGCGCCTGGGGCAGATGGAATTGGGCAAGCGGATCGTGCAGGGGCGGCTGTCGGAAATGACCGGGCCGTTCCTGATCAATGTAGACAAGGCCCTGCGCATTTTGGATTTCGGCAAGGCGGCGGACGAGATTTTAGCCACCATGCCGGGGGAGACCCGGACCTGGTTGGCGTCTTACGTGGCCGGGATCAACGCCTATAAGGCAACGTTGTCGGAAGCGCAGTTGCCCCATGAATATGCCCTGTTCAATCTGGACCCGGCGGAACCCTGGACCCCGCAGGATAGCCTGGCCCTGGGCCGTCTTGCGGGCACGGATGTGAACTGGCTGGCCTGGTTTCGGCTGTTGAAGGGCGCGGATCAGCCCGAATTTGACGAAAGGTTTCAAGCAGCGGTGGCCAGGGGCCAAGCCTCTGCACCGTCCATGCCGACCGCGGAAGAGGATGCGGATCTACGATATCTGAACGCCATTTTGGAGAGCTATAGCAAATCCGGCAGCA
Organism: Magnetospiraceae bacterium; assembly: GCA_049605255.1. Classification (GTDB taxonomy): domain Bacteria; phylum Pseudomonadota; class Alphaproteobacteria; order Rhodospirillales; family JBMYUJ01; genus JBMYUJ01. The sequence goes on from JBMYUJ010000013.1 coordinate 9,617, forward strand.
ACAGCGTTGTCGTTGGCGCCGCCCGCAGTGCCACCGGCAAGGGGATGATCGCGAACGATCCCCATCTCGGCTTTCTGATCCCCAATGCGTGGCTTCTTCTGGGGGTGGAGTCGCCGTCCTACAAACTGGTCGGCATGATGCCGCCGGGGGTGCCCGCCTTCGCCTTTGGCCGCACGCCGCATATCGCCTGGGGCGGTACAAATTTGCGCGGGCTATCCAGCGATCTGGTCGATTTGACCGAAGAAGAAGCCGTGGAATTTTCGAAGGAAGAGGAGACCGTTTGGGTGCGGTCTTGGTTTGATGCAGAGGTCAGCCCCCGTCAATCGGCATTTGGGCCGGTGATCTCCGATGCGGCGCTGGTGCCCAACCCGACGGAGCGAATCCTCGCGCTCCGTTGGATGGGGCACGCCCCCAGCGATGAAATAACCGCTCTTTTGGGGGTGGCCAAGGCCCGAGATTGGGCGGGCTTCGTCGCGGCCCTGGAACCCTTTTCTGTACCGGGGCAGAACTTTCTGTTTGTAGATAACACAGGGGGCATCGGCCATGTGGTGGCCACCCATTTGCCGAAACGCCCGCCGGAACATGGGGAGCGATTGTTTGTGCCCCCGGGGGTATCCGAACAGGCCTGGGCGGAAATCCTTACCACCAAAAGCCTCCCCAAGGTCTTCAATCCGCCCGCCGGGGTGCTGCATTCCGCCAACAACCGCCCGGCAGAAACAGACTATCCCATTGGATACCTGTTTCCGCCCGATGAACGCCATCGCCGGGTCGGTCAGCTTTTGGGCATGCGGGAAAAACTGACCCTGGAGGACCTGAAGGCCCTGCAGCAAGATACGGTGTCCCTCAACAGCCTGTCGGTGATCGACGCCTTGGCCGATGTGAACCCCGTAGATTGGGCGCCAGAACCCCAAACGGCGCTGCGCGCCTTGCGTACCTGGGACGGCGCCTTTGCAGTGGAAGCCACCGAACCGGTTCTGTTCATCGCCCTGATGGAGGCGTTGATCCCCCAAGTGTTTAAGGGCGCAGGACACCCCCAAGGAACTGGCCCGCAAACGCTGGTCGATTTGGTGGACCGCCTCTCCGCGCTGCCCAGGCCAACCCGGCAACGCTATGTACAGCACGCCTTAAAGGAAGCAATCGACCGATCGGAAGGGAAAAAATGGGGGGATATCCATCGCTTGTCCTTGAAATATCAGATGGCGCAAATCCCCGTGCTGGGCAATCGCTATAAGCTCGGTGACTACCCCCTCGGCGGGTCACTGGAGACCGTGCAAAAGGCCGCCCATCCCTTGACAGCCGACCGGCATAATGCCTTTTTTGGAGCGCAGTCCCGTCATCTGTCGGATATGAGCGATCCGGACGCGAATTTCTTCGTCCTGATCGGTGGCAATGACGGGTGGATCAATTCGCAGAATGCGAATGATCAGACGGACCTGTTCCTGAAGGGGGAATATATCCAGATGCCGCTTACCGGTGGGGCGGTGCGGGAACGGCATTTTCCCCATCAGACCATCATGGTGCCGTCCTCCGACACCAATTGAAAAAGGGTAGCGATCATATGACGTTTAAAAGCCTGTCCTGTGTCCTTTTGGGGATTTTTCTGTTGTTGGTTTTCCTGGGGACCCCGGCGGTGGCGCAGGACGCCCCGGCAGATCAGGCGAAAGCGGATACAGGTGAGGTCGACGCCCTGATCCAAACCCTGGAAGACCCGGCACAGCGGGAAAAGCTGATTGAGGCGTTGCGCGCCGCGTCCGCCGAAGGAACAACTGAGGCGCCGCCGGAAACCGTCTTCACCACCACGGCGGGGGAGTTGATCACGGCGGTGGCGGAGCAGACCTCCAACGTTACCGAATCCGGTGCGGTGTTGCTGGAAAGCGTCAAGGAGGTGCCGCAGCTTGTGGATGGCGCCGTGCAATCCATGGAAAAGCCAGAGGTACGCGCGCGCGTGTCGCAAACGGCGCTGCGGCTGGTGATCATCTTCGGCGCCGGGTTCACAGCGGCCTTCCTGGCCGGGCAGTGGACCAAGCGGTTTCGGGTTGCGGGCAAGGTCAGCGCAGATCTCCCCACGGGCCAGCGGGCGGTCCATCTTTTTGGGCAGGCTTTGTTGCAGGTTGTCGGTATCGGTGTGTTCGTGTTGGTCAGCTACGCGGCCATGACCCTGGTTGATCCCCGTTCTGAAGTGCGGCTCGTGGCCGTAGCCATCATCAACGCAACAATTTTCAGCCGGTTTGCCGGTGTCTTCATTACCTTTCTTTTTGCCCCCAGATCGCCCAATCTGCGGCTGCTGGAGATAAGCGACCAGACGGCGATTTCCGCGCATCGCTGGATCGTCACCATTACCGCCATGGGGTTCTATGGGTTTTTCGGGCTTCAGGCGGCGGTCTTATCCGGCTTGGGGGAACCGGGTTACCAAGCGTTGTTGCGGCTGCTCGGCCTTGTCGTCCTTATCGCCCTTTTATTCCTGATCTTGCGGCACCGGCGTTCGGTCGCGCGGGTTATTGCCGGAAAACCGGGCGATTCCCGGCCTCTCTACCCGCTGTCTCCCATGTCGCCCCTGCGCCGGGCGCTGTCGCGTATTTGGCATCTATTGGCGATTTTGTATTGCCTCGCCACCTATCTGATCTTGGTGATTCAATTGGAAAGCGGCGGGGCGTTCATTCTCAAGGCGACCGGTCTGACCCTTTTTGTCGCCTTCGTCGCCTGGATCCTGTTGCGGCTGCTGAGCTACTATTTCCTGCGCCGCCCCGCCATCCGGCAGGATGTTCTAGATCGCTTGCCGGGCCTGGATCAGCGGGTCCAACGCTATGTTACGCTTTTGCGCATCGCGCTGCGCACGGCCGTTTATCTGACCGCGATCCTGTTCATCGCCGATGCGTGGGATATGGGAGTTTTGGAATGGCTGGTGGCCGGCCCCGGGTCTGGGTTGCTGGGCGCGCTGTCCAACGTCGCGGTCATCGTGGTGATCGCCATCTTGGTGTGGGAATTGGCCCGGGGGGGCATTGAGCGCTATCTGGCGGAAAATGATTCTACCGGCACGGCGCAAGTCCGATCGCCGCGGATTCGCACGCTCCTGACCGTGGCCCGCAACGCGGTGCTGGTTTTGGTTACCCTGATTTCCACCCTGATGATCCTGTCGGAGATGGGGATCGATATCGCGCCGTTGCTGGCTGGGGCTGGGGTCTTGGGCCTTGCCATCGGTTTCGGGTCCCAACGCCTGGTGCAGGATGTGATCAATGGCGCCTTTATCCTGTTTCAAGACCTGATGTCGGTGGGCGATGTGGTGAAGGTGGGGGATAAGGCCGGTTTGGTGGAGGCGCTGTCCATCCGCACGGTGCGATTGCGGGATTTGACCGGTACCGTGCATACCATCCCGTTCAACAGCATCGACACCATCAGCAATTTGACCCGGGATTTTTCCTTCCATGTGTTCGATATCGGAATCGCCTATCGGGAGGATGTGGACGCGGTGGTCGCGCTGATCAAGGAGGTGGGCGAGGAACTGCGCCAGGACCCGAAGATTGGCCCGTTGATTCTGGATGCGGTGGAGGTTTTCGGGCTCGATGCCTTCGGGGATTCCGCTATTGTCATCAAGGGGCGGATCAAAACCCAACCCATCAAGCAATGGGATGTGGGCCGCGCCTTTAACCGGTTGATCAAGATCCGGTTCGACGAACAGAATATCGAAATCCCGTTCCCGCATCAGACGCTGTATTTCGGGGTGGACAAGGAAGGCAAGGCACCACCCGCGCTGGTGCAACTGATGGCCCTGGAAAAGGCGGAGACCGAAGCCACGGTAACGGCAAAAACCGAGGCGGCAGGGCAGGCACCTCAGGCGCCGGACCAGGGCCCCGCTACAACCACTTAAGGCGCTTCAGGACCCAGATCTCCACGGCGACCAGAATGGTCAACAGCGCGCAGACCGCCCAGAAGGCCCAGGGGGTTTCCGCCCCCGGCATGCCCGCCACGTTGATCCCCAACAGGCCGGTAAGGAAGCCCAAGGGCAGCATCACCGTGGCCACCAGGGTGAGGGTATACATGGTGCGTTCCATGCGTTGGGAAACCCGACTGGAAAGTTCGTCCTGCACGATGGCGGCCCGCTCGCGCAGCTCGTCCAGTTCTTCGGTCAGGCGGGTGATGCGGTCGACGGTTTCCCGCAATCGGCCCACGACCCGATCGCCCACCCAGGGGGCTTCCAGCAGCGAAAACCGATAGAGCGCTTCGCGTTGCGGCGCAATATAGCGGCGCAGCGCAATCGCCACCTGCCGCAGGTCAATGAGCTGATGGCGCCGACGCCGGATGTCCGGAGCGTCTTCCGCCGCTGCGCCGATCAGGCCGGATTCCAGATCGGCCAGGGTCTCCCCTAGATCCTCCAGCACCGGGCCCATGCGCTCGGTCAACCGCGCGCCCAACCGCGCCACCAGATGCCCGGCAGATACCGGCCCCTCCCCCGCCGCGAATTGATCGCGAATATCCTGCACGGCCATCAACTGGCGAATCCGGGTGGAAATCACCCGATGGGCATCGACCCACAGGCGGATCGAGACCATGTCCTCCGGTTCCGCCCCGGGGTTGAGATTGACCCCCCGCAGCACCAGCAACACTCCGTTGGGGAACTGCTCGCAACGCGGGCGGGTTTCCTCCGCCAACAGGCCCTCCACCACGAAGGCATCCAGTTTCGCGTCGTTCCGCAGCCATTGGCGCACCTGCGGACCATGGGCATCCAAATGCACCCACAAATGCCCGTTCTCCGGCGTCCAGGCATTTACCGCGGGCCAATCGATCTCGGTGCCGCCGCCCGCGCCATCCATGCCATAAGCACAGATCAGATCCGGGGGCGCGGTCAAGGGGTGATAATCCAGCAGGTCATGGGCCCATTATCCGCGCGGGGCAGACGCAACGCCAGGCAAAAAATCCGGGTGGCTCGCCCGCGATCATTGCGCCTTGCTTTGTTTTTCAAGGGCTTCTTGTTGTTTGTCCCAAGCGGCTTTTTGGCGGACGTATTGCGGTGATTCCTTGCGGGTTCGGTACGTGATGCTGGGGGGCAGGCATTCGGCGGGGTCCAGTACCTACACCGTCTTGCCCAGGGATTTCCCCATGGGGTCGCCTTCGTATTCCAGGGAATGTTTTTCACAAGGAAAATAACCCGCCTCGGTAAGATCATGTTCAAATCCCAACCGGGTGCCGACACCGAAGACGACCGCCACCACCACACTCACCAATAATACATGGCTGGCATTCCGCCTTGTCCGAATGGGATCCTTCAAGCCAATTTGAACATACACGCCGTTAATCGTAGCGAGAATGGGAAGTATGGAAAAAGACAGAAACAATGAGTAGTCCATCAAATAATAACTAAAATTAAAATATATGGTTTGATAGAGAAGGACAATATCCCTTGTGTGAAAATAAACAATAAAAGTGCATAAAATGTATATGCAAAAAAAGGAGATAATGCCTCCTTTATTTCGCCGGTTATTTTTCATTCTTTCTACGTATTTTTGGATATCTTATTCTTTTTCGCTGTCCATATTGGTTCAATATTCGTGATGTAAAAACCCTGGGTCCCGCTACCGCCGCGTCGGTTGAAAGCCTTTTCCGGATGAAAGGCCACACCCAGCGCCGCCCGTATGTGAACCGCCCCCGCATCGCCGGTAGGGGCATCGATCAGCTTTTGGCCTGGCGTCTGAAGGCAAACCAATCGGTCATTCTCATGTCCGATTGGTATCATAACGGGTGGTGGCGAAAACCATACTGTTATGAAGCGTAGGAGTCGGCTGTTCACCCGTCAAGAACAGGATTGGAACATTTCATAAAGGGGAAAGAGCGGTGGGGGTGGCCGCCTAATCTTGCACCTGTGCCAACAGCGCATCGTTAAGGGCGGCGGGGTCGCGGGCTAGGTCGTAAGGCAGCACGGTGCCGATGCCGCCATCGCGCAGGCGTTCCGCCGGGGCGCCGATATCGAAACAGATGACGGGAAAGCCGTTGCGGACCGCCGTGGTCAGCGTATAGCTGAAGGTTTCCGGGCAGATGGCGGGCAGGAAGGCGGCATGGGCCTCTTGCGCGGCGAGCAGGCGCGCTACATCCGCCTCCTCATAGGCGCCGGTGATGCGGACATTGGGCAGGCTGGCGAAAGCGCTGTCATCGTCCGTATAGCCGATGATCACGAATTCCAAGGGCAGGCCACGGGCCAGGGCATCCTCGGCGCAGGCTTTCAAGACCCGGGCGCCCTTATGCACCCCGACACCGCCCAGGGTGACCAGCCGCAGCGGTTGGCCCGCCTGGAACGGGGCTGCCACGGGGGGGGCGGTGTTTTCGGTCCAATCCTCATGGGGCACCACGTCGATCGAGACCTCGGGGAAATAACGGTTGAAACGCGCGGCTGTATCACCGCTGGGGGCCGAAACGGTTTGCGCCCCCTGGATCAAGGCGCCATAGCGGTCGCGCCAGCGCTCCACGCCGATTTCATAATAGGGCGCGGTCAGGTCGGGATGCACCACCGGGGGGCGGTCTGTCTTATGGGTCAGGCAGCGCGCGCATTGCGCCACGCCTTCCTCGCCACAGTAATAATTGCTGGGGTCAACGAAGGTCATGCGCGGGCAGATGGGGATATAATCATGGATGCTGAAATGATAGGGAATGCCCGCCGCCGCGCAGAGCGCCGGAATCTGCGTCAACATGGCCGCCGACCATCCGGCCAGACTATGCACCTCTATGCGCACCACGTTCAGATCCTTCAGCAAGGCGAGGGCCTGGGGGTCATCTCCCCACAAGGTGATGCCGTTCAGGTTCGGCAGGTCATGGTCTTCCAACGGCGGGAATTTGGCATTGCAACTGCCGGGCTCCGCTGGGGTAACGGTGACCAGACCCAGGCCCTCGGCTTTCAACGCCTCCTTGGCATCGGACAGATACCGGGCGATGCCGCCGCCCCAGTCATGGGAAATGGCGAGGACCACGCCCGTGCCCCCCACATGCCTTGCAAGGCGCGCCGCATCGATTCTTTGGCGCATTTCCGCCGCCGGGTCGGCCTGAATGTAGAGGGCGACCTTTGCGTCATAATCGGGATGTTTGGCGAGCAGGGCCGCCGCCCCGACTTGACGGTTGGCAACGGCGGTTTCCGCGAAGGAGGTTTCGCCCGTATGGCGCACGAACACATCGCCGATCAGAAGATTGCGCCAGCCCGCCTTGCCGATGCGCATGCAGAAATCATTTTCCTCGCCGTATCCTTTCCCGAAAGCCGCCTCGTCGAAGGCGCCCTGATCTTGCAACGCCGCGCGGGCGATAAACATGCAAAAGCCCACACCGGTGGGTACGTCTACTGCCGCGCCCGGGTTTTGCGCGGCGAATAACCGGTCCAACTCGGCATAGTCGATCTCCAACAGGCGCGGGTTATCCACATTTTTATGGGGATAGCTGCAAATGGTGGCGTTGTTGGAGAAAGGCGTGGCGGTGCCCACCTTCTCGGCCCGGCCCTGACCTACCAACCGGTCGATCCAATCGTTATAGACCTCCGTATCGCTGTTCAGCAGCACAACGTCCCGGTCGTCATGCAGGGCCATGCCGCGATTGACCGTGCCCACGAACCCCTTATTCGTCTCGTTTACCAGAAGGGTGATCAGGCCAAGATCCGCCAACCGTTGCAAGGCGGCGGACAGGTCCGGTTCTGGGCTTGCATCATCCAGAACCACCAGTTCAAAGGGCGTTTGCGCCGGGGCGGCTAAAACGGAATACAGGCAGGCCAGGGTATCCGCATAGCCTCGATAAACGGGCACAATTACATCCACGATCCCGGATTGCCCCACAACCGCGGCGGCGGCGCGGCCTCGGTTCTCCCGGGCTAAGGAGTCGAAGGCCGTCCAATCCGGCGCGGCGGGCCGGTCGGCCGGGGGCAGCGCCCGACCGGAGCGCCCCTCCGCCAAGCCATGTTTGAGGTAATGCCCCAGCGGGTTCATGCCCGTGGCGGCCACATCCGGGTAGCGGTCCACATAAGCGGCGGTATCGAAGGCGGGGCTGCAGGCCCGGCCCTCCGCCGCGCCGTGCAACACATAATGCAACAGCGGGTTCAGGCCCGTGGCTTGGATGTCGTTATAGGTGTTGAGATACCAGCGGCTATCGAAAAAGCGGTTCGGATTGCGGCCCTCAAAGCCGCCCAGCATCAGGTAATGATCCAGGGGGCGGAGGCGGGAGCCGGCCACATCCGGGTTCTGGGCGACGTACCATGCGGCGTCAAACAGGCCGGATCGGGCCAACTTCTCCCGCCAATCGTCAGACTCCATTTTCCAGCCCAACCGGCGCATGAGCGGGTACAGCTTGGTTTTTTCCAAAAACCGCCACAGGCGGAAGAACATGCGGAAATAGGCGGCACCCCGTCGTGCCTCCCCGGTCAGGCGGGAAATCTCCTGCCGCTGGCGGGTGATTTCCTCCCAATGTGCCTGAATCTCCTGCTCGTGGCGGGCGATCAGACGGCGGTTTTCGCCGATAATGGCGGTGAGATGTTCTGCCCGCTCCACATGCCGGGCTATCTCGGCCTTGTAGTCCTCGATAATTTTATCGCGGTAGACGATCTGTTCCGCATGGACGGTGCGTTCCTTATCCACTTGGGATCGGTGGAATTCGAAAGCGGCTTCAGACTTCAGTAGCTCTGCGTTGCGTCGTGCCAGGCGCCCGGCAGGCTCCACCATGGCATCGACCAATCCATCGATCAGGGCGACCGGCAGGCTATCGTCCGCAAAAACCGCCTGAAACCTTTTGGCCGGAAGGGTGCCTTGCGCGCCCAAGGCCCGTAGACTGTTATACGTGGCATCTATAAAGGCAAAACCGGGATAGCGTTTCCCCGCCGCCGCGGCCTTGTTGCGGCGTAAGCGCCCCTCGATGAAGGAGCCGGTAAACCAGGAGAGGGTTTCCGGCGTGCAGGCGGTATCGAGAAATCCCGCCACCCGGCTGAGCTGTTGCCCCGGTTCCTCCAGCAAATCCTGATAATCCAAGACCAGGTTTTGGTCGTTATCCAGATGCCGCGCCGCCTCCCGATAGTAGGCGTACCACAGGGCCAGGGTATAGCGCGGATCGTCGCCCAACAGATGCACCGGGCCCCCGGCCCGGCGCCGGGATTGCTGCGACAGCGCCACTTCCAGCGGGTTGCGGGTAATGTGCAGATAGCGGATTTCGGCGCCCATCTGGTCGGTGATCAGCGGTTGCCAGAAGGGCAACAGCAAACACATGCGCGGGTCCTTGAGCACCCAATTGCCGCCCGCCCCGTAATGGGTATTCAGGAGGTCCTGGGCCTCCGGGATGAACCGGGTGAAGCTGTCCGCCGTCCAATCCACCGCCCGCCCGAAGCCCGGTGCCGCCCAGAAGCCGCCGTTCTCCAGCAAGATGCGGTTGTTCAGCTCGACAATGTCGATATTTTCGAAATAGCCCTTGGGATTGTCGCTATCCCGGGCGTTTTCGCCGCCCCCCAGGGTGAACCCGAGGGCGGACACACCGGCGGTGAGGGCTGAAGTGCCCGACCGGTGCATGCCGAGAATGAGTACCGCCTTGTGTCCCATGGCGATGGCGCCGGTTACCCGTATCCGTAGGTTTTGTAGTCGATTTCGTAGGCCTGGGAGACTTTATCGAAAACCCCGCCTTGGCAGGCTTTTAAGGTCTCCGTGGTCACCACGGGCAGCAGGAACCGGGGGCCGCGCTGCAAGGGCACGCCCATGTTCAGGAAGGCATCCAGATTAAACCCATCCAATTGGTGCTTTTCATGGTGATGCCCGGAATCCGTCAGTTTCTCCCCTTCATCCTTGGGGGCGGCAAGGCCCAGCTCCTGTTCCAGCGCTGCGATTTCACCGTCGTAATTCTCCAGCCGCATCAGCCGCGCACCGCCGGGAATGAAGGATTCCGCCTCGGTATACTGGGGGGCGAGGTGGGAGTTGACCTCTTTCGGGTCTGCCTGCACCAGCCAATCCACATATTGAACGAAGGAAAACGGATAATCGAAATGGTAATGGTCGCCGAAGATATGCTTCAGGATCTTATGCCGGGCGGCGAAGCCCCAATGGGCGGTTTTTTTCACGGCAAGCTGATGGCGGGTCAGTTCCAGATAGCCGCTAAAGGCGCGGCTGCCGGGATCGCGCACCAATTTAATACTGGGTACCCCGTCGGCCATGGCATCGATCAGCCGGTCCAAATAGCCTTCCTGGCGCTTGAAAACCTCGTTTTCATAATTGTGCACCCACCGGTTATGGGCGGCGGCTTCTTCCAGCAGGCCGACCTTATCGAAGAACCATTTCACGAGCGAGGTGCAACCGCTTTTCTCGCTCCAAAAGAAAATCATCGGGATTTTGGGATCGTATAGGGGGAGGCGCCCATAGTTCAGGAACGCATTTTTAATGCCGACTTTATCCATAATCTGCTGCAAATCCCTCACGATCCGGCCCGGGTCCATTCGGGGCGGATAATCACCATAGGCCATGGCGCCAAGTCAATTGAAAACCGAGGGACCTATCGGCAATGGCGGTTAATCAAGGCGTCGTTGATCGCTTTGGCTTGGTCGAATATCCGGTAATCCTTGGCGTTGGCGGCGCGCAGTTCATCCCGCAAGCCGGGCGGCAGATCATAGCTATCGCCGCCGCGATGGGGATTGATGTTGCCCAGGGTCAGCGCCGTATCCGCCTCGATCCCGTAGACCTTTTTGAAACAGGCCAGGCTGGCCGCGTAGTTTTCCGTGATGCCAACGAAATCAAAATCGCTGAGCCGCATCCCGAACAGATATTTGTCGTAGATATTATGGTAATGCGGGATGCGGACGAAGTCTTCCAGACTGATGTCTTTATGTTTGATGTATTTGCGGAACTGGGGGTTATCCGGCTCGAACTTGCGGTTCCAGTAATAATAGCGGGAAACCAGACGCTCCACCGGATCGCGAAACCAAATGGCGAAGGAGGCATTCTTCACCCGCCGATATTTGACGGGGAGAAAATGACCATGCACGCAGTCGTAGGATTGCACGGCCTGCGGCGCGGTGACGGACCCTTTGAGGGCGCGAAAGACACGGGGCACCGTGCCTTCTGCCATGGGCTTGTCGGTGTAATCCCGCAACAGCCGATCCCCATAGGTGCTTTCCAGCAGGGACAGGAAGGAGGCGCCGCCGGTCTTCGGTACATGAACGGAGATCAGTTTCATGGTTCCAGCCAATCACGGCAATCCCAGCCGAGTAGCCGTTCCACCTGGCGGATATCATATTCGTAAAGTTGGTGGAGATAGGCCCGGTCTTCTGGAGACATCGGCGTGCCGTATGTCCCTTCCCGGCGGAAGACATCCTCGCTGATCGGAGCCGGGGGCAGGCCGAGAAACCGGTAAACCTTCGACAAACTTCCGGTCACATCCGCCGACAGGGTTTCGCTTTTCAGGAACAAAAGCTGTTCTTCTGGGAAAAAGCTCCGAATCCGGCGGATCTGGTCGCTGTAAAAGCCCCGGTCCACATAGGAATAAACCCGATGGCGGCCGGGCAGCGCCGCGCGGGCGCGCTTGGTCTCCGTGCGGATCGCGGTGGAAAAATCCAGGTCATCGAAGCCCCGGGAAATTTCCATGTTCCAGTGGGAATAAGCCCGGGCGATGGGGTTGCGCAACAGAACAATCAGCTTCATCCCCGGATGATAGCGCCAGATTCGCGCCAAGGCACCCGGCCACCAAGTATAGATCGGCGTGGCCTCGCCGCGCAGAACGCCCGACGCAGCGGGCGGAAATCTGGCGTGATAGGGGCCATAATCCACATTCGGGCCGCGAAATGGCGCCGCCTGATCGAAAAAATGCAGTTCTTTCTCCGCCCCCATGGCGATGCGCGGATGCTGGCGCAAGAATCCATCGAGGGCCGTGGTGCCGCCCTTCTGCACGCCGGCGATCAGGAAATCAATGGGGGGTGCCTCAGCCGCCATGGCAACCTTGCTCGAAAAGGCCAAAAAATCGGCGCCATCATCGGGGAAGCGCGGGCGGATGGTCAAGCGGCGGGGCAAAAACCTTGAATGGGGCTGGAATATGCCTATGCTACCGCCGCCGCTTTGACGAGGCGAAATACCAAAGGAATCGTCTTCATGGACGTTACCAGTTTAGAGATCCCGGAGATCAAGGTTATCGTGCCACGCCGCTTTGGCGATTCACGGGGCTATTTCTGCGAAACTTTCAATAAGCGCGCCTTTGCCGAGGCCACCGGCTTCGACCTGGAATTCGTGCAGGATAATCATTCTTTGTCCGCCGAGGTGGGGACTTTGCGCGGCCTGCATTTCCAGGCGCCGCCCCATGCCCAGGATAAGCTGGTGCGGGTGGTGCGCGGCAAGGTATTTGACGTGGCGGTGGATATCCGCAAAGGCTCACCCACATACGGCAAATGGGTCGGTGCGACGCTGAGCGCCGAGAAGGGCGAGCAGATTCTGATCCCCAAGGGCTTTGCCCATGCCTTCGTTACCCTGGAGCCGAAGACGGAGGTGGTCTATAAGGTGACCGATTTTTACGCGCCCGAGACCGATGGGGGGATCATCTGGGACGACCCGGAGATCGCGGTGACCTGGCCGGTAGAGGGGGCGCCGAAGCTTTCAGACAAGGATGCCCGCCTGCCCCGGCTGGCAGACCTGCCGGACATTTTCACTTACGAAGGATAACCGATCCATGAAGGTCATCGTTACAGGGGGGGCGGGCTTTATCGGGTCCGCGGTGATCCGCCTATTGATCGACGAAACCGACGTCCAGGTGGTGAATGTGGACGCCATGACCTATGCGGCCAACCCGTTCGCCCTCGTCCCGGTGGAGGCGTCGGACCGCTATACCTTCGTCAAGGCGGATATTCGCGATGCGGGCGCCATCAACGGCATTTTCGAGGCGGAACAGCCCGACGCGGTGATGCATCTGGCCGCCGAATCCCATGTGGATCGGTCCATCGATGGCCCCGCCGCCTTCATGGATACCAATATCCTCGGCACCTACACGATGTTGGAGGCCGCGGCGGCCTATTGGCGCGGGCTTTCGGGCGCGGCGAAGGACAACTTCCGCTTCCATCATATCTCTACCGACGAAGTTTATGGATCGCTGGGGGCGGTGGGGTTGTTCCGGGAGGATACCCCCTATGCGCCCAATTCCCCCTATTCGGCGTCCAAGGCGGCGTCCGACCATTTGGTGCGGGCCTGGCATCATACCTATGGCCTGCCGGTGGTCACCTCCAACTGTTCCAACAATTACGGGCCCTATCAGTTCCCGGAAAAGCTGATCCCGCTGATCAGCATCAACGCATTGACCGGCAAGACCCTGCCGGTTTACGGCAAGGGCGACAATATCCGCGACTGGCTCTATGTGGAGGACCATGCCCGGGCCCTGTGGCTGATCCTGAACGAGGGCAGGCCGGGCGAAACCTACAACGTGGGCGGCGATTCGGAGCGCACCAATCTGGAGGTGGTGCATGCCATCTGCGACATTATCGACGAAGAAGCCGACCCCTTGCCCGATGGACGCAAAAGGCGGGAATTAATCGAGTTCGTGACCGACCGCCCCGGCCATGACCAGCGCTATGCCATCGATTGCGAGAAGATCAAGCGGGAGTTGGGCTGGTCGGCGCGGGAAAATTTCGAATCCGGTCTGCGCAAATGCGTCCGTTGGTATCTGGACAATAAGGATTGGTGGGAGAACGTCCATGCCACGGTCTATGACGGCGGGCGGCTCGGCACGGGGACCAAATAACCCATGAAGGTTCTGATTTTCGGCGCGGACGGCCAACTGGGCTCGGAGCTGCTGCGCAAGCCCTGGCCCGCGGGGCTGACCCGCATCGGCCTGATGATCGGCGATTGCGATATTACGGATGAAGCCGCGGTACGGGGCGCGTTCGAAGAGCATCGCCCCGATCTGGTGGTCAATGCGGCGGCCTACACGGCAGTGGATAAGGCGGAAGAAGATATCGATATCGCCTTCAGGGTGAATGCGGGCGGGGTGCGATTTTTGGCGCGCTATGCGGCCTCGGCGTTGATTCCGCTGGTCCATGTGTCTACGGACTATGTGTTCGATGGCACCAAGGAGGGCGCCTATCTGGAGGACGATCCGGTCAAGCCCATCGGCATCTATGGCGAAAGCAAGGAAGCGGGCGAAAAAGCGGTGCGCGAATTGATCGCGGCCCATGTGATCTTGCGGACCGCCTGGGTCTACAGCCCGTTCGGCAATAACTTTGTTAAAACCATGCTGCGGGTGGGCGCGCAACGCCCGGAACTGCGCGTGGTCAACGATCAGCAGGGGTGCCCCACGGCGGCGGGGGATCTGGCCACCACGATTATCGATATCGCGGGGAAAATCCTGCAAGAGGGCGCCACCCCCTGGGGCACCTATCATTATTGCGGCGCCACCGCCACCACCTGGCACGGCCTGGCCGAGGCGGTCTTCGGCCTGTCCGATCTGAACCCCAAACCGGTGGTGCAGCCGATCCCCACCCATGAATATCCCACCCCCGCCAAGCGCCCGGCGAACTCGGTGCTGGATTGCACCAAGATCACGCGGGACCTGGGCATCACGCCCCGCCCCATGGCCGATAGTCTGGCCGAGGTGATGGCGGACCTGAAGCAGATGGAAGGCTAATCCCATGAAGGGCATCATCCTCGCCGGCGGGTCCGGCACCCGGCTTTATCCGGCGACACGCGCCGCCAGCAAACAATTGATGCCGGTGTATGATAAGCCGATGATCTATTATCCGCTGACCACCCTGATGTTGGCGGGGATCGCGGAGATTTTGATCATCACCACGCCGGAGGATGCGCCGCAATTCCATCGCTTGCTGGATGACGGGTCCCAATGGGGCATTTCCCTTACCTACGCGGTGCAGCCGGAGCCCAAGGGTCTGGCCCAGGCCTTTACCATCGGGCGGGATTTCGTGGGCGACGACACCTGCTGCCTGATCCTGGGCGATAATATTTTCTATGGCCACGACCTGGAGCCCATGCTGCGCCGCGCCGCCGCGCTGGAAAGCGGCGCCACCGTCTTCGGCTATTGGGTCAGCGACCCGGAACGCTATGGCGTGGTGGAATTCGGTGCAGATGGCAATGCGGTGAGCATCGAGGAAAAACCCCAAAAGCCGAAATCCAATTACGCGGTCACCGGGCTTTATTTCTACGATAACGACGTTTTGGACATCGCCGCCGCCGTTAAGCCCTCCCACCGGGGAGAGCTGGAAATCACCGATGTGAACAAGGCCTATCTGGAACGGGGTGATCTGAAGGTGGAAACCATGGGCCGGGGCTATGCCTGGCTGGATACGGGCACCCATGAATCCCTCATCGCCGCCTCCCAGTTCGTGCATACGGTGGAAAACCGCCAGGGTCTGAAGATCGCCTGCCCGGAAGAGATCGCCTTTCGCCGGGGCCTGATTGACCGGGATCAGTTGCGCCGGGCCGGAGAATTCATGGCGAAAAACAGCTACGGCCAGTATTTGCTGAAACTGTTGGATGTCTTGTAGACTGCCGCCCGACTGATATTTGGGCAAAAGACCGAGAACAAGGAAACATCCATGGCTGCCTTGCAATCCGTAAAGGGTACCCGCGACCTGCTCCCAGAGGATGCCGCGCGCAACCGCCTGGTGGAGCAAACCGCCTACCGCATCGCCCGGCACCATGGATTCGGCGAAATATCCACCCCGATCCTGGAAATGACCCAGGTGTTCAAACGCACCTTGGGGGAAACCTCCGACGTGGTCACCAAGGAGATGTACACCTTCGAGGACCTGGATGGGGAATCCCTCACCCTGCGGCCGGAAAACACGGCGGGCGTGGCGCGGGCCTTCATCTCCAACGGGTTGACCCAGGCGCTGCCCCTGAAGCTGTTCTACGCGGGTCCCATGTTCCGCCGGGAAAAGGCACAGAAGGGCCGCTATCGGCAGTTCACCCAGATCGGGGTGGAGGTCCTGGGCGTGCCCGGTCCGCAGGCGGATATCGAGGTGCTGCTCCTGGGCTGGGATATCATCACCGCCCTGGGTCTCGCGGACAGCGTTACCCTGGAGATCAATACCCTGGGCGATACGGAAAGCCGCAACGCCTACCGGTCGGTGCTGGTGGATTATCTGGCGGGGCACAAAGACGCCCTTTCGGAGATCAGCCGGGATCGACTCTCCCGCAATCCGCTCCGGGTTTTGGATTCCAAGGAACCGGAGGATCAGGCCATCATCGCCGCCGCCCCCGCCATGGGGGACCATATGACCGATGCGGCGCGGGCGTTTTTCGATACGGTGCTGGAGGGGCTGACCCGCCATGGGGTGGGCTATACGCTCAATCCTAAGCTGGTACGCGGCCTGGATTATTACGGACATACGGCCTTCGAATTCACCACCGACCGTTTGGGCGCGCAAGGCACGGTGATGGCGGGCGGGCGCTATGATGGCCTGGTCAAGCAGATGGGCGGGCCGCCCACACCTGGCGTGGGGTGGGCCGCCGGGGTGGAACGTCTCGCCCTGATGCTAGAGGATGCCGAGGCCGCCCTGCCACGCGCGATTACCATTATTCCGGTGGGGGGCGATACCCAAGACCTCGCCATGACCACGGCGCATCAACTGCGCCGCGCCGGGCTGATCGTGGATATGGGCTATTCGGGCAATCTCACAAAACGGTTGAAGCGGGCCAACAAGGCCCATGCCCGGGCGGCAGTGATCCTCGGCTCCGAAGAAGTCGCGGAACAGGCCGCCACCGTGCGAGACCTGGATAGCGGCGCGGAAGCACGGGTCAAATTGACCGATCTGGAAGCCCATTTGCAGCAGTTCCGCCCCTAGAGATGATCGCGGACGGCGACACCCCACGGCCCGTGGTGGTTGGGGCCAATCACCGATCCTGCCCTCTCTCCTTGCGCGACCGCCTGTTTGTGGAAGACCCGTTCGTGCCCGGTGTGCTGGACCAACTAAAGGCTGCCGGTTTGGATCAGGCCCTGGTGCTTTCCACCTGCGACCGGGTGGAGATTCTGACGATGCATCCGGACCCGGCTCCGGCCGCCCAGATCGCACAGGCGCTCCTTGCCGCGCGGGCGGAGAGGGCGCCGGAAGACCTCGCCGGGCAGATCTATACCAAGATCGATCAAGAGGCCGTGGCCCATATGTTCTCGGTCGCCGCCTCGCTGGACAGTCTGGTCATCGGCGAGCCACAGGTCTTGGGTCAGGTCAAGGCCTGCCATCGGCTGGCGCGGGATCACGGCATGGTGGGCCCGGCGTTGGAGGCCCTGATGCAGGCGGCTTTTACGGCTGCCAAAAAGGTCCGCACGGAAACCAGGATCGGTGAAGGTCCGGTCTCCATCGCCGCCGCCGCCGCGCAGACCGCGCGGGATTTGCATGGGGATCTGTCCCGTTGCAGCGCCCTGATCCTGGGCGCGGGCGATATGGGAGAACTGATCGGGCTAAGCCTGCTGGCCGCCGGTTTGACCCGCATCAGGGTTGCCCATCCCAAGCCGACACGGGTGGCGGCCCTGGCCCAGGCCTTGGCGGCGGAGACGGTACCGTTCGATACCCTGGCCGGGTCCCTGGCCGAGTCCGACGTGGTGCTGGTCGCCCTCAACCGCCCGGATTACGCCTTGACCAGCGATATGGTCGCGGCGGCACTCAAAGCGCGGCGGCGCAAACCCATGTTCCTGATCGATACGGGCCTGCCCGGCGATGTGGAACCATCAGTAGACCGGCTGGAGGAAGCCTTCCTCTATGATCTCAATGATCTGGAGACAGTGGCGCAACAGGGCCGGGCCGGGCGGGAAGATGCCGCCAAAGCCGCACGGGCGCTTGTCGACGAAGAGGTTTTGGCCTATGTGAAGGGGCGGTCGGAACGGGCCGCCGTGCCGGTGTTGACCGCTTTGCGGGATCGGTTCGAGGCGGAACGTCTGCGCGCCCTCGGCGATGCCGGGGAGGATGCGGACCGGGCGACCCGCCTGCTGATCCGGCGCTTGTTGCATGACCCGTCAATCCTGTTGCGGGAGGCGGCGCAAAACCCCGATGATTTGCGGCAACTGGAAGACCTGTTGCATCGGCTGTTCCGGCTCGATGCGGAAAAGGAGTAGAGGGTGAGCCTCGATGAAAAACTGACCCGGGTGGTGGCCCGCTACGAAGAACTCCAGGCGCTGATCGCCGAGCCAGAGGCCGCGTCCCGTTCCGATTTTGCCGCCATGTCCAAGGAGTTGTTTGACCTCACCGGTGTGGTGGAGGCCGTCAATGCCCTGCGCGCCGCGCGGGAGGAATTGGCCGATCTGGCGGAGATGATCGGCGATCCGGAAATGAAAGCCCTGGCGGAAGAAGAATTCCTCACGTTGAAAGAGCGCCTGCCGAGGATGGAGCGGGACGTGCAATTGATGCTGCTGCCCAAGGATGCGGCGGACGACAAGAATGCGATCTTGGAGGTGCGCGCAGGCACCGGCGGCGACGAAGCGGCGCTGTTCGCGGCGGATCTGTTTCGCATGTATCAGCGCTATGCGGAGACCCATGGCTGGAAGTTCGACGTGATGGAGGCCAGCGATACGGGCATCGGCGGGTTGAAGGAAGCGGTGGCTACGGTGGGCGGGCGTGGGGTGTTCGCCCGGTTGAAATTCGAAACCGGGGTGCATCGGGTTCAACGGGTGCCGGAAACGGAATCCGGGGGGCGCATCCATACTTCGGCGGCCACGGTGGCGGTGTTGCCGGAAGCCGAAGAGGTGGATATCACCGTCGATGAAAAGGACCTGCGCATCGATACCTATCGGTCGCAAGGGGCCGGCGGTCAGCATGTGAACACCACCGATAGCGCGGTGCGCCTGACCCATATCCCCACCGGCGTGGTGGTGGCCTGCCAGGATGAAAAATCCCAGCATAAAAACAAGGCCAAGGCGATGAAAATCCTGCGTGCCAAACTCTATGAACAGCAGCGCGAAACGCTGGCCGCCGAGCGGGCGGCGGAACGCAAGAGCCAAGTGGGTTCCGGCGACCGGTCGGAGCGCATCCGCACCTATAATTTCCCGCAAGGCCGGGTGACCGATCATCGGATTAATCTCACGCTTTACAAGATCGACAAGGTCATGGAAGGGGATTTGGACGAGGTGATCGACGCCCTGGTCGCCGACGATCAGGCAGCCCGTTTGGCGGAGTGGGAATGAGCATCACCATTGGCGCTCTTTTGGAGTTAGCGGCGCGCCGCCTCACCGATGCCGGTGTGCCGCGCCCGCGCCTGGATGCCCGTATCATGCTGTGCCATGTGCTGGGCGTGGGGCCGGAGGTGATTTTGGGTTGGCCTGAACGCCAGGTGGATGAAGCGGCGGAAGAACGCATGCATGACCTGGTGGACGAGCGCACCCTGCGCCGCCCCATCAGCCAGATCATCGGCAGGCGGGAGTTTTGGAGCCTGGATTTCGCGGTCACCGCCGATACCCTGACCCCGCGCCCGGAAAGCGAAACCTTGATCGAAACCTTGTTGCAGGTTTTGCCTGCCAAAGAGTCGGCCTATCGGGTGCTGGATTTGGGCACGGGCACCGGTTGCCTGTTGCTGACGCTGCTGTCGGAACTCCCCGCCGCCACGGGCTTGGGTGTGGATGCGAGCGCGGCCGCCCTCGACGTGGCCAGGAACAATGCGGACGCGTTGGGGTTGGCAGATCGTGCCACGTTCCGGGAAGGGCATTGGGGCGAGGGCTTGGCCGAACCATTTAATCTGGTCGTGTGCAACCCCCCTTATATCGGCACCGGGGAAATTGATGATCTGGACCCGGAGGTCGCCCGCCATGAACCCCGGGGGGCGTTGGATGGCGGCGTGGATGGGCTCGATTGCTACCGGGAAATCCTCTGGTCTTTGGGGCGTTTATTGGCCCCCGCCGCGTGGGTTGTCTTCGAAATCGGGCCAGGCCAGGCAGAGCCTGTGGCCGCGATGATGCAGCAGGTGGGCCTGCGGGTTGAGGGGGTGCAGGCCGATTTGGCCGGTATGCCCCGTTGCGTCCTGGCCCGTTCCGCGGCGTCGGCGTAAAAAATAGCCGAAAAAAAGTGTTGGAAAGCGGCAACTCCCCGGCTAGTGTGTTTATACGACGTGTCGGGCCGGATTATTCGTAATTCGGATCGGGGTGGGGGAAAGACCAGCGAACACGTCGTTAATTGTTTTCTTGAGTTACCGTATTGAAAACGCGGCACAGGCGGCACGCTTATACGCCGGGCGCGCGGTAAGTGCGAGGAAACGTAAACCTCACTGATTGAACATAGAGTCGATGAACAAAGGTCCATCTTCCAAACGATCCCGACCGCGCGGGAATAACCGCCGAGGTCCGAACCGGAACACGGTGTTTGATAGCAACGGGCCCGATGTGCGGGTGCGGGGCACGGCCCAGCAAGTGATTGAAAAGTATTTGTCGCTTGCTCGCGATGCGGCCTCTTCTGGAGACCGGGTCAGCAGCGAGAATTACTTGCAGCATGCGGATCACTATCAACGACTGCTTGCCGAAGTTTCCGGCATGCGGAACGAAGGGCAGCCGCGAAATGATCCCAATCGGGACCGTCGCCGCCACGGCAACGGCGCCGGACATGGTGATATGGACAGCGGCGACGATGGGGCTGCGGAAGATTCCGCCTCCCAAAATGTCCAGGCGGAGTCCAGCGACGCCGAGGCCGATGCGGCCACGCCTGCGCAAGATGCTGCGCCGGTCGAAGCGCCCCAGCCGGTAGACGAACCCAAAGCGCCAGAAGCGCAGGCCGAGCCGGAAGCGGCGGCGGCACCTGAAGAGCCGGAAAAGCCCAAACGCCGCACGACCAAGACGTCTCGCAAAAAAGATAAGCCGGAAGAGACCGCCGCGGTCGCTTGATTTTCGAGAATTATTTTTTACCGCGGACGCGCTCCCCGCGAGAGCGCGATCGGACGGGCACGTGCGATCGGATGAGCTCGGCGCCCTTGTTGCGCCCATCTCATCCGTGAATCGCCCTCTCA
>JBMYUJ010000013.1:30613-49844 GCA_049605255.1 Magnetospiraceae bacterium
ATTTAATAGGTCGGGTCGGATTCACGTCTTGGATTGAATCACTCAAAGTGATTCCCTCTCAGACGATCCGACGCGAGAGCGCGATCGGATGAGCTTGGCGCCCTTGTTGCGCCCATCTCATCCGTGAATCGCCCTCTCAATTTAATAGGTCGGGTCGGATTCACGTCTTGGATTGAATCACTCAAAGTGATTCCATCTCAGACGATCCGACCCTAGACTTGCGCTTGCGGGTGCTCGCGCCATATTTATCCTTAGCTGTCAGAGGGGTATCCGCATTGCCTGATGGGATGGGATGCCTCGTCACGGAAAGGATGCGGCAATGGATTTCGAAAAATTCACGGAGCGTTCGCGCGGCTTCTTGCAAAATGCGCAAACCCTGGCCATGCGCCGGGGGCATCAACAACTGGTTTCCGACCATCTCCTGAAGGCCCTGCTGGAAGACCCGGATGGGCTTTGTGCGGGGTTGATCCAAGAGGCTGGTGGGGATTCCGCCGCCGTCGACCGGGCGGTCGAATTGGCCCTGGGCAAACTACCGAAGGTGGAGGGTGCGGCGCAGCTCTACATGGCGCCGGAACTGGCGAAGATTCTCGATCAGGCGCAGACCGTTGCGGAAAAGGCGGGCGATTCTTTCGTGACCGTGGAATATCTTCTGTTGGCCCTGGCCCTCGCCCAAGGCAGCGATGCTTCCAAAACGTTGAAAGCCCATGGGGTCACGCCGCAAAGCCTGAATACGGCGATCACCGCCTTGCGCAAAGGCCGCAAGGCGAACAGTTCCTCGGCGGAAGACAGCTACGACGCGCTCGATAAATATACCCGCGATCTCACGGCCGCTGCCCGGGATGGCAAGATCGATCCGATCATCGGGCGGGATGAGGAAATCCGGCGCACGGTACAGGTCCTGTCCCGCCGCACCAAAAACAATCCCGTGCTGATCGGCGAACCCGGCGTCGGCAAGACCGCCGTGGTGGAAGGCTTGGCGCAGCGCATCGTCGATGGGGATATCCCCGGCTCGTTGAAGGACAAGCGCTTGTTGGTGCTCGACCTGGGCGCTTTGGTGGCGGGCGCCAAATATCGCGGCGAGTTCGAGGAACGCCTGAAAGGCGTGCTCACGGAGGTCACCTCTGCGGAAGGTGAGGTGATCCTGTTCATCGACGAGATGCATACCCTGGTGGGCGCGGGCGCCGCCGAAGGGTCCATGGATGCGTCGAATCTGCTAAAGCCCGCCCTGGCGCGCGGTGAATTGCATTGCGTGGGCGCAACCACCCTGGATGAATATCGCAAGCATGTGGAGAAAGACGCCGCCTTGGCCCGGCGTTTCCAGCCGGTGTTTGTGGATGAGCCCACGGTGGAGGAGACCATTTCCATCCTGCGCGGCATTAAGGAAAAATACGAGGTGCATCACGGGGTGCGCATTCATGACGGGGCCTTAGTGGCGGCGGCGACCTTGTCGCACCGCTATATTTCCGACCGATTTTTGCCGGATAAGGCCATCGACCTGATGGACGAGGCCTCCAGCCGGGTGCGCATGGTGGCGGATTCCAAGCCGGAAGAGTTAGACGAACTGGATCGGCGAATCATCCAGATGAAGATCGAGCGCGAGGCGTTGCGCAAGGAAAGCGACGATGGCGCCAAGCATCGGCTGGAAAAACTGGAAACCGAATTGGTGGAGCTGGAAAAGAAATCCGCCGACCTGACCGAAACCTGGAGCGCGGAAAAGCAGGCCCTGGCCGATCTGCAAAAGACCAAGGAGGCCTTGGACCATGCCCGCATTGCCGCCGATCAGGCGCAGCGGGAAGGCCGGTATGAAGAAGCCGGGCGGCTGCGCTATGGCGAAATCCCGGATCTGGAGCAAAAGCTCAAAGCCGCCGAGGCCAAGGAAAAGCATGGCATGGTGCTGGAGGCCGTCAACGCGGATCATATCGCCCAGGTGGTGTCCCGCTGGACCGGCGTGCCCGTCGACAAGATGATGGAAGGCGAGCGCGAGAAGCTGCTGAACATGGAAGATAACCTGCGCCAGCGGGTGATCGGCCAGGCCGAGGCGTTGGAGGCTGTTTCCAACGCCGTGCGCCGGGCGCGGGCCGGGTTGCAGCATCCCGGGCGGCCCATCGGCTCCTTCTTGTTCCTCGGTCCCACGGGTGTCGGCAAAACCGAACTCACCAAGGCTCTGGCCGAGTTTTTGTTCGATGACGAAACCGCGCTGGTGCGGCTCGATATGTCCGAATATATGGAAAAACATACGGTGGCCCGCCTGATCGGTGCGCCGCCGGGATATGTGGGCTATGATGAAGGCGGCGCCCTGACCGAAGCCGTGCGGCGTCGGCCCTATCAGGTGGTGTTGTTCGACGAGGTGGAAAAAGCCCACCCGGACGTATTCAACGTGCTGTTGCAGGTGCTGGACGATGGCCGCCTGACCGATGGCCAGGGCCGCACGGTGGATATGAGCAATACCCTGATCGTGCTGACCTCCAACCTGGGGGCGGATATTCTGGCCGCGCAACAGGATGGCGACGATACGGATGCGGTGCGCGGTCCGGTGATGGAAATCGTGAAAAGCGCCTTCCGGCCGGAATTCCTCAATCGGCTGGACGAGATCATCCTGTTCCACCGGCTGTTCCGCGACCATATCAACAAGATCGTCGATATTCAGCTTCGGGGCTTGTCCAAGCTGTTGGCGGGTCGGCGGATCACGGTTGAGCTAGACGATCCCGCGCAGGAATGGCTGGCGGAGCGGGGCTATGACCCGGTTTACGGCGCACGGCCCCTGAAACGGGCGATCCAGCGCCATCTGCAAAATCCGCTGGCGGAGCTAATCTTGCGCGGCACCATCAAGGATGGCGATGCGGTGGCCGTGACCGTGGTGGACGACCAACTCGCCTTCAACGGCGAGGGGGTGCCGGATTAAAGTAAAGCGGGTTGGACCCTATTCGTCCAACCCGTCCACATAGGACTGGTAGTCGTCCTCGCTCATCAGATCATCGATCTCGCTGGGGTCCGACAGGCTGATTTTTAGAAACCAGCCTTCGCCCAGCGGATCGGCATTGATCACGGCCGGGTCTTCGGCCAGGTCTTCGTTGATCTCGACCACGGTGCCGGAGACGGGGGCGTAAAGCTCGCTAGCCGCCTTCACGGATTCGATCACGGCGATTTCATCTCCCTGGTCGACCTCCCGGTCCACATTGGGCAACTCCACGAACACCACATCGCCCAGTTGCTCCTGGGCATAGTCGGAGATTCCGACAGTGGCGATGCCGTCGGCAACCTCCACCCATTCATGATCCTTGGAATATTTTGTTTTCGCCATGGCCATACCCTCCTGAGGCGATCGTGGCTCGGGATCTATTGCCCGGCGTTGCGCCGGTTATATGCCATTTCCTGGGGCGTTAACTGGAACCCCAACATAATACGGTAATCCGCAGGATAATTATCGCCCGTCACGGGGATGGTGATGGAGAGCGGGCGATCCGCGAATCGGCGCGTTGTCTCTTGGGCCTCGAATCCGGCATCCAGCACGAAAAGCTGCTTGCCAAGAATGCGCTGATCCGGGCTGATTACGGCGGCGAAATAAGGCACCGCCAAGCGTTTTTCCTGGTCGTCCACCGGCCGGACCACATCGATGCCCACGGTCATATCCACGGTGGTGCTTGTGGGGCGGCCCCCATCGTCCTGATACCTGCATTCACCGGTATACCCAATGATTCGGGCTTCATACTGCACCTGATTGTCGGGGCCCAGCTTCACCAGCCGTTCCGCATCGGCCAAGATTTTTACATCCGGGCAGGCGGCGGGGCGGGCATAATCCACCCCCTCGTCTCCGGCGCAGGCCGTCAATAGAAGCGGAGAACATAAAGCGAGGCGTTTGAGCCAAACAGGCAAGGACATGGGTCCGGGGTCTCCCGTGGAACGATTTTCTCGTCAGGAACTCTAGTGGAGGCCCGGTGTCGAGACAAGCCGGGAATGGCCGTTCTTTCCGCAAAGCAGATCATGCCTTTTCAAAGCCGGTTTTGCGCGCCATAACAGGGAGCATGAAACAGCGTCAAAGAACCCTTCTGCTTGCGGCCCCGCGCGGTTTTTGCGCCGGGGTTGATCGGGCCATTCATATCGTCGAACGCGCGTTGGAACGTTTCGGCGCCCCCGTTTATGTGCGCCACGAGATCGTCCATAACCGCTTCGTGGTGGATGGGCTGCGCGACAAGGGCGCGGTCTTCGTGGAAAGCCTGGACGAGGTGCCCGATGGCGTGCCGGTGGTGTTTTCCGCCCATGGGGTGCCGAAATCCGTGCCGGAGAAGGCCAAAAACCGGGGCTTGTTCTATCTCGATGCCACCTGCCCGCTGGTATCCAAGGTGCATCGCCAGGCGGAGCGCCAGCATGCGGAAGGCCGCCAT
Source organism: Magnetospiraceae bacterium (assembly GCA_049605255.1). GTDB lineage: Bacteria > Pseudomonadota > Alphaproteobacteria > Rhodospirillales > JBMYUJ01 > JBMYUJ01. The sequence goes on from JBMYUJ010000013.1 coordinate 34,996, forward strand.
GTGCTACTGATCGGTCATGATGGTCATCCGGAGGTGATCGGCACCATGGGCCAATTGCCCGAGGGCGCGGTAACCCTGGTGGAATCCGAGGCGGCCGCCCGTGGCATCCCCGTGGACCCGCGGCGCGCCTATGCCTATTCCACCCAGACCACACTTAGCGTGGATGATTGCGCGGCCATTATCGACATTTTGAAGCAACGCATCCCCGATCTGCACGGCCCGCGAAAAGAGGATATCTGCTACGCCACCACCAACCGGCAGATGGCGGTCAAGGATGTGGCGCCGCGCTGCGACTATATGCTGGTGGTCGGCGCGCCCAATTCCTCCAATTCGCGCCGTTTGGTGGAGGTGGCCCGCGCCGCCGGGTGTGCGGGCGCCGCCTTGGTGCAGCGGGCGGAGGATCTGGATTGGCAGGCGCTGGAATCCGCCGCCGTGGTGGGCATTACTGCCGGGGCCTCGGCGCCGGAAGTGCTGATCGAAGAGGTTATCGCCGCCTTCAAGGCACGTTACGCGGTGACCGTGGAAACAGTGGTCACCAGCGAGGAAAACGTCCACTTCAAGCTGCCGGAAGGGCTCAACGGGTGAGCCTGGCATGGCGGTCTACACAGAGGTCAGCGATGACCAATTGGCGGCGCTGCTCGCGGGCTACGATATCGGCGCGCCGGTCAGCTTCAAAGGCATCGCGGAAGGCATCGAAAACTCCAATTATTTTTTGCAGACCACCACGGGCCGGTACATCCTGACCCTGTTTGAAAAGCGCGTGGACCCGGCGGGTTTGCCGTTTTTCATGGGGCTGATGGATCATCTATCTGCGCGCGGTATCCCCTGCCCGGTGCCGCTGAAAGGGAACGGCGCCTGGGTGAATGAGGTCGCCGGGCGCCCCTGCGCCATCGTCACCTTTCTGGAGGGGCTGTCGCCGCGGCGCCCACGCCGTGACCATTGCACGGCCTTGGGCGGGGCGCTGGCGGCCCTACATCTGGCCAGCGCCAATTTTGCCGCACAACGCCCCAATGATTTCTCGCTCGAAACCTGGCGGGCTTTGTTCGCGGCAACAGAGGCGGAGACTCAAAAAACCTGGCCCGCGTTGACGGAAACGGTGGCGGCAGAGCTGGACTTTCTGGAATCCGCTTGGCCAGAGGACCTGCCCGCCGGGGTGATTCATGGTGATCTGTTTCCCGATAACGTGATGTTCACCGGCCTGGCGGTGAGCGGCATCATCGATTTCTATTTCGCCTGCACCGATCTTTACGCTTACGAGATCGCCATTTGCCTCAACGCTTGGTGCTTCGAACCCGATGGGGATTTCAACGTGACCAAGGCGCGCGGATTGCTGACCGCCTATCGTGCCGTGCGGCCTTTCACCGAGGCGGAAATGGCGGCTTTGCCTTTGCTGGCGCGGGGGGCCTCCTTACGGTTCCTGCTCACTCGCCTGCAGGATTGGTTTCATGGCGCAGATGGCGCCTTGGGACGGAAAAAAGACCCGCTGGAATATTGGCACAAGCTGCGCTTTCACCAAGCCGCCAAAAGCGCAGCGGATTACGGGATCACCAAATGACGGATACGGGCAACATGGTTCAGCTGTTCACCGACGGGGCCTGCCTCGGCAATCCGGGGCCCGGCGGCTGGGCGGCGCTGTTGCGCTGGAACGGTACGGAAAAGGAACTGTCCGACTATGCGTTGGAGACCACCAACAACCGCATGGAATTGCAAGCGGTGATCGAAGGCCTGCGCGCATTAAAACGCCCGGTGCCGGTTCATATTCACACGGACAGCCGCTATGTGATGGATGGAATCACCCAATGGATCGTGGGCTGGAAGCGGAATGGCTGGCGCACGGCGGCCAAGAAACCGGTGAAGAACGCGGAACTCTGGCAGGAGCTGGAGGCGGCGCTCGCCCCCCACACCGTCACCTGGACCTGGGTCAAGGGCCATGCGGGCCATGCGGAAAACGAACGGGTCGACGACCTCGCCCGGGAAGCGGCAAAGACGGCAAAGCAGCTTTTGGAAGGCGCCGCCGACCAATCCAACCCTTAAAGCAGATGTCCTGCGCGGTCTGCCTTGGTGCGCAAATAAGCGCTGTTATGGCGATTGGCGGGGAAATTATGGGGTACCCGTTCTGATACGGTGATGCCGAATCGGGCGAGGGCCTCCACCTTATCCGGGTTGTTGGTGAGCAGCCGCACGGTGGAAAATCCCATTTGCCGGAGCATTTCGGCCGCGGGTAGGAAGACCCGCTCATCGGCGTCGAATCCGATCTGTTCGTTGGCATCCAGGGTATCCAGCCCGGTATCCTGAAGCTCATACGCCCGGAGCTTGTTGACCAGGCCGATGCCCCGGCCTTCCTGCGCCAGATATAGCAGCACACCGGACCCGGATTTGGAAATGGTTTCGATGGCGCCGCGCAATTGATCGCCGCAATCGCAACGCAAGGACCCCAACAGATCCCCGGTAAAGCATTCGGAATGCAAGCGGGTCAGCACCGGTTCGTTGGCTTTGGGGGACCCGATCACGATGGCCAGATGCTCGATGCCCCCATCGGCGGGGCGGAAGGTGACGATGCGCGCATCTTCCGCGCCGTCCAACGGAACGCGGGCGGCGCTGACCTCGCGCAGGCTGCGGGCCACATTGCTCTCGTAATCAAAGATCTGTTCGGCTTCCACCACCAGCAAATTTTCGCTATCGGCCCAGGCCACCGGATAGGCGGCCGCCTTCAGGTTCCGTAAAGGGGAGATGACCATGGTGGGCAGCATGCGGGCGATCTTGACCAAGCCGATGGCGGCGGCGGCAACGCTGTTTCCTGGGGCGGTTTCGCAGGTCCAGGAAACATGTTCCGACACCTCACCCTGTGCCAAGGGGTCGGCCACGTCACCGGCGACCCAGGCGGTCAAATCCTCTTCCGTCCGCAACAGTACGGCAGGGGCGGTCTCTTCCACCTCCTTCAGGCCCAGAGAGTGGGCCCGATGCCCAGTCACCGCCAGCACCGGCTCGCCGCCAGATAACTTCCGCAATTTATCCAATGCCGCTGGGGTGGCGGCCTCGGCAGCCAGGGCCAGGGCGGTTTCCTTCGCCGAGCCACGGATCACCAGAATGCCGCCGCGGCGCAAGTCGGCAACCGCGCGGTCCACCGCCACCAGGGCTTGTGGGTCCTTGAGCGGGTTTTCTGTGTCAATATGCAGACGATGGGGCATACAGGTTATGTAGCCTCGATTGCCGGGGGTTTCAAAATGAATTCCACCGTCTTCTATTCCTGCCCCCTGCCGGAAAGGGCTTGGGGGAAACGCAAAGATGGATTAAATGCTTAAGGCAGGAAGAAACAACGGGGCTTGACCGGTTATGGGGGACCTTGTCGCCAGAAAAAATATCTTGCTGGTGGATGACGATGATGCGCTGCGGGCGACCTTGCGCGAGCAGCTTGAGTTGCACGAGGATTTTACGACCACTTTCGCCGTAAATGGCACCGAAGCCCTCGATTGCATCAAAAAGGATAATTTTGACGTCGTCATCCTGGACGTGGGCCTGCCCGACATCGATGGGCGGGAAGTCTGCCGGTTGATGCGCCGTCACGGCATGAAGGCGCCGATCATCATGCTGACGGGTGCCGATACGGATGCGGATACCATTTTGGGGTTGGATGCGGGTGCCAATGATTATGTCACCAAGCCATTCCGCCTCGGCGTTCTGTTGGCGCGCCTTCGCGCCCATATCCGCCAACATGAGCAAAGCGAGGATGCAAGTTTCACCATCGGCCCCTATCTGTTTCAGCCGTCCAACAAAATGCTGGTGGAAAATGAAACCGATAAGAAAATCCGCCTGACCGACAAGGAAACGTCGATCCTGAAGTTCCTGTATCGGGCCAATGGCCGGGTGGTCAGCCGGGATGTGCTGTTGGGCGAGGTCTGGGGCTATAACGAGGGGGTGTCGACGCATACCCTGGAAACCCATGTGTATCGCCTGCGCCAGAAGATCGAAAAAGATCCTTCCAATGCCGCGATCCTGGTCACCGATTCTGGCGGTTACCGATTGGTGCCTTAGGCGCCCTGGCCTTTCATCGCCTCGCGCACAATATTTTCCAGGCGGCTAAGAAAGGCTGATCGGTCCGCCTTGCCGAAGGGCCTGGGGCCGCCGGTGATGGCGCCAGTCTCCCGCAGTTCTTGCATCAATTGCCGGTTGGCCAGATCCATGCCGATGCGGGCCTCTGAAAACACATCCCCATTGGGGCGTAGCGCCAATGCCTGTTTCTCCAGGCAGCGGGCGCCAAGGGGAATATCGTTGGTGACGCAGATATCCCAGGCGGCAATGTTCTCGGCGATCCAGTCATCGGCGGCATCGGGCCCTTGCGGCACGATCACCAGATTGACCCGTGGATTTGGGGAGGGGCGAATGCCGCCGTTGGAAACCATATGGACCTGCAACCCATGCCGGTCAGCCACACGAATGGCTTCATCTTTTACCGGGCAGGCATCCGCATCGATAAACAGGGCGACCATCAAAACCAGCCTTTAAAAGTCCATATCGCCTTCGGAAGGGGCATATCCTGTATCGATGAAATCAGAATGCACCACAAAATCGGCGGTGGCGCTGTTGCAGGCAATGACCACTTGATGCAGGGTGGACACCCGAAGCAGGGCTTTGACATCCACATCGTGGGGCAGCGCGGCCAGCGGATCGGTGAAGAAAATTAGAATATCCAGTTTGCCCTCGGCGATCATGGCGCCCAATTGCTGGTCGCCGCCCAAGGGGCCGCTTTTCAATCGGGTCACCGGCAAGCCGGTACCCTCGGCAACCCGCCCACCGGTGGTGCCGGTACCCCACAGGTCATGCTTGGCCAGGCAATCCCGTTGCCGTGTCGCCCAGGCGACCATGGTATCTTTCTGGGAATCATGCGCCACGAGGGCGATCCGTTTGCGTGCGGCCATCGCGCCCATGGTTATGAAATTTCCCGTTGTTTCTGAATGGCGTCGTAGGCGGCATTGATGGCGGCCATGCGTTCGGTTGCCATGGTGATCATTTCCTCGGGCAATCCTTCGGCGACCAATTTATCGGGGTGGTTTTCCCGCACCAGGGCCCGATAGGCGGATTTAATGGCCGCGTCATCGGCCGTATGGGGCACGCCGAGAATTTCATAGGGGTTTCCGTCCGGCACATGGCGGGCGTTGACCCGGTCAAACTCCCGGTCTTCGAAACCGAAAATACCCGCCACTCGGCGGAGGAACGCAACCTCGTTCGGGTGAACCACACCATCCGCCTTGGCGATATGGAACAGGCCGTCGAGAAACTCTTCCAATATCGGCGCGCGCGGGCCGAAAATATCCACCAATTGCTGGGCGTAAGGCTCGTAGCCCAAAGGGTCCTGCTTGGCCTGATCGAAAATGCGGCCCACCGTGCCCATGTCCTTGGGCGGAATGCGGAACACCTGCTTGAAGGCGTCCACTTCGTCCCGGGTCACCTGGCCGTCCGCCTTCGCCATTTTGGCGCCGAGCACAATCAGGGCCACGGTAAAGGCGGTTTTCTTGGTCCAGCTATCGGCGGCGGCGGTGCGGGGGTCGGCACCCGCGCCGGGCCCGTCCATGCCGTCGTCATGAGAGATGCGGGGCGCGTCGCTGGCCGCGCCGGTCCGGTCCACCAAATGCCCGGCGGCCACACCGGCGATGGCGCCCAGCGGCCCGCCAAGCCAGAATCCGGCGACGCCGCCAACGATCTTGCCCCAAATACTCATAACCAAATGCGCATAAAATGAATCCCCTGCTTGCTCCCGCGTCCGTGGTGCATATATCTTCCCAGCCGCCGAAGGCAAGCGTAGCATAGCAGGAGTATGTGAGGCAGATGAGCCAAGAGACAGAAGAAAACGGCAGCAGCGGGCGGTTCAACAACTGGACCCTGGCCGCCGTGCTGGGCATCGTGGCGCTGATTTCCTTTGCCAGCATTATCTATAAAATCCATTTTTACGGCCCCTGATGACCTCTTCCGTTCTGCCGCATCTGAACGCGCTCTTTAACGGGATCGCCACGCTGTGCATCGCCACCGGGTTTGTGATGATCCGCCAGGGCAAGCGCGACCTGCATCGCGCCGCCATGGTCAGCGCCCTGGTGTTTTCTGCCGCCTTTCTGATCGGCTATCTGGCGCATCATTTCTCCGCACCGGTGTTTGAATTCCGGGGCGAAGGGGCCATTCGGCCGCTTTATTACACACTCCTGATCAGCCATGTGATCTTGGCCGTGGTCGTGACCCCGATGATCGCCATCACCGCCTGGCGGGCCTTGCGAGAACGGTTCGACAAGCATAAGAAACTGGCGCGCTGGACCCTACCGATCTGGCTTTATGTATCGGTGACCGGCGTGGTGGTCTATTTCATGCTGTATCATTGGTTTCCGGGAACCGCGTGACCGCCACACCGCAGCGGGAACCGGCGGCCTGGGCGGCCCTGTCCGTCGCCGCGTTGGGGCTTGCCGGCGTGTTCGCCCTTCTGCTGGCCATGTCCCGGGCGCCGGTGTTGCAAGACTTGCTGCCCTGGCCCTGGGAAACCTTTTTCTACAAAGCCCTGGTCACCCATGTGGTGTTCTCCTTCGTTTATTGGCTGTTGGGGATGCTGGCCCATCTGGCTTCGGCCGCGTTGACCGAAGCGGGCGCGCCCGCCGGGCCTTTCGGGTCCTGGGTCGGCCCTGGCCTCGCCGGGCTGGGCGGGATTTGCCTCGCCGTCCCCGCCCTGGCCGATCTCGGCAGCGTGGATTTCAGCGATTATGTGCCGGTGGTGGATCACCCGCTGTTTCTGGCCGGGTTGATGATGCTGGCCCTGGGGGTGAGCATTCCGGTGATGCGCTTGCTGTTGCGGCCCGATCTGTGGCGCGCCGATCCGGTAACCGGGGGTGTGGCGGCGAGCGGGTTTCTGTTTCTGCTGGCGGTGTTGACCGGGGCCATCACCGGGATGCGTTTGCCCGATTGGTTGGGCGAAGCCGCCTATTTCGAGCGCCTGTTCTGGGGCGCCGGGCATCTGTTGCAGTTCGTTTATACCGGTCTTTTGTTGGTGGTCTGGGCCAAGCTGGCCGGGGCACCGCCCGGGGGGCGATTATATGCCGCGTCCTTCCTGGCCATGGCGGCGGTGGGCCTGTTCGGCCCGGTGATCGCCCTGATGCTGGACCCGGCCGGGCCCGGCTATCGGGATGGCTTTACCCGCCTGTTCTGGTTCGGCCTGGTGTTGCCGCCGCTGTTGGTGGGGGGCGCTTTGGCGATGGACCTGCGCCGCCGCCCCGGCTGGTTCCGGGCGGCCACCGGCCCGGCCCTGTTGTTGACCCTGCTGTTGTTCGGCCTGGGCGGCCTGTTGGGATATGCCCTCGGGGTGGCGGATACGCGCACGCCCGCCCATTATCACGCCGTGACCGGGGCGGTGAATCTGGCCCTCATGACCTATGTCCTGGTGCTGCTGCCCGCCGCCTGGAATCGCGCGGGCCCACGCCCCAAGACGCTGCGCTGGCTCGCCTGGTTTTACGGGATGGGGCAGATGCTGCACGCCCTCGGCCTGTTCGCCGCCGGGTCCTTGGGCGTGCCGCGCAAGGTGGCGGGGGCGGAGCAGGGGCTGGATTCCCTGGTAAAGCAGATCTCCATGGGCGGCGCCGGCATCGGCGGTTTGCTCGCGGTGGTCGGCGGCATCCTGTTCATCTGGCTGGCGATCAGGCTGCTGATGCGGCGGGAGGCCGCCCCATGACCCGCGCCCTCGCGATTCTGGTGGTCGGCGCCACCTTGCTGATCACCGGCTATGGCCTGTTGCCGGTATTCTCCGCGCGCCAACCGGCCCCCGCGCCCGACCTTGCCGCCATTGATCCGTTCCTGGAAAAACTGGCGGCGCAGGCAGCGGCCTATGGGCAGGGAGAAACGGAAGATGGCATTCCCATCGTGCAGCCGCCCCCGGGGCCCGTCTATGTGGTCGCGCAGCGGTTTCAGTTCAGCCCCGTGCTGGTGCTGAAAGCGGGTGCTACCTATGATCTGCGGGTGATGTCGGCGGATGTGATGCATGGCTTGGCCATTCCCAAGCTGGGCATCGGCGAAACCCTGATCCCGGGGCGGGAGGTGGCCTCGCCGCTCACCCCCACCGCCGGGGTCGATTTGCAGATCCGCTGCATGGAGTATTGCGGCCTGGATCATTCCCGTATGGGGGGCGAGATTCGGGTTATTGAGTGAGCTGATTCCCGCGCCGCCCCAGCACCCCCACCTTGCCGAACGATCTCCACCAGCGCCCCGTCGATCTCGGGATAGGTGAAGCGAAAGCCGCTGGTTAAGGCCGCGTTGGGAACCACCCGTTGCCCGCTTAGCAGCAGTTCCTCGGCAAAATCCCCCAAAGCCCAGCGCAAAGGCGCGGCCGGAAGGGGCAGCCAGGCGGGGCGGTGCAAGGCATGGCCCAGGGCATCGGTGAAATCCTGGTTGCGCAAGGGGATGGGCGCCGTGCCATTCACCGGGCCCGCGAGGGTGGGGGTGACCAGGAGATGCACGATCAGCCGCACCAGATCGTCCCGATGAATCCAGCTCATCCACTGCCGCCCGCTGCCGATTGGGCCGCCCAGCCCCCATTCGAAAGGCACCAAAAGCCGCGACAGCAAACCGCCCTCGGCGCCCAGCACCAGCCCCGTCCGCAACCGTACCACCCGCGTGCCGGTGGCTTCTGCGCGCCGCGCCGCCCGCTCCCAGCGGACGCAGACTTCCCGCGTAAAGCAAGGGGTGCCGATGCCGGTTTCGTCGAGGATGTCATCCCCCTGCAGCCCGTAAAACCCGATGGCGGAGCTGCAAACAAACACCGGTGGGGTCTGGTGCAGGCGCCGGATCAGGGCGACCAGATCCCGGGTAACGGTAAGGCGGGAGCGTAAAATACGCCGCCGTTTCTGGCGCGTCCAGAGGCCGTCGGCAAGGGGCTCCCCGGCCAGATTGATCACCGCATCGAACCGGCTGTCGGCGCTGATCTGGTTAAGATTTGTGACCAGCCGATAGGGCGCAGGCAACCCCTGCATCCGCGCAGGTGACCGGACATAGAGCGTGACATCATGCCCGGCGGTGATCAGGGCTGCAGCCAAGCGGCGTCCTATAAAGCCGGTGCCGCCCGCGATCAGGATGGATTGGGGGATCGGCAGCGCCGCCGCCAGGGGGGCCGGATCGGTGGGGGTGAGGGCTTGGGTCCGGCGCGCGGCGGTAAAATCCCGCCAGCCGGAGATCAGCACCCCGACCGCCGCGATGGTGCAGAGCCAACTCAAGATGCCATAAGAAACCGGCACCAGCGCCGTGGGGCGCTGCGCCCAGCCCAAGAGCAACGGGAACAGGACCGCCAGAATCACCCCGTAATTCAGGGTCAGGGCGGTGTGCAATACCCGTTCCGTCGCGGGTAGGCGGCGGCTGCGGTCTTCCTCCACGAAGTCCCAAAAGGTGATCCCCAGTTCTGCCATAAGCACCGCCATCAGGAGCACGGCGAGCCACCCCTGCGGTGCCGTCCACCCGAAGGCGAGGAACACCAGGGCATAGGCCCAGTTGCGCACACCATGCAGGCGGAGTTCCTGCCGCTGGGCGGGACGCCAGGCCAACCGTTCGGTCAGTTCATGGTGATACAGGGTATCGAAACCGCCCATGGCGATTTGGATGAAAATGAGGGTCCAAAGAAGATCGGTCATGAGGGTGTCCTCCCAATGGGATGCGCGGCGCGCTCGCGGAACAGGCCCCATTGTTCCAGGCTGGTGCCGAACAACGGATGGCGCAGCCGCAAGATGAAATAAAAACTGCCATCGCCCCGGTCCTCGTGGCGGATGGTGAGGGCGCCCGGCCCCAGGAGATTGCCCAGCCAGCGGGGGAGCGCGAGCCGGGTGCCCCCGAGGGTCAGGACATAGTGGTCGCTGTGAAAACTGAGGCCCCGGGGGTCGGCGGTCACTTTCAGGGCGATGCCGAGCCCATAGCCCAGATATTCGGTCATCCCCGTGGGGCCGGAGAACCGCTTGCTGCTGGTGATCACCTGTGGAAAGCCGTGCCGCCGCCCATAGATGCGGGTCCAGAACTGGCCGCCGCCTTGCGGGTCCTCGGTGACGGAGACCACGGCGGGCACGCCGATCTCGTCTCCCAGGGGCAGCGGCGCGCCCACCAGACGGCACAGCGTGGCAAACAGCCGCCCGTGCCAGGTCCGATGGCTGCGGACGATCTCTCCCACATAGGTAATGGCGTCATGCCCCACCGCCTTGCGGCCAAAGCGCTGCCGGACGGCGGCGGGCAGGGTCTCCCAGGCAGGGCCCAATAGGTCGCGAAACCGGTGATCCTCGGCAAATCGGGATGTTCGCGCGGGCCTCTGCAGATGGTCTGGGGGCGGGATATACATGATATCGGTTCCTTTTGATAAAACGGTTATTTCTGTAAATAGAGAAATAACCGGCGAAATTTTTTTCTGCCTCTCTCCTGCTGCTCTTGGTCTTATCCCTTCTTCTTGCTGTCTTTGCCGCCCAGGCCCAGGATCGATACCACCTTGGTGCCCATGTTGATCAAACGCATCAGGGTGGCGGGCGGCACGGTCAGCATCTGACCGAACCAGGAATCCAACGTGCCCATGAAGCTGTGCATTTCCCGCAGCCGGGTGCGGGAGGTTTCGGAAATCGTGGGGTCGTCATCCACCCGGGCCATGATGTCTTTCAAGGCGGCGATGGCCGGGTCGATCTCCCGTTCCTTGCGCCCCTGGGCGATGCAGATCAGGATTTGCCACAGGTCTGCCTCCGCCTCGAAATGGTCGCGCCGATCGCCAAACACGGGCACCCGGCGGATCAGTTTCCAGCCGATCAGCTCCTTGATGCTGTTGGACACGTTGGACCGCGCGAGGCTGAGGGTCTCGGAAATTTCCTCCGCCGTCATCGGTTTTTCGCTGAGGTAGAGCAGCGCCTGAATTTGCGCCACCGAGCGGTTGACGCCCCATTGGCTGCCCAAATCCCCCCAATGCAGAACGAATTGTTCGACCGCTTCCGGGAGTTTGGCGTTATGTTCAATAATTTCTGTCATGACAGAAACTTACGATTTCCCCGCTTTCGCGTCAAGTATAATTTCGCGCGTCAGTTGATGGGGTTGGCCGACAGAGGGTTTTTGGGCCGATCTCTTGAATGAGAACAGGTTTGGGCCTCCCCCCTTATGGTTCACCCTATGACTCTCGGTGGCAAAAGGGCGGGTTCTGGTTATTCGCGGGCTTTGGCTCCTTCGCGCGCAAGTCCTTATCAAACCCTCCCCTCGCGTCTCTCGCCCCTTCTCTTTTTCCCTTTTTGTTCTTGTGATGTGACAACGATAACCTTACCATTATGAGAGGATGTTGGTAAAAAATACATGCAATAGGAGTGTCTAATGGGGCATTTGCGGGGCTCGGTGGGAGAAGGCGGTGCCAATCGGCCTGAAGATGTAACCGTGGCGCAAGCCCTGCTGCAATCGGTGGGCGCCTGGGAGCTGCCGATCACCGGGGTATATGATGGTTCCCTCGCCCTGGCCGTGAAGGCCTATCAATTGGTTACCGGGCAGCGGGCCGCCGATGGCCTGATGGCGCCGGGCGGCCCGACGGAGAAGGACCTCACCCAGCGGATGCCCGATGGCATGGGCGATATCGGCACCGTGCCGGGCACGGCGGTGGGCTTTTCCCGGGGGGTGCGCAGGGCGCCGCGCCATCCCGGCGGGGCGGCAGGTGGCCTATGTGGGAACATTGGTGGCTGTGGGGGATGAAGCGCTGCAAGTCCTGCGCGGTGAACAGACCCCAAGCGAAGCCATGGTGGGTACTGTCACCTCAGTCGGAAAGACGGCCATGTCAACAGGAGCCGGCCTGCTGATCGGGCGACTCATCATCAGTACAGTGGGCGGGCCTTACGTAGCCGCCGTAACTTTTGGAACGGTGATCGGAATTGGTATCAATATGCTATTAAATATTACTGATAATAAAACAAACTTCACGCAGAACTTAAAAGACAGTGCCCGTGAAACAGGAGGCCACTCCTATGCTGATCTCTCCAACGATCAAAGGCTGGCGCCATGAGGGCTAATAGCAAATGCAAAAAATGGCTTTGGGGGCGTCCCATTCCAACCGGCCGGGAAGCGGTAGATGCAATTATTGCATTCGTTATATTAACGTCAGCTTCGGCATATTATTTATACGAGCATTTCCTAATAATTGAATTTATCCAATCGCGGGCTACAGAAATTATTTTTTTTCCAGATTTAGGTGCTGGGATTATGCTTTTTATTGGTTTAATATATTTGATTTTTTTATGGTTAATCTTTCCATACTTAACAAGGAAGATTCATTATTATGCGGTATCGGCTGTTTTGCTTTGTATGTTTTTTAGCTTATTCATACCCCTCTTGTATTTTACACCACTCTTTAAGGAAGCAGGCTATACCCGATGTGAGCGCCACCGTTGGATAGAGCCAAGACGTGGCAAGACTCCGGGGTCGTTTTTCAAAACTCAGGTTTGGGTCCTCGATCCATCACGCTGTATTGAAAATGGCGGCCCGCTCGAATTCCAGGGGGAAGGAAGAGCCCCTTGGAACAATCCTACCACTGAAAAACCCTAAATGCTGTCCGGCCCATAACATGGTGGTGAAATTTCAGTCAACCAGGCAGGCATCATCTAAATGAGCGACGAAAACCAAGACGTTTTGCGGAAATATGTGGGTGTTGAAAAAATCGTTCCGTTAATCGAGTATATCGGAAGATAAGCTCTCAGGAAGGTTGAGAAAAAACTTTACCATAAAGTGAAAGAGGAAGAAGTATGGGTGAAATGGTATCTTTCTATGCGTATTTTTTACCATGAATTTTTTGAATTCGGTTTCTTTATTCATTTCGCTATATAAGTTATTCTTCTATTAAGTGAAATAAAGGGGAGATATATTAAATCTTATCCAGTAATCGTTTTGTTTTATTTGGTTAGTTTTATGTTGAGATCCTTACCGGGGCTTCGCTGCCCCCGATGTCATGGCGAGTTTGGGAAGAAACCCTCTTCCCTTCTCCAGTGCCAACATAAATGGCTGGCCGAACCCGCCACGATGTCTCACATTTGCCATTTCTGTGATTTGAACGCCGTCACCCGCTGGTGGGAACAGAGGCAAGGAATACGCAAAAAGCCGAAGAAAAAACGATCCCGTTAGTGCCTTTTCCGCGAAACTATGTGCGGTTTCGCGGGTCTAAAATGCATCATGTCAACAAGCGAGTGCGCGTTTGGTGTCACGGAAGCCCTCGAGAACGCTCTTGCATACCCTATGGCAGGAACGGGCCCACGCGGTTTTCAAGGATGCGGACCAGTTCCGGCTGCATGAAGTCGTAATGATCCGGAATATCCAGGCAGATCAGCCGTTTATGCTTCAAAAGGTCTTTGAACCTCTTGGAAACTTTGCCGCGGTGAGATTTCTCCATGACGAAAATAATATCGGCCCATTCGATCAAATCGCCGGAGAGGGGCGTTTCCGCGTCATTGTTGGTTCCAGCGGAAAGGGCTTCCACGCCGTCATAGGCGGCAAAGATCACTTGCGCGGTGGGGCTGCGCAACCGGTTTTCGGTGCAGATGAAAAGGAGCCTCACGGTACGCGCCAAGGGCGCGGTTGCCGCCCCATCACACCGCGAAAGGCGCCGCCAGGTCGTTCACCGTCGCCGTGGTTTTGAGGGGCGGGCGGTAGACCGGACGTTGCCCCACATAAAGGATACCCGTGTTCATGCCATCGTCGGACATCAGCCGCCGTGCCGCCTTGGCGGCGTCATCCGTGGGCTCCACCGGGGCGGGGCGCACGATCTGCTTCCAATCCCGCTGTTCCGGGCGGAAGGTGACGCAGGGGCTCAGGATCTGCACCAGGGAAAAGCCCGGATGCTCGATGGCCTGGGCGATGATCTGGGCGCAATTATTGGGGTCGCCGGAAAACCCGCGGGCCAGGAAATTGGCGCCCGACGACAGGGCCACGGCCAGGGGCTGGAATGGGCTCACGCCGGTGCCGTGGGGGGTCAGCTTGCTGGCGGCCCAATCGGGTGCCGTGGTGGGCGAGGCCTGGCCCTTGGTCATGCCGTAAACCTGGTTATCCATGACGATATAGGTCATGTCCACATTGCGGCGGCAGGCATGCAGGAAATGGTTGCCGCCGATGGAAAAGCCATCGCCATCGCCGCCCGTGGCGATCACCGTGAGATCGGGGCGAGACACCTTGAGGCCGGTGGCCAGCGCCAAGGCCCGGCCATGCACGCCGTGGAACCCATACACCCGGGTATAGGCGGGAATGCGCGACGAACAGCCGATGCCGGAGATGATGGATACCTTCTCGCGCGGCAGGCCCAGGCCAGACAGCGCCTTGGTCACGGCGGAAAGCACGGAAAAATCGCCGCAGCCGGGGCACCAGACGGGCTTGTAGTCCGACTTGTAATCCTTCGGCTTTAGGGTTTCGGTGGGGGTGGAACCATCCATGGCATCAGGCCTCGATTTCGGTCAGCAGTTCGCCGGGGCGGAACGGTAAGGGGCCCGGCTTGTTGATCACGCGTACAGATCTGGGCAGATCGAAAAAAGCGCGCAAGTAGCGATAGAACTGTTTGGAATGGCTTTGCTCGATCACCAGAACAGTATCGACCCCTTCCAGCGCCGCCGCAAATTTTTCCGTCTGCGCGGGCATCAACAGGCGCAAGGAGATTACTTTGATATCCTTGCCGGTCTTTTCTTTCAGCCGGTCCCGCGCCTCACGCACCACGGCGGTGATCGATCCCCAGGTGACGATGGCGGTATCGCCGCTGCCCTCAATCTCCGCCCAATGATCGCCGAACTCATAGGTTTCCAGCTTGCGGGCGCGTTTTTCCAATTGGGTGTAATGGTCTTCGGCGCCGCTGGAGGGGCGGCCAT
>JBMYUJ010000014.1:0-49648 GCA_049605255.1 Magnetospiraceae bacterium
GTGCAGCTTTCCAGCGGCGATATCCGCAATGCCTACACCTTCAAGATCCTCAATATGGAACGCAAGGATGGGCAGTATGAATTGGCTCTCAGCGGGATTGAAGGCGCGGCAATGACCGTGGTCGGCAAGGAAGAAGCGCGCGGGGTGACCTCGGTGGATCTCATCGCGTCTCCAGATACGGTGGAGCAATATCGGATTTTGGTGGAAGCGCCGCGAAAATCCCTGAAGGATAAATCCGTGCCCCTGGAATTCCATCTGCGTGATAAGGATACAGGTGAAATTGCCGAATATGACACGGTCTTCGTCGGGCCTGGGCGCTAGATAGAAAGATTCCTCAGGATGGAAATGGCAGAAACAACGCCTGTAAAACGCCCCCGTGGCTGGTGGTACCCCTGGATCTTCGTCGCCTTTTTCGCGGTGGTGATCTCCGTGAACGGGGTCATGATATTCCTGGCGGTGGATACGTTCCCCGGTTTGGAGACCGAGAAGCATTATGTGCAGGGGTTGAATTATAACGAGGCCCTGCATGCCATGGAGCGGCAGGAGAAACTCGGCTGGACCGCCGAATTCGCCTTCGAAACCGAGGGCGACAAGAAAGCCTTGTTGGCGCTGGAAATGCGCGGCCCCGATGGCGCACCGTTGGATGACCTTTCCGTGCGGGCAATTCTCCAACGACCGGTTGGCGAGGAGCAGGAAGATGAAATCATGCTCACGCCCCAGGGCGAGGGTCGCTATACGGCGGAAAATGCCTTTTCTCTGCCCGGTCAATGGACGGTGAAGATCTATGCCAGCCGGGGCGACGACCTGTACCATCTGAGTAAACGGGTCAAAGTCCAGTAATCTCGATGGCGGCGTGCCTGCATTGCGGTGAACCGGTTCCCTCAGGGCCAGACCATGTGGGCGGGCCGGATTTCTGCTGTGGCGGATGCGCCGGTGCCCATGGCCTGATCAAGGGGCTCGGCTTCGGCAAATATTACGAGCGCCGCTGCATCGACCCAGACCAGCGTCGCCTGCGCCCGGAGGTGGACGCGCCGGTGGTGGATTACACGGCCCGGGTGCTTTCCCGGCCGGGGGAAGAAGACGGCGCCACCACATCCACCCTGTATCTGATGGTCGAGGGCCTCCATTGCGCGGCCTGTGTATGGCTCATCGAATCCGTTCTGGCGCGGGAACCCGATGTGGAGACCGCCCGGGTCAACATGACGACCCGTCGCTTGGTTCTTACCTGGCGGGGGACGGCGGACCGTGCCAATGACCTGGTCGGGCGGGTCACCGCCTTGGGCTATCGTCTGGTGCCCTATGATCCTGCGCTGTTGGAGCAAACCGGCCGGGACGATGAAAAACAGCTCCTGCGTGCCATGGCCGTGGCCGGGTTCGCCGCCGGTAATGTGATGCTGTTTTCGGTCTCCATCTGGGCGGGCTATTTCCAGGGGATGATGGCCTCCACCCGGGACCTGCTGCATTGGGCCTCGGCGCTG
This sequence comes from Magnetospiraceae bacterium, assembly GCA_049605255.1. Taxonomy (GTDB): domain Bacteria; phylum Pseudomonadota; class Alphaproteobacteria; order Rhodospirillales; family JBMYUJ01; genus JBMYUJ01. Next base: position 1,479 of record JBMYUJ010000014.1, read on the forward strand.
GTGGCGCTCCCCGCCATCGTCTATGCCGGGCTGCCGTTCTACCGTTCGGCGGTCACGGCCCTCAAGGCCGGGCGCCTGAACATGGATGTGCCCATTTCCCTCGCGGTGATTCTGGCGGGCAGCATGAGCCTCTATGAAACGATCACCGGCGGTGCCCATGCCTATTTCGATTCCGCCGTTACCCTGCTGTTTTTCCTGCTTATCGGGCGGTATTTGGACCGCCGCGCCCGGGGCCGCGCCCATTCCGCCGCCGAACAATTGGTCGCCATGGGGGCGGGGAATGCCACGGTTATTCTGGAGGATGGATCACGGCGCATGATGCCGCCGTCCGAGGTGGCGCCCGGCATGACCGTGCTGGTGGCCGCAGGCGAGCGCGTTCCGGTCGATGGTCAGATCGTCAGCGGTACCTCAGATCTGGATACCAGCCTGATCACGGGGGAGACGGTTCCCGCGCTCGCCAAACCCGGCGATAAGATCTTTGCCGGGGCGATCAACCTGTCGGGGGCATTACACCTAACGGCGACCGCCAGTGGCGAAGAGACGGTGCTGGCCGAGATCGTTCGCCTGATGGAGGCCGCCGAGCAGGGGCGGGCCCGCTATGTGGCCATTGCCGACCGGGTTGCCCGCCTGTATGCGCCGGTCGTCCATCTGCTGGCGCTGGCGGCATTTTTATACTGGCTCATCCCAGGGGGGCAGCCTTGGCAGTCGGCCCTGCTGATCGCGGTTTCCGTGTTGATCATCACGTGCCCCTGTGCCTTAGCCCTGGCAGTGCCCGTGGTGCAGGTGATCGCCAGCGGGCGCTTATTAAAAAAAGGGGTGCTGTTGAAGGAAGCCACCGCGCTGGAGCGTCTGGCGCGGGTCAATCGGATCGTGTTCGACAAGACGGGTACCTTGACGACTGGCCGCCTCGATCTGATCCCCAATCCCAATCTGGCAGAGCAGGATATCGTCCTAGCGGTGGGCATGGCGGCCACCAGTACCCATCCATTGGCGCGGGCATTGGCGCGGGCTTATCCCCGCTACCCCGCTTTGGAGAATGTGCAAGAAACCCCAGGCTCGGGCCTCTCCGTGAGGACCTCCAGGGGGGAATACCGGCTCGGCAGCCGGGACTGGTGCGCCGTCAGCAACGCGCCCCCGTCGAAACAGGACGCCCAAGGCCCGGAAATCTGGCTTAAGGGGCCCAAAGGAAAACCTGTCCGTTTCGGGTTCCGCGACCAATTCCGTGAGGATGCAGAGCAAGTGGTGGCCGAGCTATGGGCGCGAGATTTCGGCCTCTCCTTGCTCACGGGGGATCGGGAACCGGTGGTCCGAAAGGCCGCAGAAGAACTGGGTATCGAGGATTGGCATGCGGGTATGACCCCCCTGCACAAAACCGTTACTTTGGATGCGATCCAAACTGCGGGCGGCAGACCGCTGATGGTGGGCGATGGCTTGAACGATGCCCCCGCCCTGGCGGCGGCTTATGTGTCGCTGTCGCCCTCCAGCGCCGCCGATATCAGCCAAACCGCCGCCGATGCGGTGTTCCAGGGCGATAAGCTGGCGCCGGTGCTGGAAGTGCTCGGGGTGGCTCGGCGGGCCGATGGGCTGGTAAAACAAAACTTTGGGATCGCGCTGATCTACAATATGGTAACCATTCCGCTGGCGATGGCGGGGCATGTGACGCCCCTGGTGGCGGCAATTGCCATGTCTTCTTCGTCCATCGCCGTGATTGCCAATGCCCTCCGCCTGACGCGAGGCCCGGCATGGAGGCCCTGATAACCACGTGAAAAGTCTTCTGTATCTCATCCCTGTGGCGCTGACCCTCGGCTTTGTCGGGTTGGTGGCCTTCCTGTGGGCGTTGAAATCCGGTCAGTTCGATGATCTGGATGGCGCGGCCAACCGGATCCTGTTCGATGATGAGGACATGCGCCAGGGTTCGGGAGACGATGCCAGTTCCAACCCTTCGCCAGGGAAAGGAGCCTGATCCCGGATGACCCCCTTCGATTCCGCTGCTGAACCCTATCGCGATACCTGCGTTTCTTGCGCGGTCTGTCCCGCCCGGCGGTTTTCAGTCTGTGGCGGGGTTGCGGAAGGGGCCGAAGCGCAGCTTGAAAACTTGAAAACGCCGATAACGGTGCCCGCTGGTACCTTATTGTTCTCGCAAGGGGACCCGGCCACCCATGCGTTCAGCCTGCGGGGTGGCATGGTTATTCTGTCTTTGATGACCGAGGATGGACGCCGCCAAGGGGTGGATATTTTAGTGGATGGGGGATATATCCCAGCGCCCATCTCTGGTACCTACGGCGTCACCGCCCATGCGGCGGTGGATACCGCCCTTTGCCGCTATGAGGCGTCGGCGCTGCGCGCCCTGATGGCGCAGTCGCCCGAGGCACAACGCAAAGCCTTGGATCTGGCCGAATCGGCCCTGGAAACGGCCCGTTATCTCCTCTTATTGGTGGGTCGGCACACCGCTTTGGAAAAAACCGCCGCATTCTTGCTCCTGATGCATCGGCGTAGCATAGAATGCAATGGAGTGGCTGGACTGGTTCATTTGCCGAAAAAGCGCGAAGATATCGCGGATTTCCTGGGAATGACGCCAGAAACCATCTGTCGGACCCTGGCTTTGCTGCGTCGAAATGGTCAAATCGACATGCCGAGCGCCTCCAGCGCTCGAATCTTGAATTTAGAGTCCCTAAAATCCCTCGCAGGGGACCCAAACACTTGACAGATTTGTTGCAACGCACAAGTATCCCGTAGACCTTTCCAGGGAGGATCGGACGATGAGTGTTGCCGTCAAGACCAAACGCGTCAGTACGACAGACATCAAAGCCCGCAAAGGCGGGGAAAAAATCGTCAGCTTAACGGCCTATACGGCGCCCATGGCCAAGCTGGTGGCGCCGCATGTGGATTTCATGCTGGTGGGGGATTCCCTCGCCATGGTGATCTACGGCATGACCACCACCGTGGGCGTGACCCTGGACATGATGATTGCCCATGGGATCGCGGCGCGCCGTGGCGCCCCCAATAGCTGCATCGTCGTGGATATGCCCTTTGGGTCTTACGAAGAATCCAAAGAGCAGGCTTTCCGCAATGCCGCCCGGGTGATGACCGAAACCGGGTGTGACGCGGTGAAGATGGAGGGCGGCACCGTGATGGCCGACACCATCCATTTTCTGGCCAATCGGGGCATTCCGGTAATGGCCCATGTGGGTCTGCTGCCCCAGTCGGTAAACACGGCGGGCGGATACCGTTCTCATGGCCGCACGCCAGAGGAAGCCGCCCAGATTTTGGCCGATGCCAAGGCGGTGGCAGAGGCCGGTGCCTTTGCCGTGGTGATCGAAGGGGTGGTGGAACCCCTGGGGCGGGAAATCACCGCCGCCGTGGATATTCCCACCATCGGCATTGGCGCGTCGCCCGAATGCGATGGGCAGATCCTGGTGTTGGATGATGTGCTGGGCCTGTATGGGGAATTCCAGCCCCGCTTCGCCAAGCGCTATGCGGATCTGGACCAGCAGGCGTCGCGCGCGATCGAGGCCTATGCCAACGAAGTGCGGCTCGGGACCTTCCCGACCCTGGAACATTGCTTCGGCGTGGATAAAAAACTCAAGGCCATGTGACATGTCCCGTTTGGAGACCGTCCGGACTGTCCCGGGTTTGCGGGCACGGTTGGATACATGGCGCGGGCAGGGGGACTCCATCGCCCTTGTCCCCACGATGGGGGCCTTGCATGCCGGTCATCTCGCCTTGGTGGAGCGCGGCTTGGCCTTGGCGGAGCGCTGTGTGGTCACCCTGTTCGTCAATCCAAAGCAGTTTGGCCCCAACGAGGATTTCGCGGTTTATCCGCGGGATGAACAAACCGACGCCCGCCTGCTGGAAGAGGCAGGGGCGCATTTGCTTTACGCGCCGACGGTGGACAGCATGTATGCTGAAGGGCATGCGACCAAGGTTTCCCTGTCAGGTGTGGGCGAGGTGCTGGAGGGCAACTTCCGCCCGGGGTTTTTCGATGGAGTGGCGACCGTGGTTGCCAAGCTGCTGATCCAAGCCCTGCCAACGGTGGCCTTGTTCGGCGAGAAGGATTATCAGCAGCTTCAAGTCATCAAGCGCCTGGTGCAGGATCTGGATATCCCGACGGAAATCATTGGCGTGCCCACGGTGCGCGAACCGGATGGGCTCGCGCTCTCCTCTCGCAATGCCTACCTGACGCCGACGGAGCGCCAAGCGGCGCCCACTTTGCAACAGACCTTGCTTGAGGTCGCCCGCCGCTTCCAGGCCGGAGACTCTCCGGCGGATTTGGAGGCATGGGGTATGGATCAGTTGCAGAAGGTGGGTTTCGGCACCGTGGATTACATTTCCCTGCGCGATGCCGCCACATTGGAGCCGGTGTCGGCCCCGGGGGATCGGCCCGCCCGCGTGCTTGCCGCCGCCTGGCTTGGCAAGGCCCGGTTGATCGACAATGTGGCGGCCTGAAAAGCATCACTTTGTCGCCATTCCGTTCTGCGCTGTTCTCAGCGCTGGAAACCCTTCCACCGTCCAGGCCGCCGACCCGCAGCCGGATGTTTGCGCGCTGTTGGTGGAGAATGACCTGTTTGGCAGCGGCACCGATCAGCATTACACCCATGGCACCCGGATCACCTGCATCGCGGCGCCCAACCAAGTTCCCACCTGGGCCAAGCGCAATGCCGAAACCGTGCATGGAGAGGCGACGCGGAGCCTGAGCTACGTGTTTGCCCTGGGCCAGAACATTTATACGCCCGAGGATATTACCCGCACGATCCCGGATCCCAACGACCGCCCTTACGCGGGGTGGACCTATGTCAGCCTTGGCGTCGTGGCCGAGGATACGGCCCGCAACCTATTGCATAATCTGTCCCTCGATGTGGGGATCGTGGGGGATCTCTCCTTGGCGGGGGAAACCCAAACCCGTTGGCATGAATTGATTGGGGCCACCAAACCCGAAGGCTGGGATCATCAGCTCAAAAACGAACCGGGGATCGTCCTTACCTATCAGGCCAGCCGCCCCACGCCGATCGATCTGGGCATGGACTGGTTGGAACTGGATGTGACCCCCAGCGCCGGGGTGGCGCTCGGCAACGTGGAAACCTATGCCTCCTTGGGCATCATGGGGCGCCTCGGCACCCATCTGGATATCGATTACGGGCCGCCACGCATCCGCCCCAGTCTTCCCGGGGCTGGTTTGGTCAAACGGGATGATTCCTGGGGCTGGTATGTATTTGGCGGGGTGCAGGGCCGCGCCGTGGCGCGCAATATTTTCTTGGATGGCAACACCTTCCAAGATAGCCCCAGCGTCGAAAGGCTGCCCTTCATCGCGGATATCCAGGCTGGCGTTGCCGTCACCTACGGGCAGTTCCGGTTATCCTATACCCAGATTATCCGCACCAAGGAATTCAAGACGCAAGAGGGATTCAATCGATTCGGCGCCTTGACCTTCAGCTTCTTTTTCTAAGGTCTAATCAGACATTTTACGCTTGGTATCGCGGGCGGTATCACTGATCGCGCCCCCGGCGGCTTCCAGATCTTTGCCGGCGCCTTCGATGGTGCCGCAGGCCGAAACGGCGGATAGGGCGCCCATCAACAGCAGTGCGCTCATGGCACGTCCGAACCCCTGAAAACTCTTTTTGGACTGCATTTTTTCTCTCCCTTAATGGTACCCATTTCTCGGGCGTGGACGCGCCGGTCAGCCCTCTCAGAAAAATGTTGCTTATCCAGCGCCCGGTCAAGGGAGACATTGCCGTGCGCGAGATTACTTCAAGGATATCGTGGCACAATAGGCCTCGACCCCGGCGGCGATCGCTTCGCTGACGAGAAAATGATAATCGGGGGAGCGGGCGATGGCGGCTTCTTCATCTCGGTTGATGATGACCCCGGCTTCGATCAGCACGGCGGGCATGGCCGCGGTTTTCAACACCACGAGATTATCATAGTGGTAGATGCCCCGTTTGCGATCGACGATCACTTTGCGCTCCCCGGGGATATCTTCTCCATGGTGCAAGGTGGGGGTGAAGCCCTTGTTGATGAGCGCCGTGCCGATCTGGGTGGCGAGGGCCAGGCTATCAGCATAGCGGGGATTGAGGGGCGAGATGAAGAGAGAAAACCCTGAAAAATCATCGCTATAGGACCTCTCGACCCCATCCACGTTCCAGGTTTTCAAATACTGTTCTTGCGCCGAATCATGATGCAGGGAAAGGAACAGGGCGGCATTCCCTTCATTGGCGATGGCGGTGCGCTGTTTGAGCGACCCGATCTGACCATCGGTGTTGATCAACAATAGATGGGTGAAATCTGCGGCATTCAAGGCGCTCGCCAGCTCCTGCGCCAGGGCTTGGTTATAGGTGAATTCGCCCACGCCGCGCGCGCTGGTCGCCCCCCAGGATTTCACCGTATGGCCCACATCGATGGCGATGGCGGCTTGCGCGCAGGATTCGGCGGCGTTAGCGCTGACGCTGCCGGTCAGCATCAAAAGCGCCAGGGCGCTCCGGGTTGTCCGCCACCTAGCGCAAGCCATAATCAAGAACAAGCTCTTCGATCCGGGCCAGGGTCTCGATGGTGATGCATTGGTTGAGCGACTGGCCGGAAAAGATGCCACACAGATCATCCCGCTCTTCGATAAAGTCCCGTTCATCCTGCTTCAGTTCGCGTGAATTGCCGCTGGCGCGCAGGGCATCCTTATAGACGGCGGCCAGCCAGCAGTCAGTGAGCCGGGTTTCATCATAGGCGCAAATGCCCTTTTCCACCTTTGTGCGGGCCTTGCGGCAATCGAAACTGGCCTTGCCGCCGCAGGTTTGCCGCTGGTAACGCGCCGGGACCGCCAGATTGATCATTTCTTTGAACGGCATGGCGGCCACGGCCTCTTGCGAATAAAACGAATCATCCTCAGCGGGCGTACTGAACCAATCTGGCTGTCCTGAGGCACCGTTTTGCGGCGCTGTTGGTTTCGGCGCGGGGGGCGGTGTTGCGGCCATTTGTGGCGGTGGTCGACGGGTGGCGGCGGGCGGCTGAACCGCCGATTTTTTTAACGCCTTCGCCCGGGCCCGCGCCAAAGGCGCAAAAGTACCGTTGGGGAACTGGGTCAGATAGGCTTCGTAATCGGCGGCGCTGTCGCTATCCTTGATGCTGTTCCAGAAAATGGCTTCTTTATCCACCGGCGCGGGGGCGTTTCGCGGCGTCTGACCCTGGGCCGGAACCGGCGCCATCGGCTGCGGCGTCGGCGACATGGCCACGGGCGTGCCCTTGGGCTTAAAATAGAAATCCCCGGTCAGGGAGCCATGGAACCACGGCCGCTGGGTGCCGCCGGAGGCCTCGACCACCTGCGCGGCGGTGCGTTTGAACACCTGCTCCACGGTCAGGCCCGGTGCCTCCATGGATTTCAGCAAGGCGCCGGTGAACAGGCCATTGCCCCCGGGTGGGCCATCTTGCGCCGTTTGCCCCTCGGCGGCGGCGTACAGCACGATCAACCCCCGGGTGGTGTTCTTGACGGCGAGGCTCCGCAGGCCCCGTGAGGCCGACCGGGTCCGCCGGGGCAGGGGGTTATCGCGGCAGGCATCCAAAATCATGATGTTGATAGGGCCGCCTTCATACTCCATGGCGGCCAACAGATCTTGCGCGTCTATGCCCTCGGCGGGCAGGTCTTCCTCCACCTCGATCCGCGCATCCGAAGGGATCAGCCAGTTGGTGCCGCCCGATTGAATGCCATGCCCCGCGTAAAAAACCAAGCCCACATCCGCCTTGCGCAGCTTGTCGATGAATTCCGCCCGGGCCCGGAAAATCTCCCGCCGACCCGCATCCAGCTTCAAGATCACATCGAAGTTGGCGCCGCGCAGTTTTTCCGCCACCGCTGTGGCATCTGTTTTCGCATTGGTCAAATCGGGCAGGGTGGCATAGTTGTTATTGCCGATCACCAGCGCCACCCGGGTATCCGCCAACGCCGCGCCGGGGGCCAGCAGGCACAACAGCAGTAGCAAAACAGGTAATCGGTACGGTCGGGTCACGCTATTCCCTCTCCACACATTCCCTTGGTGGAGATGCTAGCAATTCCCCGGCGCAGCGTCCATGGGGGGAGGCCCCGAAGGCTACGGCGAATACTTTATGCGGGCGACCTCCCCGCTAAGGTCGCTGGACAGCGGCAAAGATCAGTATGCCAACTCAGCTATATCCGCCGGGTGGCTCGGGTCAGTGCAAGGTCAGTTCGCTGTCGAAATAACGCAGTTCCGAAGGTTTGATCAAACCGGCGCTGGCGACCCGCACAGTGTGCAATTTGCCTTCCAGCTTGGTTTCCCAAAAATGCAGAAACCTTCTCAATTCAGGGAATTGTGGGGCGAGGTCCAGTTCCTGCCAGATATAGGTTTGCAATAAGCTGGGATGATCGGGCCGATGATAGGTGATATCGGCGGTGGTGAGGCGGTAACCTTCCAACTGCTTTTCCAGGGCGCTCATATGTCCTCCTTGGGTTGGTTCGGACAGGGATACCCCAAAAGAGTGCCGTAAAATAAAAGCTTGGTCAACTTTCTTCAATGATTTCAAAGTATTAGCAGCCCGCAAGGGGGAGTGCTGCCAATTCAGGACTCCAGGGAAATCTGGATTTGTTTTTTCTCGCCCTCGCGCAGGCGGGTTTCCTTCTTGTTTTTCTGGATAAAGGCAACCTTCGGATAGAGCGCGATGCTGGTAATATTTTCGTCCGTATAGCTGGCGTCTCGACCGGGGATCCAGCGGTGGTTCAGGCCATCGGCAAGCTGCTTGATCAGCCCCATGCTGGTGGTTTCGCGGGTCAGATCGCGCCATTCACCGCCAAAATTGGTCCAATAGGCCGCATGCAGGTCTTCGATCACATAAATCCCCCCCTCGCGGACGAAAGGAAACAGGGTATTGAAGGAGGTGATCACATGCGCGCTGCGATGGCTTCCGTCATCGATGACAATATCGAATCCCCCCAATTGTTGGGCCAATTGGGTCAGGTAAGCGGGGTTGTTCTGGTCCCCCTGATGCACATGCACCCGGGCGCGGGCCATGGCGGTACAATCCATAATATCGAGGCCATGAATTTGCGCCTTGGTGAAAAAACATTCCCACAAACACAGCGAGGCGCCGTCCTTGATGCCGATTTCCAGCACCGTAATGGGGCGGTCGCGAAACGGGCTAAAATGCCGCTGGTAATGGGGCAAATAGCCATGGGCGCGTTTATCGGTCCCACAATGGGCGCCGATATCTTCCAGCGGCGTGCCCAGCCGGGATAGCAATTGTGGAATCAGGGGGGAGCCGCCGGGGCGAAAGCGGCCCAATATTGAATGCCTTAAGGCGGAAAGCATGAACTCAATTCTCCGATAATCGCGCGCTCAGGATAGCAGCTTGGCGAAAAATTGCGGCGGTAAATGGTAGCTGTCGTCCCGCGCTGTCACCGTGGGCACCACGGTCAGATGCAGACCGAAGGCGCTGGCGAGGGACAGGTGGATGATATTCTGCCGTTGGCCCCGACTATACAGCCCCAACCGCGCCCCGGGGGCGCAGAATCCCGCATTGTGCAGGGCCGATCCATCCTCCCCCACCACATGGCGGGCGCGGGAAAAAATCACCGCCTGTTCGAACAGGGAATATTGCTCCGGCGCCAGGGCGTGAAACCCGTTTTCGGCGCAATATTTGGCGATATCCGCATGGTTCCGGGCTTTGCGCTTGGGCTGTGGGCGCGGCAGGAAAATTTTCTCAAAGCGCGGCAGGGCGGCCTTTTCTTCGGGGGTGAGTGCCGCCTGAGCGCGTTCCGCGATCAGCGAGAATGTTGCCCGCATATCCCGCTGGCAATAAACCTTATCCAGCTTGGGCGTGGTGGGGATCACCACCCGGTTCAGGCGATAGGGCGTTTTTGGGTTCAAGAGGCGGAGGCGGTCGGCCAGGCCCAGGTCTTGCAACAGGCGCAAGCCCCAGGGCGGCAGGGTCCGGAACAGCAACGGCATCTGGCGCCAGTCCGGGGCATCCAGTGCCATGCGGATTTTCGGCAGGAAATCCAACAGCCAATGGCCGTACACATTCATCCCCGGGCATTGAATGAGAATGCCAGATTCCAGGGTTTCCACCGGCTGATGTGGGGTTTGTCCTTTCAACAGGGCATCCAGCACCGGGCCATCCCAACTTTCGGGCAGAAACTTCAACACCGTGCGATGGCGCCAGCCAATGGCGCTGCCGAAATAGCCGGTTTGGGTGTCCAAGGCGATGGGCTGGCACCAATCGCCGTGCAGATAGACATTTTCCAACTCCAAAAACCCGGGCCGCCAAGTGATGCCTTGGCCCAGGGTCGCCTGATACTCTTGCAAGAAATGCCGATCCGCGGCGTCCGAGATGCTGAACACCTCACCGATATTTTCCCCTTGCTCGGTAAAGGGATCTCCCCAGGGATGCAGCGTTTCGCCCGTGTTGGGGGCGGTCTGGGCCGTGGTGGGAAGCTGCCGATGGAAGAGCCCGGCTTCATCTACGGATCGCAAGCGCACCCCCCGCCGCGCCATACCGCGGACCAGCTTTCCCCAGCGCCGGGCCTTATCGGCCCGCAGCAGCCAGCGGGGCAGCAGCCCCTGTCGTCGCAGGGTGCGCTGGTAGGCCCGGTTGAGGTCGACGCCGGTTGTGCTGGTCATGAGTCCCCAAAAAAATGGCGCGGTCGGTGGATTGGTGCCGGACAGTATGGGGATTTCCAACCGGTTTCAAGGAAGCCGTTTCGGGCGCCAATAATCTCTTGTCAATGGGCAGAACGGTTTCCAGAATGACCGGCCATGTCAAAGGGGCCCCAGCCGTTGCAGAAATCCCATTCCCATGCCACAGGGCGGATCGCGCCATCGCTCCTCGCCCGGATCCCCCGGGAGGCCCGGCTGGTGGTGGAGATCGGCTGCAAAGATGGCGCGCTGGGGGCGGCGTATAAGCAGATCAACCCGGCCTGCACCTATATTGGTATGGCGCCCAGCGTCGATCCCGCCGCTGAGGCGCGGCTCGACCGGGTGATCGCGGGCAATCCAGACTCCCTCGATCTCGCCAGCTTGCTCGGCACAGAAAAAGCCGATGTGATTGTCTATAATGGGGTTTTGGAGCGGCTGGCCGATCCGGTGGCGGTGATCGCCGCCCATGCCGCCTGCTTGAGCGATACCGGGGTGATCGTCGCGCAGATCGCCCATGGCGGGCATTGGCAGGCGGTGTTGCGGCTGTTGGAAGGGCGGCCCTGGGCCGAAGAAGGCGCGCCGCCGCCGCGAAGCTTTACCAGCCAGGACATGGCAAACATGTTTGAGGCGGCGGGGTTTGTGGTGCTGGGGCTGGTCGCGGCGGAGCGTAAAGACCCGCGGCAAGAGGCTTTTCTAAAGGCGATCCCCCCCGTCGTGGCGGCACTGGGCGGCGCGGCGCAAGCCGTGGCGGCGCGGGCCGGGGCCGAAAGCTTTACCGTTATCGCCGGACGGGCGCCCGCAAAACCCTTGTTGGTGCAGGCGATGATGCTGACCCCCGTGGGGGCGGTCAACGATGTGCGGGTGATCTTGCCGGGTGCGGCCCTGGCCAGCCGACCGGGGATCGCCTTCGCCGCCAAGGTGGCCCGGGCGGATCTGACCCTGGGCAGCCGATTTACCGATAAAATTTTCCTGTGGCACCGCCCGGTGATGACACGGGACGATGCGGTGCCGAAGGTAAACGCCATCCTGGAGCGGGGCTATACCCTGGTGGTGGAATTCGACGATCATCCGGAACGCTGGCCGGAGATTGAAGCCAACGACTATCTGACCTATCGGGCGGCGCATGGGGTGCAAACCACGACAGACCCCCTGGCGGAGATGTATCGCCAGTTTAACCCGGAAGTCACCGTGTTTCCCAATGCGGTGGATCGTTTGCCACCGTTGCGGGACAAAGACCCGGAAACCCCCTGTCGTTTGTTTTTCGGGGCGCTGAACCGGGCGCAGGATTGGGCGCCGGTGATGCCCGCCCTCAACCGGCTGCTCAAGGCCTTTGGCGACCGGGTGGCCGTGGATGTGCTGCATGATCAAGCCTTTTTCGAGGCATTGGAAACGCCCCATAAAAGCTTCACGCCGACCAGCGATTATGATGGCTATCGGCGGCGGCTGCGGCAGGCGGATATCTGCCTGATGCCCCTGGCGGAGACGCCCTTCAACCGCATGAAGTCGGATTTGAAATTCATCGAGGCGGCGTCGTTGGGGGCGGTGGCGCTGGCCAGCCCGGTGGTTTATGCGCAGTCTCTCAAGGACGGCGAAACGGGCATGCTGTTTAACGATGCGGAATCCTTCGAGGCGCGATTAACCATGCTCCTGAGCGCTGCGGCGCTGCGGGAGCGACTTGCCCGCGCCGCCCATGCCTATGTGGCAGGGGAAAGGATGTTGGCCTATCAGGTGAGCACCCGGCTTTCCTGGTATGAGAGCCTGATCGCGCGGCGCGCAGACCTAACCGAGGACCTGCGCGCCCGGGTGCCGGAGTTGGGGATCCGATGACCGCGCGGCGGCAAGGCGTGGTAGTGCTCGGCATGCACCGGTCGGGAACCAGCGTGCTGACCCGCGCCATCGATCTGTTGGGGTTTGACCTGGGGAATGATGTGCTGCCACCACAACCGGATAATCCCAAGGGATTTTTCGAAAACAAGGATGTGGTGATGTTCAACCAGCGGGTCCTGGCCCGGTTGGGGGTGCGGTGGGATAGCTTGATTTTCTCTGGCCCCTCTGCGGCGGAGCTGGACCGGTTGCCGGGCCTGGTGGACCGGGGGTGGGACATTTACCAGGCGAACTTCGCGGCGGCGGATAAATGGGTGCTGAAAGACCCGCGCCTGTGCGTGATGATGCCCCTGTGGCAGCGGGTGTTTGCCCGCGATCCCGATCTCGATCTGCGCTATATCGTCGCCATTCGCCACCCGGTGGAGGTGGTGGATTCCCTGATCCGGCGGGGCAAGGCGGTGCCCAATCTTTATGCCTATACCCAAAACCCGGATGCGGGATATCTGTTCTGGCTGTTGTTCATGACCCGCGCCCTGGAGGCTGTGGGCGATAACGGCGCCTTGGTCAGTGATTTCGCCGATCTGGTGCGTGATCCGCGCGGGGAACTGCGGCGGGTTGCGGGGTATCTGGAGGCTGGGAACGCGGAGACGGCGGCGGCTGCGGATGTCTTCGCGGCGGATTTCCTGGACCCGGCTTTGCGCCAGACAAAACCACCGGCCGACCTGGAATCGCTGCGCCAATCCCACCCCATGGTGGTCGATCTTTATGCGGCGCTCCAAGGGGTCGCGGCAGGCACGCAATCCTGGGCCGCTGCGCGCGAGGTCGCGCAAGCCATGGCGCTGCCCTTGCAGTATTTGGATACGGTGCGCCGAACCGAATATGGGCGCCTGTTGCAGCAAATTCAAAAATTGCGTCAGGCGTTGGAAAGCCGGAAAAAACCCGATCCGTAAAGGTGCTCTAATCGTCGTAGGGCGCCGTCAGGGCCGGATCCAACACATCCAGCATGGGTTTCAGGTGCGTTTCATAGCGCCGCCATTTCTGCCGGGAGGTCTTGTAGATCGGCTGGCGCACCTGCCACACGCTGGCGGTACGCACCGCACGCTCGGTTTTGTGGAAATCGGTGACGTGGGAATCCCAATCCACACCGACGAATTCCAGGATCCGCTGAGTCATGCCTTCCTGGTCTTCGACCAGTTGTTCGTAATCCAGCTCGAAGATCGGCATAGGCAACACCTTGTGCCAATGATCCATCAGGCGCTGATGGTCGTTCAGGTGTAAGCCCGTATGCTCCAGATCGACGGAATAGCCCAACATGCCATGCTTGGCCTTGAAGTTCTGCTGATAATTGGACAGCCCCACATCCCTGGGGTCCCGCCGCATGTGGATGATTTTGGCGTTGGGGAAGATCAGCGCAATCAGCCAAAGATGCATGAAATTATGGGGCATCTTGTCGACCACGAAAGGCGCCTGCGAATCAATGGTCTTGAGGTTATTGAGATAGAATTTCGCCACCCTGTTCAGGCCGGGGCCATCCAAGGCCTTCAGGGTTTCCCCCAGGTCTTGGGTATCCAGCTTATAGATAGCGGGGAGGCGCCGCGCGATTTGCGGCAGCAGAGGCAGTTCCCCTGCCGGGAAAATATCCGGGTGGCTGCCCAGAATCTGTTCGGTCAGCGTGGTGCCCGACCTGGGCATGCCGCACACGAAAACCGGGCGGGCGGAGGGATGCCCGACGCCCTTGAGGCGCTCGAACAGCGCTGGCTCGATATGTTGGATCAGGGCATCGACCGCATTCGTTGCCATTTGCGGCGTGTAAGACACGGTTTTCCGGGTGAGCTCATTCCCCTGATGCAGGTAATGGAAGGCGAGGTCGAAATCCTTGCGCTTATCCAGCGCCTTGGCGAGCGCAAAGGACAGCGCCATGCGCGGCTGCGGCAGCGTGAGTTGGGAATCCGCGAGGCTGCGCATTTTTTCGACGGTTTCATCGTCATGGGCGAGGTCGCGGGCTTCCACCAGGGAGGCGAGGGAGGCGGGATTGATCTGCGAGGCGCGCTCGAACATCTCCACCGCCTCATCGATTTTGCCGCGCCACATCAGGTTATGGCCCAAGGCGCCGAATACCTCCGCGCTGCCAGGATAGGTTTCCAGCAGGCTGCGCAGGATTTCTTCCGCACGTTCATAATCCCCCTGTTCTTCCAACAGGCTGCTGGAAAGAAGCTGCGGGTAAAGCGCTTCCGGGAACAGTTCCTTCGCCTTGTCGACCGTCTCCTGCGCCTTGTCGAAAAGGCGCATTTCCTTTTGCGCGGTGCCTTTTCGGACCAGGATTTCCAGGCGCTCGGGGTCTAGCTGTTCTGCCCGATTTAAGATGCGCAGGGCCATGCCATGCCGGTCGCGCCGGGCATGGATCGCCGCGCCCTCCAGCAGGATATCCACGCGTTTCAGGGTCGGGACGGCGGGTTCATCGCTCTCTAAGGTTTCGGCCTCTTCCGCCACTTCTTCTTTGGCGCGCGCGATGGGCAGCCCATCTTGCAGCGCGCGAAGGGCCTCCGTATCGCGCTGATCCATTTCCAAGGCCCGCGCCAGTTTCAGGCGCAGATGCAGGTCTTCCGGATCGTTCTGCAGTTGGACCTCAAGCTCCTCGGCGATTTCCGCCGGGCGATCCAGCGCCGCAAGCACTTGAAACCGCAATTCCTTCGAATTTTCCTGGCCAGGATCGGCCAGCAGGGCCTGGTCATAAAGTTCCAGGGATTCTTCCAGCCGCTGCTGGTTGAGCCGCACACTCGCCATGTTATGCAGCCATTCAGCACGGCCCGGCTGGCGCAGGATCGCTTCTTCATAGGCATCCCCGGCCTTGTCGAAATCATGCAAAGAAAACAAGGCGGCGCCCAGGCGGCTGAAGGCGACGGCATCGGCGCCGGGCCGGGTGACCGCGTCTTGCAACACGGCCAAGGCGCCTTTCAGGTCCCCCGTGAGGATCAAACTTAATCCCAGGTCGCTCGCCCAATCGGCATTTTCAGGTGGTATGTCTTTTGCCGCATCGAACAGCTCTCCGCCTTTTTGCCGATAGTCGGGTGATTGCAAGAGGACACCCGCACGCGCAATGGAGAATTCCGGATCGGTGGTTTCCGTGTTCAAGGCCACCGCCAACGCGTCGGTAAACCGGCGGGATTTCAGCGCATCGCGGAGGGCGATAAGGGGGGAAGGTGAAATGGTCATGGGAGCTGTGTGTAACTGAATTTCTTGTGCCAGAAAAGGAAAAGGGAGCGGCAACTGCCGCTCCCTTCCCGATATTTGGTCTGCTTGGAGACTAGACCAGCATGATCTGCGACGCAGTCACGTTGGTGATCGCCAAGGTCACGACAGTCCCCGCATTGTCGAGGTTGCCGCCAGCCGTCGCGTCGTCCGCGGTGAAGAACACCAGCTTGCTGCCGCCAACGACCGCGAAGCCCGCGAAGCTATCACCGGACTGAGCGCCGGTCACTTCGATGGAGAGCAACGCATTGGTCAGCGCGGTCACACTGGCAAACCCGGCAGTGCCACCGAACAGACCGCCGACAACGCCACCCTTGGCGGTGAAGGTTTGGGTCTTCGCGTTGGTCGCCGCCAGAGGCTTGGTGGTGCCCGTGATCAGCTGGATGCTACCGATGGTGAAGCCGAACACGCCGTTCGCATCGATGGAGAGCATGTCGCTGACCGAGAAGCCAACGATCGTATCCCCGCTGATGTGGGTAGAGGTGGTGTAGATGTAGGTATCCGCACCGGCTTCACCGGCCAGGATGTCCGAACCGGAACCACCGACCAGCACGTCGTTGCCGGAACCACCCAACAGGGTGTCATCATCCGAGCCACCCATCAGGGTATCCGCACCGGCACCGCCGACGATCAGGTCGTCATTGCTACCGCCGTCGATGGAGTCATCGCCGGAACCGCCGCTGATGGTGTCATCACCGGAACCGCCGTCAATGGTGTCGTTACCCGTATCGCCGGAGATGCTGTCGCTGCCAGAACCACCGTCGATGGAGTCATCGTCACCGCCACCGCCGATGGTATCCGCACCGGAACCACCGTCGATGCTGTCATCACCGGCACCGCCGAAGATCATGTCATCGTTGGATTCACCGTCGATGGTGTCGTCACCGGCACGGCCGAAGATGGTGTCATCACCGGAACCACCGTCAATGGAGTCATTGCCGGTACCAGCCGCGATGTAGTCATCGTCATCATCGCCATCAATGGTGTCGTCGCCGGTGCCAGCTAAGATGGTGTCATCACCGGTGTCACCGAAGAGGGAGTCATTGCCGGCACGGCCCCACAACTGGTCGTGGTCGCTGCCGCCGTCCAAGGTGTCATCGCCAACGCCGCCGAACAGAACGTCATCGCCGGACTGGCCGTCCATGCTGTCGTCGCCGATTTGGCCGCGCAGGGTGTCGTCACCAGAGCCGCCGTCCAGGCTGTCGTCGCCGGAACCACCTTCGACCAAGTCGTCGCCGGTTTCGCCGTCGAGGCTATCAACGCCGGCACCGCCCCGGATGATGTCGTCGCCGTCACCACCGTCAACGGTGTCATCGCCCGCACGGGCGAAGATGGTGTCAGCACCGTCGCCGCCGTCAATCACGTCGGCGCCCGTACCCGCACGGATATCGTCGTCGTCGTTGCCGCCGTTCAGGGTATCATCGCCAGTGCCGCCCAGGATGGCGTCCGCGCCGGCATCACCGTCGATGGAGTCATCACCGGCCCGGCCAACCAGACGGTCCGCACCCGTGCCGCCGATCAGGGTGTCGTTGCCGATACCGCCGAACAGGGAGTCATCGCCGGCTTCACCCAGCAGGGAGTCGTTGCCGGTTTGGCCACGGATGATGTCGTTGCCGTCACCGCCTTCAAGGGAGTCATTGCCGGAGCTGCCTTGCAGCAGATCGTCGCCGCCGTTGCCCAGCAGCGAATCATTGCCGCCCAGACCGATGAGTTGGTCATCGGTGGCACCGCCGGTTACGGTGGTGTTGGCGAGCGCGTCGCTCAGGGTACCGGTGGTGTTGTCACCCACATACAGGCCGGAGCCATCGGTGAAGGTGATGTTGGTGGTCGCCAGGGTTTCGATCGCGACAGGCAGAGTTACGCTGCCGGCGGAAGTGGTGAAAGTAACTTCGCCAGACCCCGCAGTAACGGTGGTTTCCGCCGCCGAGGCGCCGGAAATCGAAAGGACGTCGGCATCGGGGTCGAAGCTGGCAACCAGCGTCGGATCCGCGAGTACGTCAGTAAAAAGATAAGTCGTCATAAGAACCAGAACTCCTGCTTTTGCAAAAACAGATTATTGATGGAACGCGCTGAAAGCTTGTTTCCCCAGTAACGCCCGAAGGCCTCGAAGCGGGCGCCGTCAAACATGCCGTTTAACCCTGAAAAACATTTCCAGAGCGCCCCGATGGGAAAGTTCTAAAACAACGTACAGGGCTTTGCAAGCGCTCAACGGGATCAAATACCGCGAATTCCCCATACTTGCGCCAAAAATGTGGCAAATCTGCAACACCCGATCCGTGACGCCTTGAAGAACAGCCCAAACGCCCGAGACTCCAACGGTTTTTGACTACCCGGCGGGCGATTCGATGTGGCGTGATTACATTGTTATCCACGGTTATTCAAACAAACCAACTGCTATCCACATCCCCGGGATCAATTCCTAAAAGGATGACTGAACCCTGATCGTCCGTAACCAGAGCGCTACTGTCGATATTTGTGGAGATGGTCACGGTGCCTATGGCGGAAAGCAGGTCTCCCTCGGCCCGGGAAAAGTCGAAAATAAGATCAATGCCGCTACTCATGAAGAATAAATCAGCCCCGGAGCCGCCGGTAAAATCGTCGTCTCCCGCGCCACCAAAGAACGTATCGGCGCCGCCGCCGCCATCCAAGGTGTCGTTTCCGGCCCGGCCAAACAACCGATCGGCGCCCAGGCCGCCGTCCATGATGTCATCACCGGTGCCGCCTTTGAGGGTGTCATCCCCCGCGTCGCCCTCGATGGTGTCGTTGCCGGTGCCGCCTTGTACGGAATCCAAGCCATCGCCGCCGACCACCGAATCAGCGCCCGCGCGGGCGATCAACAGGTCATTTCCGGTGCCGCCATCCAGAATATCGTCGCCGGTGCCGCCAAAAAGCGTGTCATCGCCGCCGGAACCGATCAGGGTGTCATCCTCCATATTGCCGCGAATCACATCGTCGCCCGCGCCGCCGTAGAGGGTATCGGTCCCTTCATCGCCCCAGAGGGTGTCGTTCCCGGCGCGACCGAAAATCAGGTCATCATCGGCGCCGCCCACCACGGAATCATCCCCCGTGCCGGCCTTCAGATTGTCGTTGCCCGCGCCGCCATCCAGGGTGTCGTTGCCGGTGCCGCCGAGGATCGTATCGTCGCCGTCTTCGCCGTAGAGCCGATCATTGCCCGCCCGACCGACGATGCGGTCATTGCCGGTGCCGCCCCAAATCCGGTCATTGCCGACCCCGCCAAACAGATGGTCGGCGCCGCCATGGCCAAACAGGGCGTCGTCGCCGGTTTCCCCGCGGATGGTATCGTCACCCGCTTCACCGCGCAGGGTATCGTTGCCAGACCCCCCCTTGATGGAATCATCACCATTGCCCGCAGAGACAGAATCGTTCCCCCCCAGGGTCAAGATCACATCACTGCCCGTGGTGCCAGAGACCGTATCGGGATCTTCGGTGCCCGCAATGGTATCCGAGCCCGGCAAGAGGAAATCGTTAAACGCCACCCAATCCAAAATGGTGGAGTACGTTCCGCCGATATCCACGGCCCAACTGCCCGTGGAAACCACGCCGATGGCATAGGGGCCCGAGCCACTGTCATACCAGAGGGGGCCCCCGCTGTTACCCGGGTTCACCTCGAGCGAGAGATTATCATGCACCCACCAGAAATCATTGGGCTCCACCTGGCCGGTATCGGTGGTCATGCGGGGGCCCGTGGCATCCGCATACACGGAGGGATAGCCCGTGACTTCATAGGTGCCAAAGCCGCCATTGGGGTCCAGCCCCATCCAGCCGGTGGTATCGCCGACACGGGTTTCCAGGCCAATGACGGCGATGTCGTATTGCGACTCTTCTTGGGTAAAGAGGCCGTCGCCGTCTTGGTCTGCCTCGAAATAGTTCACATAGCCGAAGTCGTAAGACCCATAGGGGGAATCGGTGCCGTCGCGTCCGGGATACACGGTGATTTGCGTCGCGGCACCCAAATCGTAGTCCCACACCACATGGGCGGCGGTCAGCACGTCGTTGGGGCCGATCATCACGCCGCTGCCAATGAATTCCTCCCCATTACTGAACGTTACTTCGATGTAAACAACAGTGCTGTAGGGGTAGGCATCGTGGCTGCTGCCAACGTAGGTCGTCATCGGGGGCGAACTCCTAAAGATTCACAGCGGTTCGGCACGGAAACCCTCGGTACATGACGGATCCGTTCCGTTCCATAACTTAGTTTACCTTGTGAAGCACCAAAATCGGCGGTGAAGCGATACCGCGGCATGCTAACGGTTCCCGGGGTCGAAAGGGCCATTCTCCGGTCGAAGGGTGACGGCCATCGCGGCCAGACTGGGCCGGCCGCGCAAGGTACGTTGCGACGTGGGGCCCGCCGCATTGGGGTTTTCCACGGCCCGCAGTAATATCCCCCAGGGATCGAGCACCAATATCACACTTCCAACCCTGCGGCGCGACCCGCCGGGGGCCTCCAATTCCAACCGGTTCCCGGCAATGTCATAGGTCCAGGCTTCGGCGCCCAAGGTGGCCGGAGAGTCGTTGTGCAATGCCATGACAGACGCAGGCGGACCCACGGCACGGCGCCAGGCGGCGGCGGACTCGCCGACGGCGAGGCGGGGCGGGCTGGAGATTTCCGGCTGCTGTTCCGTCGGACCGGTTCCTTTTGGTGCCGCATCGCCTGCCGCGGCACAGGCGGAAAGGGCGAAGCCCAGGAAGACCAACCCGAGCGCATACCCCATGACCTTGCCCGGCGGTGTGCTGCGGGCCGCAATCCTGTTCGTCAATTTCTGTTTGGTCATGGGCGGTCTTGGATATGTCCTCGTCTCAACGTCAGGCGAACGGCACAAAGTATAGCGAATGGTGTGACCCACCGGTGATCAACAAAAAGTGACGATAGATTTATTTTATGTTCATTTTTTGTCTTATGCTCTAAAGATAGGCGCCGACAGCACCGGAGGCGCGATTCCCGGTGGGTAGGATGATTCTTAGGATCTCACATGAAGGTGACTGCTAAAACGGTTCTGAACAGAAGCCGCAGTTTGTTTTTGCTTGTCGGCGTAATCAGCCTGTTCGTCAATGTGCTGACGCTGACCGTGCCCATGTTTATGTTGCAGTCCTTTGACCGGGTCTTGCCGAGCCGCAGCACGGATACGCTGGTGATGCTCGCGCTCATCGCCATGTTTGCATTGACGATCTATGGGGTTTTGGAGGCGATCCGCTCTCGTGTTCTTGTCGCCTTCGCCGATTGGTTCGATAAGGAACTGGGCGTGCCGACTTTTAAATCCTCGGTCCGCTCGGCGGCGTTATTCCAAAAAGGCGGCGATGCGCAAAGCCTGCGGGATGTGAATTCCCTGAAAAATTTCCTGGCAGGCGCGGGCATTATCGCCTTTTTCGACGCGCCCTGGGTCCCCTTCTTTTTGTTCGTGGTTTACGCGATTCATCCGGTGCAGGGGATGATCGCCACGGCGGGCGCCGTAATTTTATTCGGCCTCGCGTTGTTGAATGAATTTCTCACCCGTCGCCCCATCGCGGAGGCGGCCAGCGAAGGCTTGGCCAATAACCGCGCGGCAGAAATGGCCGTGCGCAATGCCGAGGCGGTGGATGCCATGGGCATGATGTCCGTCGTCGCCGGTCGGTGGGAGGAAACCCAGCGCAAGGTCACCGCCATACAGCAAACCGCCAGCAACCGGGGCGGGGCCATCGCCGCGGCCTCCAAGTCGTTCCGCTTCATGGTCCAGGCCGCTATTTTGGCCTCTGGCCTCTCGTTGGTTTTAGGGCATGAGTTGACCTCGGGCGGCATGATCGCCGGGTCCATCATCATGGCCCGGGCCCTGGCCCCGGTGGAACAGTTGATCCAATCCTGGAAGCAATTTGTTGGGGCCCGCAACGCCTATATGCGCCTGAACAAAAATCTCGAGCGGCCCCTCGACCTGCGCACGGAGACTGAATATCCCGCGCCGGAAGGCAAGTTGACCGCCGAAGGGGTGACCTTCGGGTTTCCGGGCCAGGGGGCGCCTATTCTAAAAGGTGTGACCTTCGGCGTGTTCCCGGGGGAGGTCGTCGGTATTGTCGGTCCCTCCGGCGCCGGGAAATCCTGCTTGGCGCGGATTCTGCTGGGGATCTGGCCAGCGACCGGCGGCAAGGCCCGGCTGGACGGTATCGACATGTTCACCTGGAATCGGGAGAATCTGGGGTCGCATATCGGCTATGTCCCCCAGGATGTGGAATTGTTCAGCGGCACGGTGAAAGAAAATATCGCCCGGTTGGGCAACGCGACCGATGAAGAGATCATCGCCGCCGCCCAAGCCGCCAATGCCCATGAGATGATCGCGAAATTGTCGAAGGGCTATGATACCCCGGTGGGTGACGGCGGGCAGAGTCTCTCGGGGGGGCAGCGCCAGCGAATCGCCTTGGCGCGGGCCTTGTTGCGCGATCCCAAATTGCTGATTTTGGACGAACCCAATGCCAGCCTGGACCAGGAAGGCAATGTGGCCTTGATCCAAGCCCTGCGCGCCGCGAAGAAAAGGGGCGCCAGCGTGGTCGTTATTTCCCATCGGCCCGAGGTATTGCAGGTGGCGGACCGGGTGGTGCTCTTGGTGGCGGGGCAGGTGCAGGCCATTGGCCCGCGCGAGCAGGTGATGGGGCAGATTCAGCAGGCGAACCGGCAGGCCTTGCAGGCGCGCCGGGCACGGCAGATCAAACCCAACAGTGCCGACACCCCATCGGATGGCGACGCCGGGGACCCGGCGGACTCCGAGATGTCCCCCGTGCAATCGGCGCAAGGTTAGGAGTAAACGATGTCCCAGGATCAAGGTGCTCCCTCGCCGATAAAAGCGGCGAAGGCCCCGCTGCTAGCTGGCCTTCTGGTTGTCGGCATCGCCTTTGGCGGGATTGGGTATTGGGCGGCCACCGCGCCGCTGAGCTCTGGGGCTGTTGCCACCGGGGAAATCGTTGTGTTGTCTAACCGCAAAAAGATTCAGCACCTGGAAGGCGGCATTATCCGCGAGATCAAGGTGGCGGAAGGGGATCGAGTCACGGCTGGTCAGGAACTGATGATTCTGGATGATGTGCAGCCCCGGGCCGCGCTGGACCGACTGCAAAGCCAAATGTGGGACCAGATGGTGCAAAAGGCGCGGCTGATCGCCGAGCGGGATGGCGCCGATGCGTTCACCGTTCCGGCGGAGCTGCAGGCAGAGGCGGAGAAACCGGCGCTGGCGGAGATTATCGAGGGCCAGAAAAACGTTTTCGACGCGCGCCGCAATGCCATCAACAGCCAGATCGCCATTCTGGACCAGCGGATGGTGGAACTGGATCAGCAAATCGTCGGTCTGGAAGCCCAGGTGGCTTCCGAGGAACGGCAATTGGAGCTGATCGAGGAAGAACTGAAAGGCGTTCGTGAGCTGTTTGAAAAAGGGATCGAGCGCAAACCCCGACTCCTGGCCCTGGAACGGAAAATGGCGGAAATTGAAGGTCTTCGGGGGCAGCATCTCTCGGATATCGCGCGCATCCGCCAGAATATTGGCCAGACCAAGTTGGAAAAAATCGATCTGAAGAACCGCTTCCTGAACGCGGTGGTTGGCAATCTCGGCGAATCTCAGGCGGAGATCGCCGATTTGGAAGAACGGGTTTTGGCGGCCAAGGATGTGTTGGAACGCACAACCATTGTCGCCCCGCTGGATGGTATCGTTGTCAATTTGCAGTTTCATACCATGGGCGGGGTGGTGCCGCCGCGCCAACCGGTGATGGATATCGTGCCGACCCATGACGAGCTGGTGGTGATGGCGCAGGTGCGCCCGCAGGACAAGGATTCGGTGAATGTGGGATTGCCTGCGGAAGTACGGTTGTCCGCGCTCAGCCGCCGCAAGACGCAAACCCTGTCCGGTAAGGTGATTCATGTCTCTGCCGACCGGTTGATAAATGACATTACAGGTGAGCCCTATTTCGAAGCGCGCATCCGCATCGATAAGGACCGGCTGGCGGGGTTGGAGGGCATTGAGTTGTTCCCGGGAATGCCGGTGGATGTGATGATCGTTGCCGGGGAACGCACGGCCTTGCAATTAGCGGCAGAGCCCATTCTTGCCAGCATGTGGAAGTCGTTCCGGGAATAATGCTGGTCACCCCGTTCCGTTCGTCACTGCGCGATTTTCCGCGCGTCCCCGGTGCGACGCCCAAGGTCTCGCTGATAATCCTCAGCAAAGATGGCGCCGCGGCCCTGGATACCCTGTTCGCCAGTCTGGCGGCGGTAAATACCTATCCCGATTATGAGATCGTCCTGGTCGATCACGGCTCGGAAGATGATAGCCTCGCCCGCGCCAAGGCCTGGTCAGACCGGCTGCCGATTCAAATCGTTCCCTGCGCCGACAACTATACCTTTTCCTATTCCAATAACCGAGCGGCCGAGGGCGCGGCGGGGCCGCTGCTCTGCTTCTTGAATAACGATGTGATTTTCACCAAAGATATTCTCGGGCGGATGGTCGCGGCTTTGGAGTCGCTGGGGGATGGGCTGGTCGGTGTGAAGCAGTTTGAGGAAGACCCCGCGGCCCCGGGCGGCAAGGGGGCGCTGCACCATTTCGGCATCCGGTTCCGGTGGCATCGGGGACGGCGCATGCTGATTCCCCGGCATTTGGCACCGGTGCCGGAAGACTCGGAAATCTTGAATAAACCCAGCAGCTTCCTGGCGGTGACAGGCTCGATTCTGATGTGCCGGAAGGAGACCTTTTTAGCCGTCGGCGGGTTCCATGAAGACTATGCCTATGCCTATGAAGATATTGACCTATGCTTGAAGTATGCGTTGGTGCGGCACCTGCCCGTGGTCTCCCTGAACGATATCGAGGCGTTGCATAAATCCGGGTCCACCCGAAAGCTCCGCCGGGTCTGGCGCAAGAAATCGAAACAGCGTCATCTCAAGAACCTGCAGGTTTTGGACCGACGCTTCGGCTATGCCTTGCGGCGCTTCGCGCTGACGGAACGGCTGCGGGATGACGGCGCCTTTTGGGGGGCGCGTCCCACTGCGGCAGTTGCAAAAGGCATGGACGGGGCGGCGCCACAGAACCCGGAAGGATGGCGGTTATGGCCCTTAAAAGGCCGCTTCTTGCCGCTGAAATTTCGCGACGCGTTTTTATTGCTGACCCCAACCGCGCCGTTCTTCCCGCCGTTGCAAGCGCGGGACCCGGCCCTGCTGGTGGCCAGTCCGGATAACGGCGGCGATTTCGCGGATTTTTCCATTGGCGCGGCTTCCGGTTGGGTGGGTATTCGCGATCAGATGGTCGCGCTGTTGGAAACGTCCCACCGGATTGCCCTGAAGGTAAATCCTCGGAACGAAGCCGCGGCGGAGGCCCTGGCGCAGGCTTTGCGGTCTCGGGGCCATCGGGTGCGCCTGGATTCGCCGAGCCGGTGGTCGGGGCGGCATATTTTGGGCGACGATGCGGCGGTTCTGCTGGACGATTCTGGGGTTTATACGCCGCTGGGCAACCAGATCACCCTGCGGTTGGAAGACATCAGCGAAGCGGCGACCGCGGCGGGTCATTTATTGGCCCATCTGGCGGCGGAGCATGCGGCCCGCCTGGCGGGGCCTGCCGATGCGCCGCTATTGCCCCGGTCTGACCTGTCCGTGCCGCCCCCAGACCGCGACGACCTGTATTTCTGAGGATCGGGGCGCCCATGGTCAAAGACATTTGGCAGCGATTCCCGCCCGATGACCATGAACTAAAGATTCGCAGTCTCGCGGGCGCGGGCGCCTACGCCTGCGATGCCGTGATTGCCCGTCCGGTTTTGATCCTGAGCTTCACGAACCGTTGCGGATCGAGCTTCATGGCGGAATGCCTTGCCGCCACGGGGGCCGTGCACAACGCCGGTGAAATTCTCAATTGGCAGGGAACCACGGATGGCATCCGCCGCTATGGGGTGGCCACGGTCGCCGGATTTCTGGCACGCTTGGATCAAGATCAGGCAGCCCAGGGTAAAACGTTGCTGATCAAGTCCAGCATCCAGCAGCTCTTGACCCTGGCACGGGCCGGGTATTTGGGGCCGGAAGGGGTGTTGCGCCAACTGCGTCTGGTCCATGTGGAGCGACGGGATGTGTTGGCGCAAGGAATCTCCAACGCCATCGCCGCGCAAACCCAAAAATGGACCTCGGCACAAGCGGGTAATCAGGTAGAGCCCCGGTACGATTATGCGGCTATCCAGGATTATCTGTACGGCGCTTTGCATCAAAACGCCCTGTTTCGGGAGTTCTGCGCCGCCTTGGGGCTGCCCTACCTGCCGGTCACTTATGAAGATTTTGCGGAGGATTACCTGCCGACCGTGCGAGAAATATTGCATTACGCGCGGCTTTCCGTGGGCGATCCGGACCCAACCCAAATCCGTCTGCAACGCCAGACCGGGCCTGTGAACAGGGAATTCGCCGATCGGTTTCGGGCCGAGTCCGCAGAACGCTTGGGATCGCGGCTTGGGGAAGGCGTTTTCCAAAGGCTCGCGCAGACGATCGCTTCCTTGGTTGGAAAACCTTAGGGCGCAGGTTCAGCGTTCTTCCGCGCTGTAAAAATGGATCGCGTCATCCACATTCTCGAAAGGCAAAACCCGCCCTCCCCGCAACACGATGGCCATGTCGCAATAATCGCGGATGGTATTGATGTTATGCGAGACCAGCAAAAGCCCCGCGCGCCCGATGCGGGCCTTGAGTTCGCGCGATGCCTTATCGCGAAACCATTTATCCCCCACCGACATCACCTCGTCGATCAGATAGCATTCAAAATCGATGGATAGGCTGGCGCCGAAGGCGAGGCGCGCCCGCATGCCGCTGGAATAGGTGCGTACGGGCATTTCCAGATAGTCGCCCAGCTCGGCGAAGTCTTCCACGAAGGCGAGAATATGTGCTTCGTCCACATCGTAGATGCGGGAGATAAACCGCAAATTTTCCCGTCCCGTCAGATCGCCGTGGAAGGCGCCACCAAACCCGATGGGCCAGGACAGCTGGGTTTCGCGGACCACCTGTCCGTGATCGGGTGGTTCTGCCCCGGCAATGACCCTGAGGAAAGTGGATTTTCCTGCTCCATTGCGCCCCAACACGCCGATGCGGCGTTGCGTTGGCAAGGACAGCGTGGTGGGCTTCAGCACCTGCCGCCATTCGTTGCGGGTGCGATAGCTTTTCGATACATTCAGTAAATGAATCATTGGGAAAACAGCCGTGCCCGCAAATAGGCCCGGTCCAGCAGCAATCCCAAAAATACCATGCCACCCGCAAACACGATGCAATAGGTGGGGGTGATGCCGTCCAGGGAATATCCCTTAAAATAGCCATCCCGCAGGATTTCGATGGCGTAAAGCAGGGGGTTCAACAGGGCCACCTCGCGCACGTCCTGGGGCAGTTCCTTGACCACGAAAAAAATGCCGGAGGTCAGGAACAAAAGCCGGGTCAGGGCCGCGAAGAAATTCTCGAAACTGGGGAAATACAGGGCGATGGTGCCGCTCGCCATGCCGAGCCCCACACCGATCAGCCACAGCAGCATCAAGGCACTGAAAATCTCCGGGATTTGATGGGGGCCGTCGCCGATTCCCGCCAGGTACAGGCCGCCGATCATGACCGCGAACACAGAGAGCGAAATGCTCAACTCCAGCAATGCCCGGGCGATGACCAAATCGAACGGGCTGACATTGGGAAACATCAGCAAGGCCCGGTTCATGGTCGCCGCTTTGGCGACGGCGGCCCGCGTATTGACGAACAACAGCCAGGGCACGATGCCCGTCAACAGCATTTCCAGCAAGGTCATGCCGTTGGGCGGTTGCCGCCCGAACACGGTGAAGATCAGGTAGATCACGGCGATGAACAGGCCGGGCTCGATCACCGCCCAGAGCATCCCCATGCGATGGCGACCAAAACGGGTCCGGGTTTCCCGCAGCATCAGGGCCCGCACCACACGGGTATGGCTTTCCAGGGCCGCGCGCCAATCGATGCGCGCCACGTTGTGAAACACGCGGTCGGGCACATGATATTTTTTGGGATAACTGTCGGGCACCCGATCTGGGTCGAAATCCCGCAGCAGGGCAAATCGGCGGCGGAACAGGGCGGCGCGGGCGTTGCGGGGGTCTGCTGCCAAGGCCGCCTCCGCCGCCGCGACCGCCCCATCATAATCGCCAAGCGCCCCCAGAACTTCCGTTTGTGCCAGCAGCAACGGGATGTCCTCGGGTTTGATGGCGAGGCCTTGGGCATACATCTCGGCGGCCCCGGTCAAATCCTCCTGGGTCTGGCGCAATCGACCCAGATGGTAATAAGGCTGGTGCCAATGGGGGCGCAGTTCGATTACCCGGCTGAGTGCCGCCGCTGCCGCATCTTGGTGGCGTAATCTTACCTCCGCCCGCCCCAGGTCGAAAAAGGCCTTGGCATGGTCTGGGGCGATCAGGGTGGCTTCGATCAGGATTTTCTGCGCTTCCGCGTTGCGATGCAGGCGTAACAGCAGATCGCCCAGGCGCAGCCGGGCCCGAAAATGATCGGGATTCTCCCGCAGGCACAGACGAAAGGACGATTCCGCCTCGGCCAACAGGCCGCGCCGAAAATAACTGACACCTTCTGTAAAATCGCTCACGGGTACGTCTCCAGAACCCCGAATGCGCTCTTCAATAGCAAGGAAAGCCCCTGGGTTCAAAGGCCCTTTATTTTGAGCAGCGCGCGGATTATTACCCCAAAACGTTCATATTTCACGCATATTCTAACTGTGATGGTGGCCCTTGCCGCCCGATGGGCGAGCGGCTAGAGTGCGATCGAAAGAGGTTAACGCTGTTTGTTGCGTTAAGCTCATCCGTGAATCGCCCTCTATCTTTTGGGTCGGGGCGGATTCACGTTTTAGGGGGGGGGGATCGCGCGACGCGCAGCCGTCTAAAATGATCCGGCCCTCGCATAAAGGAAGATCGAATGGTGGAGGACCATTGCATGAAATTCCCCACTCCCTGGGTTCTTGTGGTGCCCCTGGCCTTGATGGCCGTGGCCTGTTCCCCGACGGTGAAGGTGGAAGCGCCCGACAAGCCCATCACCATCAATGTGAATGTGAAGATCGAACAGGAAGTCCGTGTGAAGCTGGACAAGGACGCCGAGGATCTTTTGGAAAACAACCCGGACTTGTTCTAACGGTAGGCTGAGAGTCAGATGAACATGAAGCAATTCTTTCGTATCGCCTTTGTCGCCCTCGCCATGCTGTCCATTGGGGTTGGCGGTCCGGCTTTTGCGGATGCCTTGGATTCCGCGAAAAAGGCTGGCCAGGTTGGCGAACAATCCGATGGCTATCTGGGCGTCGTTTCCGGCGGGACGCCGGGCAATGTGCGTTCCCTTGTTCAGGACATCAATATGAAGCGGCGGGAGAAATACCGGGAAATCGCCGCCAGCCGGGGCATCGGCGTGACCGCTTTCGAGGCGATTATGGGCGAAAAACTGGTCAACCGCGCCCCCAAGGGTGAATATGTCCGCCTTCCTAACGGGAAGTGGAAAAAGAAGTAATCGCCTGGTTGGTGTTTAGGCGGGAGATAGCGGGTGCCGCGTCCCCGCGCCGCTTTGCAAAGATGTTTCGGTTTTCTTGACGCCGCAAAGGCGCTGTATGACGCCGGGAATCGGCGTTTTGTCCGTCATTCCCTGCTCGAAGGCGACGATGTGAAGCTGGTCGTTCGTCAAATCTAAAAGCTCGTTTTCAGCCAACAGATGATCCGGGTTGCGGGGGCGGCCAAAAATCTCGTTTCCCCGCGCGAAGGTTTCGTATATCAACACGCCGCCCGGGGCGAGGGCGTCGAGCAACTTCGGAAACACGGGACGAAAGAGATAGTTGGTGACCACGATACCGGCGAAATACTGCCCTGCGAGGGGCCAGGGGCTGCCATCTTCCAAATCGGCGGTCAGCACCGTCGCCGCGCCGCCCTCGGTCAGGTCTTGCACGGCGCCCGTGTCCCGGTCCAGGAACAGCACCGGATGGCCTTTTTGCAGAAAGTGCCGCCCATGTCGACCATTGCCGCAGGCGAGATCTAGAACCGGTTGCCCGGCGGCCACCAAACCGGCGAAACGAGTCACCCAAGGTGACAGCGCGGTGATCCTTAAGTGTTTGGAACGGTGGGTTTCTGGCATGTACGGCACCGATGGTTCATACTGGTAGGGTCCCGGGCGGGATACCCTAATATAGCGGCACGGCGATCATGATACGATTCCAACTGAAATGCAGCGCAGACCATCGGTTTGACGGTTGGTTCAAAAGCGGCGCGGATTTCGATCAGCAAGCCGAAATGGGCATTATCGAATGCCCGCTCTGCGGGGGTACAGAGGTCCACAAAGCGCCCATGGCGCCCAATGTGATCACCAATCGCGCCACCGCGCCCGCCCCCGTGGAGAACCCCACCCCGGCGGATACCGCCGTACCGGCGCCTGCGGTTGCGACACCCCCGCCAGCCACCGAACCGCCGGATGTGAACAAGCTTTACGCCATGGCGGCGGCCTTCCGCGCCCATGTGGAAAAAACTTTCGACAATGTGGGCGAGGATTTCGCGGATACAGCCCGCCGTATTCATGCTGGCGACGAACCTGCTCGCGGCATTTATGGGGAAACCACACCGGAAGAGGCGGAAGCCCTGGAAGAGGAAGGTGTCCCTGTCCTGCCGCTCCCCTGGAAACGGCAATTGACTTAGAGCATTTTCAGCGAAAACGTGTGCGGTTTCGCGGTTCGAAAATGCGTGAATACAATACTTTAGAGCAGGTCCGGCGATTCAGATATCGTCGAACCTGCTCTAGAGCGTCACGCGTTTATCCCGGTTTCCGCATCCAGAGTCAGCCTTAAGCCATCCACCAGACGTGTTTCCGGCACCATGCCAAAGGCTCGCCGGGCGCGGTCTCCCTGGCCGAGGGAATGGCGGATATCGCCGTCGCGCGCCGGTTTTTGGTCTACCTGCAACGGCCTGTCCGACAACTCAGCGATGATCTCGGCCAACCGGTTGATGCTGGTGGCGCGACCGGTGCAGAGATTAAAAACACGGGCGCCCGTACTGCCCGTCTCCATGGCCGCCATCAAATGCCGGGCCACATCGCCCACATAGATGAAATCCCGAGTTTGTTCCCCATCTCCATAAACAAAAATCGGCTGTCCGTTGGGGATGCGGTTCATGAAAATGGAAATCACCCCGGAATATGGGGAGCTGGGATCTTGGCGCGGGCCATATACATTGAAAAACCGCAGGCCCGTGGTGGGCACACCATGCACCGACCAGGCGATATTTCCTTGCACCTCATTGCCGTATTTGTCGGCACCGTAGGAAGACAGCGGCGCGGGCGGTTCCGATTCCGCCAGCGGCAGGGATTGGTTGTCGCCGTAAATCGCCGCCGAGGAGGCATAGACCACCGGCACCGGCCCCGCCTGACGGGCTGCATCAAACACCGAGACAGTGCCATACATATTGGTGCGGTGAGTGCCGACCCAATCGTGCAGGCTTTTTTGCACCGAGGCGACGGCCGCCAGGTGAAAACAGCCGTCCACCCCGTGCATGGCCGCGCACATGGTCTCGGTATCCGCGATATCGCCGATGATGAGGTCCGCGCCCTGCGGCGCATTGGCGCGCTTGCCCGAGGAAAGGTCATCCAGAATGCGGACCCGGTCCCCCCGTGCCAGCAGCGCGTCCGCCAAATGGGAGCCGATAAACCCGCAGCCGCCGGTCACCAAATACAGGGCCATCCTCGTTCCTCGCCGTTCAGGGAATCCGGGCGCCATGATGCCGAACCTGACCGACAAGGACAACGGCGGATTAGGGATTAATCTTCGGGGGTGACTTCGTCTTGAATGCGTCTGGCCAAGGCGTCGATGCCGCGATCGCCAAACATGGTGCCGTGCCAGCCTGGGACCGGGGCGACAATGCGTAAACGGGAGAGGACGGATTGCCATTTGTGAAACAGGGTGCCGGCGAACCAACTGTTGGTTTTCGACATCACCAGGGCCACATCGCCGGTATAGGCCTGCGGGTCCTTACCCGCTGTGATGGCCATATGGGTTTCCAGGCCTTCGTCCTCCATCACATGGGTAAACCAAGGACCCATGAGCGAGGCCGCGCGCCGGAACAGGTGGGTGGCTTTCTTGAGCCCGAAGAACAAGGCGCCACTGGCCGAGGAGACCACGGGATACACCGTATCCAACAGCACAACGGTTCGTACCTCGCGGCCCATGCGTTTCAAGGTTGCCGCCGTTTCCAGGGCAAGCACGCCGCCCACGGAAAAGCCGCCGATCACATAGGGGCCTGCGGGCTGCGCCGCGATAATTTGCTGCGCATATTGATCAGCAAGAGAGCGCAAGGTGGGCAACTGCCGGGCTTCTTGCAGGCTGGGTGGCACCAGCGGAATCAGATCAATCGTCGGTGCCAAGGCGTTGGCCAACCGGGCGAAGCGGACCGCATCGCCGCTGCCGGGGGCCACACAGAAAAAGCGTTCGCCGGTTTCCACATTCAGGCTGCCCGTATGGCCACGGGTTTCGATCACCAGGGCCATGGAGGCAAGCACCGGATTTTCGAAGATGGTCAGCGCCGACAGTTTGACGCCAAACCGGCTTTCGATGCGTTTCAACAGGCTGAGTGCCATCAATGAATGGCCCCCAAGATCGAAGAAATTGCTGCGGATGCCGACGGTTTCCAGGCCCAACAAGTCTTGCCAGATCTGGGCTAATTCGCCTTCGGTCTCGGTGCGCGGGGGGGTCTGGTCGGCCCCGGCGGGCAGGCGCGAGCGTTCCGGCACCGGCAATGCCTCCCGATCAATCTTGCCCGATGGCAATGTGGGCAAGGAGGACGACCGATGATACAACGCGGGCACCATATGGGCGGGTAATGATCCGGCCAGATCGCGCCGCAGGGCGTCGTCATTTGGTGCTTCGCCCGTATCGGCAATATGCGCCAAGAGCACGGCCTGGCCGCTTTCCAACCGATGCTTCACCACCGCGGCCTTGGCAATCCCGGGGAACCGTTCCAGGGCATTTTCAATCTCGCCCGGTTCGATACGCAACCCGCGAATCTTGATCTGCGCATCTTGCCGCCCGATGAATTGCAGCATCCCATCATTGGTCAGGCGCACCAGGTCGCCAGTGCGGTAGAATCGGGTTCCGGGCAATAGGTCCAGCGGGTCCGCGACAAACCGTTCCGCGCTTGTCGCCGGATCGTTGATATAGCCGTCCGCCAGGGCATCACCGCCGACATAGAGTTCCCCCGGCAATCCCCGGGGAGCCGGTTGTCCCTCCCGATCGATCACGCGGATCAGGGTATCGCTGACCGGGCGGCCGATGGGCAGGCAATCGCCGCTGCTGCCGCTGCCGCTGCCGGGATAAAGATAATGGGTGCAGAACACGGTGGCTTCCGTGGGCCCATAGAAGTGATGCAGGGTGGCGGCGGATTTATCGGCAAACCGGCGGGCCAGGGAACGGCTCAGGGGTTCCCCCCCCGTGATCACATGGCGCAGCGACCGGCAGGCATCGAACCCGTCCGTTTCCACTAGATAGGACAGGAGCGACGGCACGCAGGAAAAATGGGTGATATCGTCCTGCTGCAAGGTTTGGATGAACCGGGCCGGATTGCGGCGCAATTGATCATCTACCGGTACCACCGTGCCCCCGGCGATCAATGGGGCGAACAGCTCCCATACCGAGGGGTCGAAGGAAGGCGCGATGGATTGCAGAACCCGGCTGCCCGTGATCAGGCCCAGGGTGCTGCATTTCCACAGCAGGCGCCGGGCAAGGGACCCTTGCGGCACCGCAACCCCCTTGGGTTTTCCGGTTGATCCCGACGTGTAGATCACATAGGCGCCATCGTCGAACTGGCCTATGGGCAGGTCTGCCTCGATATCCGGGTCCCAGCGAGACGGTTGTAAGACCAGCGTATTCAAGGCCGATCGTACCCGCGCAGGCAGGCCGGTTAGGGCCACCACGGCCTTCAAGCCGCAATCTTGCGCCATGTAGGCGAGACGGGCGGTGGGCAATGACGGGTCCAGGGGTACATAGGCGGCCCGGGCGCGCATGATGCCCAGGCAGGTTTCCGGCAGGGCAATGTTGCCCTCGCCGTAGACACCCACCCGGTCTCCGGGGCCGATGCCCGCCGCGACCAGTTGCCGGGCGAGGGCATTCATCGCCTGTTCCAAAGCGGCGTAGGTGCGGGTTTCGGCGCCAACCCGGACCGCGATATCGGTGGGGGTCTTGCGGGCTTGCGCGGTGACCATCTCCGGCACGCTGGCCAGGGTTTGCCCGGCGGGCATGGGGGTTGCCGGGCCACGTCCCAAGGAGTCTTGCAAGGCCTGTTCGGTTTTCGTCACCAATTGCAGATCGGCGATCCGCATGTCGGGAGATTTTACAAAGGAGTCCAGCAAGGTCAGGTAATGATTGGCCATGCGGGCCATGTCTTCCCGATTATAGATGGCGGTGTTGAAGTTCAGATGCCCTTGCAGGGCGCCATCAATCTCGAAAAGCTGCAGGTTAACGTCATAGGCGCCTTCCTGCTGCGGGTTCAGCGCCGGTTCCATATAGGGCGTGCCGTCTGCCGCCCGTTTCGCTTTATCCCGGCGGAAATCCAGCTTGGTGAGGCCGAAGGCGACCTGAATGAACGGAGACCGCTCCGCCCGCCGCTCCGGATTGACCAGTTCGACCAGCAGGTTAAATGGCAGGCTGCGATGGTCCAAGGACTCGCCGACCATCTCTTGGACGGCATCCACCAACCGGCGCGGGGTGTGGCCACTTTGGATATCCGCGCGCAGCACGATGGGATTGACAAAATATCCGACATTATTTTGCAGCTCCACATCCCGGTGGACGCTGGCGACCGTGCCGATCAGAAAGGTTTCCAGCCCCGTATAGCGATGCACCAGGGTTTGGAAGGCCGCATGCAATACGGTGAAGGGTGTGGTCCCGGTTTCCTGGGCGAAGCGCCGCAGTGCCTTGAACAGGCCATCTGAAACGCCGAATTCGTGGGAATCCCCTTGGAAAGCGGCACTGCGTTGCTGCGCGGAGGGGAAGGGCAGGGTCAACTGCGTTGGCGCACCCGCCAAGCGCTTGCGCCAGAACAGCAGGGACTCAAACCCGCCAGACCCGGCGAGGGCGGATTCTTCCAGGTCTAGAATGCGGCTTGGATCCCCCACCGGCGGTAGAGTAACACCATGGCCCTCTGTTTCCGCCGCCAGCAGCGCATCCAGCTCTTGCAGCAGAATATCCATAGACCAGCCATCGCAGATGAGGTGATGGCACGATAGCAGGAGAATTTTCCCTTCCGGATGACGGAACAGGGTCGCCCGGAACAGGCGTTCGTTCTCCACATCGAAGGGCATGCGGCCCTGCTTGCGGACCGCTTCCACCGGATTGGAATCAGAAAGATCGACCCGGCGCGGACGGGGGCCGGGTGCTTTGGCGATTTTGAAGTAGGGGCGGCGTGGATGGTCGCAAACGGTTGCCCGCAGCATGGGATGGCGGCGACAGAGATTCTCGACGACGCGCGCCACGGTCTCTTCTGTCACCGATGCATGCAGATGCATGGCCACGTTGACGTTATACGCAGCGGTTTCCGGCGCCATTTTATGGATGAAATACAGCGCTTCTTGGCCCCGGGTCAGGGGAATGGCCGATTTCTCAGCAGCGGTGTCGCCCAAGCCCATGGAGGCCTTGGGGGGCAGCGGCAAGGGGCCATGCGCGCCTTCTGCGGCGAGGGCACGGGCCACTTCATCGATGGTCGACCCGCGCAGGAAATAGGAGGCGGGCAGGGGCACACCGAAGGCGGTTTCCACCCGATGGGCCAGCAAGGTGGCATCCAGGGAATCCAGGCCAATCTTGTGCAAGGCCGTGGAGGGCAACAGGGTATCCACCGGCAAATTCAGGTTTACGGCCAGGAACTCCCGCAAATTGTTTAGGAGTGTGGAGGGCGCTTTGCGGGACTCTGCCGAGAGGGGCGCGGCGTTGCCACGCACATCGGATTGATGAATGACCGGTAATGTATCCGCCAGGAAAGCGGCCCGGATGGCCCGGCGCATGACCTTGCCGCTGGAGGTTTTTTGAATGCCAGCAGGCTTGACCAGAATAACGGTATCGAGCGGAATTTCCTCAGCCTGCCACACCGCATCGCGGATGGCGCCGGCCAGGGATTCCGGGTCCCCCTCCATCTGGCGCGGGTCCAATTGGTGGACCAGCACGATGCCGCTGGCATCGCTATCGTTCAAGGCAAATGCCGCAGAGGCTCCGCGGGGCAGGGCCGGATGGCAGGCGGCGGCCAGTTCGATATCCTGCGGATACACGTTACGGCCGCGATGGATGATCAGGTCCTTGCCCCGGCCAGTTACGAAGAGTTCGCCTTCCAGCAAAAAGCCAAGATCCCCGGTCCGCAGGTACGGGGCCCCCTCGGGGGCATCTGCTAGCCGGGCATTGAAATTTTCGTTGTCGGCGCCGGATTCACGCCAATACCCATCAGCCACATTGGGTCCATGCACCCAAATCTCGCCCACCCGCCCCTCGGGCAGCGCGGTTTTGCGCTCGGTATCGACGATCTGAATGGTTTGATCCAGGATGGTCCGACCGCTGCTCACCAACGCCCGCCCCGTGGGCGTATCGGCGGTGCTGGGCACGGCGTGCCCCGTTTCCAGGGCTTCGCCGTCAAAACGGCGGACAACGGGCAATTCTTTCTTTGACCCACCCGAGACGATGAGCGTGGCTTCCGCAAGGCCATAATTGGGATAGTGGCTTTCCGCCCGGAAACCGAAGCTGGCGAAGGTGTTGGTGAAGCGTTCCAGAGTTCGGGCCTGCACCGGTTCGGCGCCATTAAAGGCGGCCTTCCAGGAGCTGAGGTCGAGGCCAATCCGATCTTCCGGCGTGGTCCGGTCGACACAAAGATCATAGCCGAAATTGGGGGCGCCGCTGGTATGCGGCGTAAAACGGGAAATCGCCCGCAGCCAGCGAATTGGTTTCTGGATGAACCGCAGGGGCGGGATCAGCACGGTAAAGGTGCCGCAGAACAGCGGCTGCAACAACCCGCCGATCAAGCCCATATCGTGATACATGGGCAGCCAAGACACCATGGGGGTCGACCCCGTATGGCCGTAGGCCGCGGCGATCATCTCCATATTGGCCAACAGATTACCATGGGTCACGCGCACGCCTTTGGGATCGGCGGTGGAGCCCGAGGTGTATTGGAGAAAGGCGAGGGAATCGAGGGTGATAGACCGCGGCGGCTCCAGATCGCCATTTTGAAGCGGTAGTCCATCCACCGCCAGCCAATGGGCTTCGGTCAACAATCCGGCGCGCCCGATATCCGCGTGGTGGGCGGCCATGAAGGCCGTGTCAGTAAGAACGGCCGTCGGCTCGCAATTCGCGATGATCGCCGCACCCCGCCGTCGACTGCGCTCGGAGGTCATTTGTGGGGCGGGAACCGCCACCACGCCCGCGTAGAAACAGGCAAGAAATCCGACAACAAAGGCGCTGCCGGGCGGAAGCTGAAGTAAAACGCGGTCTTCGGAAGAGGTTCGGGCTGCCAATCGATGGGCAATTTGAGAGGCGCGCGCATGCAACGCGCCATAGCTCAGCTTTTCGGTGATGTTTTCCCCGTCACCGAGAAAAATCACCGCATCCCCGTCGGGATGCCGCTGCACGTGGCGCTGCAAAGTCAGCGCGTAATTACCCCTCGGGTCAAGCATTGCTGCCCTCTGGTCGGTTATTTTTGCTTAATTTTCCAGCTTCTACTTGCATTTCTACGGTTATATCGTTGAAAAATATTAAACGTTACCTGGATCTTCTCGTGTATTCCGCTTTTCCTATGCCACCCTGAAACGAGCTTCCGGTGCGTTAACATCCTACCCTGCCGAAAGGTGGACCCGCTGTGATCACCGTCAAACCCATCTCGAAAATAGGTGTAAGCAAATTTCGAGCCAACACATATGGTATCCTGGTAGTACACACAGGGGCAAACAGGTTTTTAGGGTATGGATCCTATTTAGACGGGTGGCTGAGCCCTCAGGATCGGGGGGATATTGCCCGAGTAATCGACCCTGAAACGCGGGCCGCGATGCGGGTGGGGCGGGCTCTGCCAGGCTTGATTTTAGCGCGCCTTTTAGACGTTTCCAAAGAGACGATTCGCATAATACGAGAAGATCGGCACAAACCAAAAGTTGTGATTGGGGGTGCCTCGGGCATCGATTTTTCCGTAACCCGTTCAAAAAACTTTGTTGGATTAGCCGTCGGAAATGGCTTGGAATTGGGATTTGATGCGGAAACTTTGCGTTCCTACCCGGATTCTCTTGACCTCGCGAAGCGCTATTTTAACGCGAAGGAAGCGGAATGGATTGCCGCAGCGGATGGTGCAGAGCGTGAAAACCGATTTTTCAGCGTTTGGACCAAGAAAGAAGCCGTCGTCAAGGCTCTCGGTACTGGGCTCTCCACCGACTTGGCCACCTTCCGAGTGCCGGGGCCGCAAACGGGTGCCGTTACCTGGATGCCACCGGAAAAAAAAGACGAAAAGCTGTCAGTTGGCAATCTGAGTATAGCCCCGGAAATCATCGCCGCCCTTTGTGCGTCAAATATTCCGACACCGATCGAGCTGTTGGATCTATGGCCCGAGCATGTGTTTGTGTGATCGCGCGCGGCGCTAATCCGGGGTATAACCGAAACGCAGGGACCACCCTCGACAACCAAGGAAGCGGGAAGGGACGAGATGAGCGGGTTTATCGATGCAGTGAAAGCGGCCCTGGGCGCGGATCGGATTTCGGAAACGCCGGAGGATCTGGCGCCCTACCTGCAAAACACCACCAATTTCAAAAGAGAGGTGCCTTGCGCCATCCGTCCGGGCTCCATCGAGGATGTCCAGGCCGTGGTTGCCGCCGCCAATGCCCATAAGGTGCCGCTCTATCCCTTCAGTCAGGGCAAGAACTGGGGTTTGGGGTCCAAACTGCCGGTGCGCGATGGCTGCGCCTTGCTGGATCTTAGCGGCATGGCGGAAATTTCAAACTATGACGATACCTTCGGCGTGGTCACCGTGCAGCCGGGGGTCAGCCAAGGCCAGCTTTCCCAATATCTGCTGGATCGAAACGCGAAATTTTTCCTGGACGTCACCGGCTCCGGCGCGGGGACCAGCGTGGTCGGCAACACGCTGGAGCGCGGGGTTGCCTATAACACCTTGCGAATCGAACAGGTGGTCAGCTTGCAGGTGATCACCGGGCGCGGCGATTTTATCCAAACCGGCTTTGCCCATATGGGGGAATCCACCATTGCCAGGCTTTCCCGGTTCGGTATCGGGCCCAGCCTGGAAGGCTTGTTCGTGCAATCCAATCTGGGGATCGTCGTCGGCGCCACCGTCAAACTGAAACCGGTGCCCGAAGCGCAGGCGGTATTCCTGCTGAGCCTGAAAGAGGAGCGGCGCCTGGGCGAGCTGTTTGATTCCCTGCGGGTGCTCAACCAGCGCGGCGTGGTGGAAAGCGTGGTGCATGTGGGCAACCGGCGGCGCAGTGAAATCACCCTGCCGCCCCTGGTCTATAATTACTATAAGGGAATCGGCCAGGAGATCAGCCGCGACCATGCCAATGCGGTGGTGGATTCGCAGTTGGGTGGTGATTGGAGCGCCATCGGCGTGGTTATGGGCACGCCCGGCCATGTGCGCCATTGTAAATCCGAGATCAAAAAAGCGCTGTCTGGCTTTGGCGGCATGAAGTTCCTTACCCCCGGCCTGCTGGCCCTGGCGAAACAGGTGCTGGCCAAGGCGCCGATGCCAAAAACCCGCGCCTTCTTCATGGCGGTGGAACCGCTGATGAATCTCACCCGGGGATTGCCCAGCAACGCCGCCCTGCACAGCACCTATTGGACCGTCTCCACCGCGTCGGACGATGCGGCCAATCCGGATAAGGGGCCGGGCGGGATCATCTTCGCCACCCCCATCGTGCCCATGGAAAAGCAGGCGGTGGATGAGTCCATGGCCCGTTCGCGCAAGATTTGCGAAGAACATGGGTTCGACGTGGCCATCACCCTCAACATGATGCATGACAAAACCCTGGAGGGCGTGGTCAGCATCGATTTCGATCGGGCCGACCCGGCGGCGCAGGAACGGGCGATTACCTGCATGAAAGCCCTGAATGCCATGTATATCGAAACCGGTTGTTTCCCCTATCGCATGGATATTGGCAATATGGGCGCCGTGGTGGACCCGGACAGCGTCCATTGGCAGTTGGTGCGAGACCTGAAACAAGTGCTCGACCCCAACCATATCATCTCCCCCGGGCGTTATAACCTGGTATAGGGGCCACGCAGTTTGCCCCCTCAACCGCTTTTACCTTCCGGTTTGCTAGCCTGTGTGGCGGGGAACTCTCAAGCCGTTCTGACGCCGCAAGACGGCACGGGAGACCGGCTGTCTTTGCAGCAGGCGGCAATGCGGTTGCGGCAAGGCGGGCCGGTGCTGGCCTGCCATGGGCGGCATTTGGCGCGGCGCATGAATCTGGCGCCCTTTCCGGTGCTCGACCTTTTAGAACTGTTCGCCTTCGTGCGCCCGGCGGCTTTTTGTGTGCCCACACCAGGAGGGCTTGCCACTGCCTTGGGCTTGCCGGTGCCGGAAAGTCTGGCGGCGCAGGCGGCGGCCTTGTTCCAGGTGGCGGAAACGTTGCTCGCGGAGCTTGGCAAGCAGGCGCGGGAAGACCGGGCGGCCCTGCCCATCGCCTGGGCCATGACCCGGGCCAACTGGCCCTGGGGCGGGATCGTCCTCAAGGCGCTGGGCAGCGCGGGGGAAATCCCCCATTCCGGCAATCTGGCGGAAGGATTGCGGGTATGGCGACGGCTCCCCGATTGGCAGGATTTCGCGCCGCCGCCGCCCGCCGATCAGGTGCCCGTTGATCCCAAGGCGGTGCGCGACCGGCTCACCGCCATCCTGGGGCCAGGGGCCGAGCATCGCCCGCAACAGTTCGACTATGCCGCTGCCCTGGCGGGGGCCTTCGATCCCCGGGACCAGGAAGGAGAGCCGCCGGTGGTGCTGGCGGAGGCGGGTACCGGGGTCGGTAAAACCCTGGGTTACATCGCCCCCGCCACCCTGTGGGTAGAGCGCAATCACGGCGCCGTTTGGATCAGCACCTATACCCGCAACCTGCAACGGCAGGTGGATGGGGAACTGGACCGCCTGTATCCCGATCCGGTGGAAAAGCGCCGCCGGGTGGTGGTGCGCAAGGGGCGGGAAAATTACCTATGCTTGTTAAATATGGAAGAAGCGGTCGGGCGGTTGGGCTTGCGCCCCGGGGACGCGGTGGCGCTGGGCCTGATGGCGCGTTGGGCCGGGGCGACCCGGGATGGGGATATGGTGGGTGGCGATTTCCCCGGTTGGTTGGGGCATCTGGTGGGCCGGGCATTGACCCTGGATCTTACCGATACCCGGGGCGAATGCGTGTTTTCCGCCTGCCCCCATTATGGCAAATGCTTTGTCGAACGCGCCATCCGGCGGGCGCGGCGCGCCCATGTGATCGTCGCCAATCATGCCTTGGTGCTGGTGCAGGCCGCGCTCGGTGGGGTGGACGATCATAGCCCGCCCACCCGCATTATTTTTGACGAAGGGCATCATTTGTTCGATGCGGCGGATTCCGCGTTTTCCGCCGCGCTTTCGGGTCAGGAAAGCGCAGACCTGCGGCGCTGGCTGCGCGGCGCGGAGGAAGGCGCCCGGTCCCGTTCACGGGGGCTCAAGGACCGGCTGGCCGAACTGCCGCTGCCCGATCTGGCGTTTGAAAGCTTGTCCCGGGTGCTGGAGGAGGCGCTTTCCCTGCCGGGGCCGGGCTGGCATCAACGGATCGCCGGGGGCATGCCCCGGGGCACGGCGGAACGGTTTCTTAGCCTGGTGCGGCAACAGGTTTTTGCCCGCGCCGACAAGCAGGACACGCTTTACAGCTTGGAAACCGCCACCCGGCCCACGGTGCCCGGGTTGGAGGATGCGGCGGCGGATTTGCAAGCTACCTTGGAAGACCTGTTGGCGCCCTTGATGCTCCTACGCAAACATCTGGCGGCCCTGTTGGACGACGAAGCGGCCAGTTTGGAAACCCCCGACCGTTTGCGCATCGATGCCCTGGCGCGGGGGGTGGAACGGCGGGGGGTGATGCCCGCTCAGGCCTGGATCTCCATGCTGAAAGCCTTGCGCGAGGATACCCCCCCGGGGTTCGTGGATTGGATGGCGGTGGAGCGGCGCGGTGGCCAGGATGCGGATGTGGGGCTGTACCGGCATTGGGTGGACCCGACCATTCCGCTTATCGAAATGGTTCTGCAGCCCGCCCATGGGGTCGCCATTACCTCGGCGACATTGCGCGATTCCGTTGGTCAAGAAGACGCAGATTGGCAGAGTGCGGAAACCCGCGCGGGCACCCGCCACCTGCGGCGCCCGGCGACGCGGTTTGGCGCGGAGTCTCCGTTCGATTACGCGACCAACACGCGGGTCCTGGTGGTAACGGACGTGGATCGCAACAGGGCGGATCAGGTCTCCGCCGCCTATCGGGATCTGTTCCTGGCGTCCGGGGGCGGGGGCTTGGGGATTTTTACCGCCATCGGGCGATTGCGGGCCGTGCATCAGCGAATCGCCGCGCCGTTGGATCAGGCGGGAATACCATTGTT
Organism: Magnetospiraceae bacterium; assembly: GCA_049605255.1. GTDB lineage: Bacteria > Pseudomonadota > Alphaproteobacteria > Rhodospirillales > JBMYUJ01 > JBMYUJ01. Next base: position 43,747 of record JBMYUJ010000014.1, read on the forward strand.
GGCGCAACATGTGGACGCCATGGATACCGGCACCCTGGTGGATATTTTCCGGGCCGAGGAGGCATCTTGCCTGTTGGGCACGGATGCGGTGCGCGATGGGGTGGATGTGCCGGGCCGATCGTTGCGGCTGATCGTGTTTGATCGGGTGCCCTGGCCACGACCCAGTATTTTGCACCGGGAACGTCGCCGCGCGCTGGCAGACAGCGGCAAGGCCTACGATGAAGAGCTGGTACGGTTAAAGCTGAAACAGGCATTCGGACGCCTGGTGCGCCGGGCCGAGGATCGCGGGGTCTTCGTGATGTTGGACCGGGCGATGCCGTCCCGCTTGTTGCCCGCCTTTCCGCCAGGCGTCCCCGTGGAACGGGTCGGCCTGGCGGAGGCCATCTCGGCAGTTCGGGCGTTTGACAGGGCCGAGATGACAAACGGTCTGATTTAGGACTCTTTAATGGCGTTCCGCAGTTCCGCGCGGGAATAGCCCATATCCAGGAGGTCCCGGTCGGTCAGCTTGTTGATTTCCGCCAGATCTTCCTGTTTCCGCTTCCAGGTGCGGAAGGGTTTCAAAACATGGGCCTCGAAAGAAGCGGCGATGGCCGCAGTCAGCTTGGAGGCCGGGTTACCATGGGGGGCGGCATGACCGCCCGCGTTGGTCGCAAATTTGAAGTGCATGGTCTTTACTCCTCTGGAATTCGGTGGAATTCCGTACATCAATTGGTTCAAAGGGCTTCCCGGACCCCGAGAGTCTTGGAGGCGTCGCGGGGGAGGCCCTGGGCCGCAATTTTCTGGCAACTCATGGCTTGAACCTGTTCCACAGGCCGTTCTGCGCCAAGGGCGCGGGTGACATTGCCCAGCATGTCAGCTTGTTTGCGGCCCCTCGTTCACATCGACGGGGCGCGGTTCGCCAAGCAAGGGCGTTCACCATGGATAGGGGTCTGTCTGTCGGTTCAAGTCGGCCAGCGGCCTGGGGTAAACCAGGCCTGTTTAGCGGGCGGCGGGGGTCAACCCATCCGTGGCTTTGTCGGTGGCGCGATGAAACAACGATCCGATCCAACGGAGGGCGGTTCGTACGCCATGTGAAAAGGCTTCCGCTTGCAGGCGCCGACCGGCGGCGATATGCGCGTGGATGTCATGTTCCGACGGTATTCGATAGGCCCCGAAGGGATATTCGTTCGTCATCATAAGGTCTCCTTTACTGCCGAACCTCGGAATCAGGGCGCACTTCAGGTGTCACCGCCGCGTCGTCGCGAGGCCGGTAAATTGTTCCAATCAGGTGGCGGGTTTCTGACCGCCAAATAAAGTGACTCGGGTACGCGCTTGAGAAGCGGCCGTCGGGGATGTTTTCTAAAGACCCAACCGTCCGCGTCGCGATTCGGCGCGTCCCAGTGGCGGTTTCGGGTCTATCCCGACGGTGGATGCGAAATTCGTGCATCCATGCGTACCATTCGCTTTGGTTTCGAACGTTTGACCGGGGGACTCAAGGCTCTTTTCAGGGCGAGGAGTCCGTGGCCACAACTTCGAATGGTTCAAATATATTCACCTACGCAGCTAATAGAAGTTCAATTTTGTGCGATGCAGCATTCCAAAAACGCATAGCTTGGTCAGGAGCCCTGTCATAATTCTGACAAAAGGCAGAAAAAAGGGGCCGTTCCGGAATGGAACAGCCCCGATTTTCTGGCTTTTTGGGTTGGTTTGGGGGAAGGCTTAGAAGCCCATGCCACCCATGCCGCCCATGCCGCCCATGCCACCCATATCCGGGGTCGGCATGCCGCCTTCACCCTTGGGTTCCGGCTTTTCAGCCACCATGGCTTCGGTGGTCACCAGCAGACCGGCAACGGAGGCCGCGTCTTGCAGAGCGGTACGCACCACCTTGGTCGGGTCGATGACACCGGCGTCGAACATGTTTTCGTAGGTGCCGGTTTGCGCGTTGAAGCCGATGTTGACGTCTTGCTTATCCAGCAGCTTGCCGGCGACCACGGCGCCGTCCAGGCCCGCGTTTTCGGCAATCTGACGCACGGGGGTTTGCAGGGCGCGGCGAATGATCTCCACGCCAACCTTCTGGTCCGCATTGGCCGGCTCGACCTTATCAAGCGCACCCAAGGAGTAGAGAAGGGCGACACCGCCACCGGTCACCACGCCTTCTTCTACGGCGGCGCGGGTCGCGTGCAGGGCATCATCCACCCGGTCTTTCTTTTCCTTCACTTCGATTTCGGTCGCGCCGCCGATTTTCAGCACCGCGACACCGCCAGCCAGCTTGGCCAGCCGTTCTTGCAGCTTTTCACGGTCGTAATCGGAGGAGGTTTCCTCGATCTGCGCCTTGATCTGCGCAACCCGGCCATCGATGGCGTCCTTGGAACCGGCACCTTCGACGATGGTGGTTTCTTCCTTGGTGATGTTCACCTTCTTGGCGGTGCCCAGCATGTCCAGGGTCACGTTCTCAAGCTTGATGCCCACATCTTCGGAGATCACCTGTCCGTCGGTCAGGATGGCGATGTCTTCCAACATGGCTTTGCGACGATCACCAAAGCCCGGCGCTTTCACGGCCGCAACCTTCAGGCCGCCACGCAGCTTGTTGACCACCAGGGTGGCCAGGGCTTCGCCCTCGATATCCTCGGCGATGATCAGCAGCGGGTTGTTGGATTGAACCACCGCTTCAAGCACCGGCAGCAGGGGCTGCAGGCTGGAAAGCTTCTTCTCGTGAATGAGAATGAAGGGGGTTTCCATATCGCAGGTCATCTTTTCCGCGTTGGTCACGAAATACGGAGACGTATAGCCCCGGTCGAACTGCATGCCTTCGACCACATCCAGTTCGGAATGCAGGCTCTTGGCTTCTTCCACCGTGATCACGCCTTCGTTGCCGACGCGCTCCATGGCTTCGGCGATCATGCCGCCCACTTCCTTGTCGCCATTGGCGGAAATGGTGCCGACTTGGGCGATTTCCTGGCTGGTGGAGACGGCGCGAGACCGGCTCTTGAGATCTTCGATAACAGCCGCGACGGCGAGGTCGATGCCGCGCTTCAGGTCCATGGGGTTCATGCCGGCGGCAACGGCCTTGGCGCCTTCGCGCACGATGGCTTGCGCCAACACGGTGGCGGTGGTGGTGCCGTCACCGGCTTCGTCAGAGGTTTTGGAGGCAACCTCTTTCACCATCTGCGCGCCCATGTTTTCGAACTTGTCGGACAGTTCGATTTCCTTGGCGACGGAGACGCCGTCCTTGGTGATGCGGGGCGCCCCGAAGGACTTGTCGAGAACAACGTTGCGGCCCTTGGGACCCAGGGTCACCTTCACCGCGTTGGCGAGGGTATCCACGCCGCGCAGCATGCGGTCGCGGGCTTCCGCGCCAAATTTTACTTCCTTGGCAGCCATGTCAAATAGACCTTTCGTTAGCTTCCGTTGAACGGAATTTTTTAAATCAAACGGGGTGCGATGCTTATTGCAGCACGCCCATGATGTCGGTTTCCTTCATGATCAGCAGCTCTTCGCCGTCGATCTTGACTTCGGTACCGGACCATTTTCCGAACAGGATGCGGTCACCAGCCTTGACATCGAGGGGGGTCACGGACCCATCATCGCCCTTGGCGCCGTTGCCGACAGCCAGGACTTCGCCTTCTTGCGGTTTTTCTTTCGCGGTATCGGGAATGATGATACCCCCGAGGGTCTTTTCGTCCTGCTCGACACGACGAACGAGCACGCGATCATGCAGCGGCCTGAATTTCATGTTGGTCTCCACGAGATTTGTCGATCCTAAACACATTTTTTGCACCGGGTCGTTAGCACTCTCGCCCGGCGAGTGCCAGCGATGTAGAGGGGTCCATGCCCCCTGTCAAGGCCGTAAGGGTGATTTTTTTAAGAAGCGGTGTTGCGGTTCAGCAGTGTTTCGATAGCCTGCTGATCCAAACCGGCAGCAGTTGGGTAGCGGGCCGGGACAGTCCGCCGATCTGGAAAGGCGATTTCCCGGTAAGGGTGACGGCGCCGATCAGGCCCAAAATAACCGTCCGTCTCCACGAAGGGGCGCGGATTGCGTACCGATCCGGCGATGGCATACAGCAGCGCCCGCGCCGTCAGCGGTTTCGCCAGGAATTCGTTGACCCCCGCATCCCGGGCGGCCGCGATCTGCGCCCAGTTGGAATTGGCGGTCACCATAAAAATAGTAATAAACTTATTGGGGCTATTGGGGGCGTTGCGTAGCGCATTGGTTAACCCCAGGCCATTCATATTCGGCATGTGGTAATCGACGACCAGAATATCCGCGGCATAGCCGCCGGAAAGCAGAGACAGGGCGTTGGCGCCATCGGAAGCTTCCTTGACCTCGCCGAGCTGAAAGGACTCGAGGGCGGTCCGGACCATACGCCGCATCAGCGGATTATCGTCCACCAACAAGGCGGAGATTCCGGAAAAGTCCAGGTCGAGGGCTGCCATCGGGCGATCCTAGTTTCGAGAAACGCTTGAATATCCCTAAAAAGCAATGTCCTGCCCCCATTGTCAATGTGTCAATGCGCGAACCTGTGCTTGCAGCCTTGTTTCCCATATCAAGCGGCGATAGTCTGCGCGCCGTTCGACCGTATGGGCGCTTTAGATCAAGGATAAGTCAACGCGATGACCATCAAAACCAACCCAGGGAATTTCTTCGAGGATTTCAAACTCGGCCAAACCATCCTGCACGCCACCCCCCGCACCATTACCGAAGGCGATGTGGCGCTATACACGGGTCTTTATGGTGGCCGCTTTGCGGTGCAAAGCGCGGACGATTTCGCCATGAACCTGGGCTTCAAAGCCGCGCCCATCGACGATTTATTGGTGTTCCACATGGTGTTCGGCAAAACCGTGCCGGATATCTCCCTAAACGCGGTCGCCAATCTGGGCTATGCAGGGGGCAAATTCGGCGTGCCCGTTTACGCGGGCGACACGGTGCGCACGGTCTCCACGGTGATCGGGCTCAAGGAAAATTCCAACGGCAAGACCGGCGTCGTTTGGGTGAATTCGGTCGGTACCAACCAGCTTGGCGAAACCGTGCTGGATTATGTGCGCTGGGTGATGGTCAATAAACGGGATCACGCAGCGCCTACCCCGGAAACGGTGGCGCCGGAATTGCCCGGCGCCGTGGCGGCGGCGGAATTTGTCCTGCCGGAGGATCTGGATTTTACGGGGTACGATACGGCCCTCGCGGGCAGTAACCATCTGTGGGAGGATTACACGGTCGGGGAAAAGATCGACCATGTGGATGGCATGACCCTGGAAGAAGCCGAGCATCAGATTGCCACCCGGCTTTACCAAAATACCGCCAAGGTGCATTTCGACCAGCTCGCGGCCAATTCGAACCGGTTCGGGCGGCGGCTCATCTATGGCGGCCATATCATTTCCCTCGCGCGGGGGCTGACCTTCAACGGGTTGGCCAATGGATTCAAACTGGTCGCCATTAATGGCGGTGCCCATACCAACCCCACGTTCGCGGGGAATACCATTTTCGCCTGGTCGGAAGTTCTGGAGAAGATGGAAGTCCCGGGCCGTACCGACCTTGGCGCCTTGCGCCTGCGGACCGTGGCGACCAAGGATCAGCCCTGCGCCGACTTCCCCTATAAGGGCGAGGATGGCAAATACGACCCAGCAGTGGTTCTGGATTTCGATTATACGGTGTTGATGCCGCGGCGGGGGTAAAGCGATCGGAGATCGCGCACGCCGGGCGGAGGCTATTTCCGCCCTCAGGCGCCGGGCGGAAGTTTCTTTAGGTCCCTGTCCGGCCTTGCGGCCGTCCGCGCCTCTTGTCTCTGATCGCTTGCCGCCGCCTCAATGGCGGCTTGTATAAGTATTCGGCGAGGGAATTAAACAGCGCCCATTGCGGGCGCGGCCAAGGGGGCGGAGCCCCCGCCCGGCGTCTGAGGGCGGGTATTAAAACCCGCCTGGCGAGGGC
>JBMYUJ010000015.1:0-49406 GCA_049605255.1 Magnetospiraceae bacterium
AAAGGCCCGGCGGGAGATCCCACCGGGCCAATTTCTGTGTTGGTCCTTTTAGGGACGAACCGATTACCGGCGATGCAGCGGAGTGTATTCCCGCGGGGTGGCGCCGGTGAACAGCTGACGCGGGCGGCCGATCTTTTGGCCCGGGTCTTCGATCATCTCATTCCATTGCGCAACCCAACCGACGGTCCGCGCCACCGCGAACAGCACGGTGAACATGGAGACCGGAATGCCCATGGCCCGGAAGATAATGCCGGAATAGAAGTCCACGTTCGGGAACAGTTTCTTGTCCACGAAGTATTCGTCTTCCAAGGCGATCCGTTCCAGTTCCATGGCCAGTTCCAGGAGCGGCTCGTCCTTCACGCCCAGTTCGTCCAGCACCTCGTGGCAGCTTTGCTGCATGACCGTGGCGCGCGGATCGTAGTTCTTGTAGACCCGGTGGCCGAAGCCCATCAGACGGAAGGGATCGTCCTTATCCTTCGCCCGCTTGATAAATTCAGGGATCTTATCCTTGTGGCCGATTTGGTGCAGCATGTTCAGCACCGCTTCGTTGGCACCGCCATGGGCCGGACCCCACAGGGAGGCGATGCCGGCGGCGATACAGGCGAACGGATTGGCGCCAGAGGAGCCCGCCAGGCGCACCGTGGAGGTGGAGGCGTTTTGTTCGTGATCCGCATGCAGGATCAGAATCCGATCCATGGCGCGGGCCAGAACCGGGTTCACCTTATATTCTTCGCACGGATGAGAGAACATCATATGCAGGAAGTTTTCCGCATAGGAAAGTTCGTTGCGCGGATACACGAAGGGCTGACCTTGGGAATATTTGAAGGCCATGGCCGCAATGGTCGGCATTTTCGCGATCAAGCGATAGGAGGCGACCAGGCGGTGATCCGGATCGGCGATATCCAGGCTGTCGTGATAGAACGCAGACAACGCGCCGACCACACCCACCATAACCGCCATCGGGTGCGCATCACGCCGGAACCCGCGATAGAACGAGGTCAGTTGCTCATGCACCATGGTGTGATGGGTGACGGTGTATTCAAACTTCTGCTTCTGCGCCGCATCGGGCAGTTCGCCGAACAGCAGCAGGAAGCAGACATCCATGAAATCGGAATTTTCAGCCAGATCGCCGATCGCGTAGCCGCGATGGAGGAGAACACCCTTATCCCCGTCGATATAGGTGATGGAGGAGTCACAGGAGCCCGTGGACGTAAAGCCCGGATCATAGGTGAAATAACCCGTATCGCCATACAGGCGGCGTACATCGATGACGCTCGGTCCGATCGTCCCATCGATAATCTTCATGTCATAGGATTTACCCGAGCGATGATCGACAAGGGTCACGTGATCCTTGCCCGCACCATCCGCGGTGGTTTTTGCTTCTGCCATAGTTTCGTCCTCCTTCCTCAGGGGGCGGCGGGGGGCCGCACCTGCCAGTTTGGTCCCAATTTTAAGCCGCGTCGTCCAAGCGGCCTAGTGTTTCGTCACGGCCAAGAACCGCCATGACGTCGAAAATACCCGGCGAAACATTGGACCCGGTAAGTGCCGCGCGCAGAGGCTGGGCGACCTTGCCGAGTTTTAAGTCGTTTTCTTCCGCGTATCCCTTAACCGCGGATTCCAGATTTTCCAGAGTCCAAGGCGACACGGCCTCTAATAGAGTCCGCAGAGAAGCAATGTGCCGTCTTACGTCGTCTCCGGCAAGGATTTTCGCCGCTTTGTCATTCGGAGTGAGCGGTCTTTGCTGGGCGTAAAACTGCGCGTTTTCCGCTAGTTCCAGCAAGGTTTTCGCGCGTTCCTTCAAACCAGGCATACCGTTGCGCAACCGCTGAGGGGTCTCGGGAGAAAGGTCACTTCCCACGGATTGCATCAGGGGCAAAACCGCGTCTGCAAGCCGGGCATCCTCCGACTGGCGAATATAGTGGCCATTCAGCGCGTGTAGCTTATCCATATCGAAACGGGCAGGAGATTTGCCGACATGCCCGAGATCGAACCATTCAATGGCCTGGTTTGTGGAAATGATCTCGTCATCGCCGTGGCTCCAACCAAGACGCAGCAGATAGTTGACCACGGCCTCGGGCAGCAGCCCCATATCCCGGTAGGCTTCCACGCCCAGGGCGCCATGTCGCTTCGATAACTTCGCCCCATCCGCCCCATGAATCAGCGGGATATGGGCGAACTCAGGGATATTCCACCCCATGGCGGCGTAGAGTTGCGCCTGCCGGAAGGCGTTGGTCAAATGATCATCGCCGCGAATCACATGGGTAATGCCCATGTCGTAATCATCGACAACGACGGACAGCATATAGGTGGGTGTGCCGTCGCCGCGCAGCAGCACCATATCATCCAGTTGGCTATTGGCGATTTCCACCGAGCCCTGGATCAGATCGTTGATGACCGTGCTGCCATCTTTCGGTGCCTTGAAACGGACGGCCGGGGCCACGCCTTCGGGTGCTTCCGCCGGGTCGCGGTCGCGCCAGGTGCCGTCATAGCCGCCAAACCGACCTTCCGCCCGGGCTTTTTCCCGCATGGCGGTCAATTCCTCCGGCGTGCAATAGCATTTATACGCCTTGCCCGCATCCAGCAGCGCTTGCGCCACCTCGGCATGCCGCCCCGCCCGCGCGAATTGGAAGACGATGTCGCCATCCCAATCAAGACCCAGCCAACGCAGGCCTTCGGGGATCAGGTCGATGGCTTCTTGGGTGGAGCGTTTTCGGTCCGTATCCTCGATTCGAAGCCGGAATTCCCCGCCATGATGGCGGGCGAACAACCAGTTGAACAGCGCCGTCCGGGCCCCTCCGATATGGAGGAATCCGGTGGGTGAGGGGGCGAAACGCGTGATGACCGGCATATATGACTTTGCAAAAATTTTCGTAAAATCCGCGCTTGATGTACCATATCTGCAACGCAATTGCAGCAGGGGATTTCGCGGATGCCGCATTACGCGGCTTTGATCCGGCGGCGAGGAGGAAAACATGAGGTTTTCCAGCCTAATAGTGGGGCAGCTTGAGGGAGAAGAGGAGCGTTGGCTGCTTTGGTTGCCCGTTTGCCTCGGCGCGGGAATCAGTCTTTATTTTGCGTTGCCCGTGGAACCGCCGATCTGGCTGGGGGGCCTGTGTTGCGCCGTTTTTGGTCTTGCCTGCCTATTCTGGCGTCAACGGTCCGTTACCCTATTGATTTTCTTGGCATTGGCGGGCGCCAGCGCGGGGTTCATGGTCGCTCAGTTGCGGACGGCTTGGGTCAATGCGCCGATGCTGACCGACCGCGTTGGTCCCGTAACGGTCACCGGTCAGGTGGTTCTGGTGGAACCGATGGTCGACGGCCATCGCCTGACCTTGGAAAACCCCTGGGTGTCGCGGCTTGAACCCCACCGCACGCCCCACCGGCTGCGTATCCGCCTGCGGGGGGAACAGCCGCAGATCGCGCCGGGAAACTGGGTCGAAGGGCGGGTGATTTTACTGCCGCCCGCGCCGCCGGTGGCGCCCGGGGCGTTTGATTTCCAGCGTCATGCCTATTTCCAAGGATTGGGGGCCAATGGTTTTTCCCTGGGGAAGGTCCGTGTTACCTATGCGGGTGCGGCGCAGGGAAACGGGCGCGGCTTCAACCTCGCGATCGCCGAGGCGCGTCATGCCTTGGGGGCGCATATTCAATCCGTGCGAGACGGGCCGAGCGGGGCGGTTTTGGTGGCCTTGCTGACCGGGGCCCGAGGGGCCATTCCGGAATTGGTTATGGAGGCTATCCGCGGCGCCGGTTTGGCGCATTTGCTGGCGATCTCCGGGCTGCATTTGGGGCTTGTTTCCGGCACCTTGTTCTTCGCCCTAAGGGCCGTATTGGCGTTGGTGCCCGCGATTGCCTTGCGTATCGATACCAAAAAAACAGCCGCCGCCGTGGCCCTGATCGGCGGTTTCGTCTACGCCCTTTTGGCCGGGGCGACGGTACCCACTCAGCGGGCCTTCTTGATGTTGGCGTTCATCCTGCTCGCCGTGCTGATGGACCGGGAAGGGATTACCCTGCGGCTGGTGGCCGTGGCGGCAACGATTATTTTAATCTTTCAGCCCGAGGCGCTGCTGACCGCCAGCTTCCAGATGTCCTTCGCGGCGGTGACAACCCTGGTCGCGCTGTTTGAACATCACAAGGCGCGGTCCCTGACCCGCGGGGGCTCACCGATGGGCCGTTTGTGGGCATATGTGGTGGGGGTGGGGTTGGTCACGGTGGTTGCCAGCGTGGCCACGGCGCCGTTTACCATTTTTCATTTTAACCAGGTGGCGGTCTACGGCGTGGTGGCCAACCTTCTCAGCGTGCCGGTGTTTTCTCTTTGGGTGATGCCGTGGGGGGTGGTTTCGTTTTTACTTCTGCCTGTTGGCGGGGCGGATATCGCCTACCAAATGATGGTCATGGGCATTGACTTTATTTTGGCAATTGCTCATTGGGCGGCCTCGTTCGAGGGCGCCTTGCGTGGGTTTCCGGCGGCCCCGATTTGGGGGCTGGTCTTGGTCGCGCTGGGGGGAATATGGCTTTGTATCTGGCGCCGCCCGTGGCGGTGGGCAGGTCTGGCCGGGGTCGGGGCCTTTGCGCTTTCCTTTTTTGTCACCCCACCGCCCGACCTTTGGATCGATGCGGAAGGCCGCGTTTTCGCCTTGCGGGACGCGGAAAACCGTCTGTCCTTTTCGACCCCCCATGGCAGTGGGATCGTACGGGAAACCTGGTTGCGGCGATCCGGCGGGATGGAAACCACGCGTTGGCCCAAACCCGCCACGGGGCGCGTCTCCTTGCCTGTGGCAGATGATCCCGACCGCGCCATCGCCTGCGATGCATTGGGATGCGTGGTCACGACAAATCAGGAGCGCGTCGCCATCCTGTTCGATCCAATGGCCCTGATCGAGGATTGCCGCCAGGCGACGGTGTTGATCACCACCGTTGCGCTTACCATGGATTGCCCTGCGCCGTCGCTCATCATTGACGGCACCGCACTCCGGGACTATGGCGCCCATGCCTTGTGGTTCACAAACCAAGGGGTAAGGGTTTCTCGGGTCGCCGATGAACGCGGGGAGCGTCCCTGGAACCGGCAGCCCCACCGGCGCGGTTATTAATCCTTAACCCAGCTCAATAGCGGCGGAACAGGCCCACCAATTTGCCTTGGACCTGAACCCGATCCGGGGGGAAAATCCTGGTTTCATATTTTTCGTTGGCGGGTTCCAGGGCCACGGAGGCGCCTTTGCGGCGCAAACGTTTCAACGTCACCTCACCGCCATCGACGAGCGCCACAACGATGGAACCATTCTCCGCCGAGTCGGCCTTGCGGATAATCACGATGTCATCATCGTTGATCCCCGCATCGATCATGGAGTCCCCATCGACTTCCAGCGCGTAATGTTCCCCAGAATCCAGCAGGCTGGCCGGGATATCGATAGTGGAGGAGGGGTCGCGCAGGGCATCGATGGGGGTGCCCGCAGCAATGCGCCCATATAAGGGCAATTCTACCACCTGCACCTCTGCCGCATCGGATTTTTTGCCAAAGGATGGATGCAGGATATTGGAGCTTGCAGGAGAAGGGGCCGGGGCCGGGGCATTGTTCACAGGCGCACCCTCCATATTCTCGGGCAGGCGCAGGATTTCCAGCGCGCGGGCGCGGTGCGGAAGCCGGCGCAGGAATTTTCGTTCTTCCAAAGCGGTGATCAATCGATGGACACCGGATTTTGACCGCAATCCCAAGGCTTCCTTCATTTCCTCGAAGGAGGGTGCTACTCCGGCCTCTTTGAGTTTTTTATCAATAAAAACAAGAAGTTGGTATTGTTTCTTCGTCAACATGCGAAAACATTCCCTATACGTTAGCGGGCCAGACCGATCGGGCCGGTCGTTCCTGCTTGCGCCCGCATCCGCCGACCGCACGCCCGAACAAAACCAAAACCTACTCGAGAAAGTTCTACTTTTATTCTTCCTTGAAATCAAGTGATAGTGGGGCTTTTTTTTACCAACCCTTGATCTTGGGTTTATCGCGCCAAGTTCGATAGACCTGATAGGCCATGGCGATCACCCGCTCGGTTTCTGTCCACAACCCATAGTCTCCCAGGGTGGATAGGCGAGCCCAGGAAACCTCCGCCGCATCATCCGCAGCAACGGCGAGTCCGACGGTGGAAACGGCGGCGAAATCTATCAGGCTATAGTGGTATTGCACCCGTCCCTCGGCATCTCGGGTGATGGAATCCACCGCGTCCACCAAGCCGATGATCTCCACATCCAGGCCGGTTTCTTCCCGCGCTTCCCGCGCCGCGGCCTCCTGCAGCGTTTCACCCAGTTCCTGGGCGCCGCCTGGGAGGCTCCAATCCCCGGCGCGCGGCGCTTTGCCCCGACGTACCAACAGAACCGTCTCATCCCGGAAGATGATAACCCCCACTGCCGCCACGGGGCGTTCAGGATAGTGTCGTTGCATGGCGCCATCGTACCGCCAAATTCTTTAAACTAATAAGGCGGTAAGGGGATTTATTTTCCTTTTAGTGAAATTCGTCGTAAAAACGCCTGCGACAGGCGGTAAAGAGGGTTTCCATGGACGACAGCACCGAAGAATCCCCGAAGCAAGGGAAGAAGCGCAGTAAGTTTTGGGAGCCCATCGGGCTTAGTGCGCGCCTGCGCGCCTATTTTCTGACGGGGATTTTGGTGACGGCCCCCATGGTCATCACCTTCTACCTGGCGTGGCTGCTCGTGGATTTTGTCGACAGCACGATCAAACCGTTAATCCCAGTTAAGTATAATCCAGATAGCTATCTGCCCTTTAGTCTCCCCGGTATAGGCGTCTTGTTGCTGGCCATCGTGTTGACGTTGGTGGGCATGCTGACCGCCGGATTCATCGGCAGGGTCCTTTTCAAGGCCGGTGAATCTGTGATCGCGGAAATGCCCGTCGTGCGCAGTGTTTACGGTGCCGTAAAGCAGATCCTGGAAACCGTATTGGCGCAGCAATCCGCCGCTTTTCGGGAGGCTGTGCTGGTTGAGTATCCGCGTCGTGGTCTTTGGGCGATCGCGTTCATTACGGGCCGAACCAAGGGTGAGGTGCAAAACCTTACCGAGGAAGAAGTGATTAATATTTTTCTACCCACCACGCCCAATCCCACCTCCGGGTTTTTGCTCTTCGTGCCGGCCAAAGACCTTGTGCCGCTGTCCATGACCGTTGAAGAAGCGATCAAGATGGTGATCTCAGGGGGGATCGTCACCCCGCCGGATCGTCGGCCCGCTGCAGAGCAAGAGCAAACAGCCGTCGCGGCACATACCTACGAGGAAGTGGATATTATACGGGAGAAAGACCGTGCCCCGATGATGATGGGGCGTCAAAGCCGCCCAGAGGGGCATCCGCGCAACAACCCGGCCCGTCGAGTGCAGGCGGCGACGGGGCAAGCAAAATCCCCGCCGCCCACCGAAGACGAGGCGGAATGAGCGGTCACCCCTGCACATTCTCCGTGCCGTCAGGCGGTCAGGCGCGCCGGATCGTCGAAATCCCGTTCATGAGCATCAAGGAGTTGATTGAGCTTGTCGCAGGCTGCCCTGGGGCATAATTCTTTGCCTCTTTCAAGGCAATGCGCGAGAAACTTCAACTCTTTTATGATGCGCTCATGGTCCTGTAAATGGGCCCTGGCCATCCTGGGGTCCAGCATGTCGAACTGCTTTTCTTCTTGCCGGAATATTTCCTGAGTCGTGTCCACGGCCGCCCAAAATTGGGGGCTGATTTGCGGGGCGGTGAGATGCCGCCGGGAGAGCGCATGGCCGAGTTTGCAGCGGTCCGCCAATGCACGTGCTGTCATGCCAGGACTCGCCGTCGACCCTGACGCAGAAGGCGCGTTTTGATTGCGCATGAATCTGTCACCTAGTTCTGAAGCCCGATAATTTTACTTGGTTTTTTGTGGGGTTCGATTTTCGAATTTCCCTTTTGAAAAGAGGATAACAGATTTCCACGTGGCCTGTTAGCAGAAAGGGAAAAATTGGCGATAAGGAGGATCAAATGTTTTTAAATTTGTAATCATTCCTCACCAAAGTCCGCGTTGATCCATTGCACAAAAAAATGACCCCCGCCAATGCAGCGGGGGCCATTTCGTACCGAGGATAGAAGCTTAGGAACTGTAATACATTTGGAATTCCACGGGATGTGGTGAATGTTCGAAATTATACACCTCTTCCCATTTCAGGTCCATATAGGCTTCGATCGCGTCTTCGGTGAACACGTCGCCCTTGGTCAGGAAGGCGTGATCGTCGCTGAGAGCATCCAGAGCCTGACGCAGGCTGCCGCAGACGGTCGGGACGTTTTCCAACTCTTCCGGCGGCAGATCGTACAGGTTCTTGTCCATGGCATCGCCCGGATGGATCTTGTTGGCGATCCCGTCGAGGCCGGCCATCATCATGGCGGTGAAGGCCAGATACGGGTTGGCGGTCGCATCGGGGAAGCGGATTTCCACGCGCTTGCCCTTCGGGTTCGCGGAGAACGGGATGCGGCAGGAGGCCGACCGGTTGCGGGCCGAGTAGGCCAGCAGCACCGGCGCTTCAAACCCGGGGATCAACCGCTTGTAGCTGTTGGTGGACGGGTTGGTGAAGGCGTTCAGCGCGCGGGCATGTTTGATGATGCCGCCGATGTAGTACAGGGCGGTATCGGACAGGTCCGCGTAACCGGAACCGGCGAACAGCGGCTTGCCTTCTTTCCAGATGGACTGGTGGGTGTGCATGCCGGTGCCGTTATCGCCGATGATCGGTTTCGGCATGAAGGTCGCGGTCTTGCCATAGGTATGGGCCACCATATGGACCATGTACTTATAGATCTGCACGTTGTCGGCCGCGTTGATCAGGGTGTCGAACACCATGCCGAGTTCGTGCTGGGACGGCGCCACCTCGTGGTGATGCTTGTCCATCTTCAGGCCCATTTCCTTACCAACGGTGACCATTTCACCACGCAGGTCGGAAGCGGAATCCACCGGCGGCACCGGGAAGTAACCACCCTTAACCGGCGGACGGTGACCCGTATTCCCTTCGGGGAAGATCTTGCCGGTCACATAGGCGCCTTCTTCGGAGTCGATTTCATAGAAGTTCTTGTTGGGGGAAACTTGGTACCGCACGTCGTCAAACACGAAGAATTCCGGCTCGGCGCCGAAATAGGCCGTATCGCCGATGCCCGCCGATTTCAGATAGGCAAGGCCCTTGCCGGCGATGGAGCGGGGGTCGCGCGAATAGGGTTGACCGGTGGAGGGCTCCATGACGTCGCAGAACAGCACCAGCGTCGGTTGGGCGAGAAAGGGGTCCATCAGAGCTTTGGTGGCATCGGGAATCAACGCCATGTCGGAATCGTTGATCGCTTTCCACCCGGCGATGGAGGAACCGTCGAACATGATACCGTCTTCGAAGGCTTCTTCGTTGATCTGGTCCGAGCACATGGTCAAGTGCTGCCATTTACCCCGGGGATCGGTGAAGCGAAGATCTACAAACGGAATTTCCTTTTCCTCGATGAACTTGGTGATATCTGCGGCTGAGCTTACTTCGATGGACATCGTTATTTCTTCCTCTCCAGGCTAGTTTAACGTCTTAGAATCACAGAATTTGGGACATGCCCGGGTCATATGGCTTCAATGCCCCGCTCCCCGGTACGGATGCGAATTGCCTCATCGACGGTGCTGATGAAAATCTTGCCATCGCCAATCCGGCCCGTATGGGCGGCTTGCTGAATGGCTTCCAGCGCTTGTTCCACCATGGCGTCATCGAGAACCAGTTCAATTTTTACTTTGGGTAGAAAGTCGACCACATATTCAGCGCCACGATAAAGTTCAGTGTGCCCCTTTTGGCGACCAAACCCCTTGGCTTCGATCACCGTGATGCCCTGCAACCCTACTTCGTGCAACGCCTCCTTCACCTCATCGAGCTTAAATGGCTTGATGATGGCTTCAATCTTTTTCATACCCTCGACCTCTCCGTTTGCAAAAAGGACCGGACTCCGACCGGTGCGACGGGAGTCGCAATATAACGAAGCAAGGGATATGCCAACCAAAAAATGAGCGGAGAGGCGGATGGAAAGCGGCAGGATCGAGCCGTTTTCGGGCTTAATTCACCAATCGATAGCTCGCGAGCCTTGGCCAAATCTTATCCAAGTGACTAAATTTTAATCAAATCGACGGGCGGGGTAGGGGAGAATCCTCACCATATGCAGGCGTGCAGGCGCATTGCCTAAAACGCAGGCGCACCGACAACAGCACCGCCGAAGCGGCGCTTGAGCCCCTCAAAAAAAAGATCAAGCGGCTTGCTGATAGAAGGAGCGTCGGGCGGCGACATCTTTTTCCATTAGTTTGGACGCGAGGGCCATCAATTCGCTGGCTTCCAGATACATGTCATCCGCCATGGCAGGGAACATGCCGTCAGCCTTCTGAATCAATTCGTTCGCCGTTTCCGACAAATACGCAACCAACGAGGCATCCATCAGCCCGCTCCAATCGTCACCAGTGTTTGAAAAGCGGCAAGACCATACGCGAGAGTCATATAAATTTCAAATGAATTTTTGCGCCGCAGCATTGATTTTTCTAATTTAATGGCTGCCATCTGAACCCGCTTCACAAACGCCGTCAAAAAAGATACCCAAGTCGATAGTGTTCTGGCGGCGTTTTGGGAGAGGCGGTTTTGAACGTTGCATCGTTTGTACATATCACGGCGATCCTGTTGGCCTTGGCGGCGGCGTTCGGCTATGTGAACCATCGCTGGCTCCACATGCCCCATACCATCGGGCTTGTGGTGGTCGCGCTGTTTGCCTCGATTGGGGTTATGGGCATAGATGCCGTCGCACCCCAACTGCACCTTGGTGAAACCGTTCGGCATGGGTTGGCGGAGATCGATTTCCGTGCCGCGCTGATGGAAGGCATGTTGGCGTTCTTGCTATTCGCCGGAGCCCTGCATGTGGATTTGGCGGACCTTTTCGAGCGGCGCTTCATGATCGGCGGCATGGCGACCGCGGGCGTGCTGATCTCGACCTTCCTGGTCGGCTTCGGTTTTTACGGCATCACCGGGCTGATGGGGGTAGAGGTTCCGTTGATTTATTGCCTTGTGTTTGGCGCGTTGATTTCCCCCACCGATCCCGTGGCCGTTTTGGGGGTGTTGAAAACCGTGAAGGTGCCCAAATCCCTGGAAGCCAAGATCGCCGGGGAAAGCCTGTTCAACGATGGCGTCGGTGTGGTGGTTTTTGCGGTGATCGTGGCGATTGCCACGGGCGGGGGGCACCATGGGGGTGAGATGGGCGTGGGCGATGTGGCGCTCTTCTTCGTGCAAGAGGCCATTGGCGGCGCGGTCCTCGGCTTCGTTGGCGGCTATATCGTATATCGCGCCATGAAATCCATTAATGAACATACGTTGGAAGTGGTGATGACCCTGGCATTGGTGTTTGGGTTGACCGCCATCGCCCATTCCCTACATGTATCGGGGCCGATTGCCGTTGTCGTCGCGGGCCTGTTGATCGGCAACCATGGCACGCGCTTCGCCATGAGCGAGTCCACAAAGCATCATGTGCAGACCTTCTGGACGTTGCTGGACGAAATTCTGAACTCCGTGCTGTTTCTGATCATCGGTTTGGAGATCATCGCCTTCCAATATGGGTGGAACGTGACCGGCATCGCCCTGGCCTGCATCCCTTTGGTGCTGCTTGCCCGGTTCATCAGCGTTTCCATTCCTGTTGGGTTGATTGGCTTCAAGCGGGATTTAACCAAAGGTGCCATCCCGGTGCTCACCTGGGGGGGCTTGCGCGGCGGGATATCCGTCGCCCTGGCCCTGTCCCTGCCGGATGGGCCATACAAGGAACTGATCCTCGCGGTAACGTATGCCGTGGTGATATTCTCCATCGTCGTGCAAGGGTTGACGGTTGGCGCCGTGGTGAAAAAAACGGTCCGCGTTTAAACGCGCGCTGCAAGAAAAATCAGTGGGGGAGAATATCCGTTGAAGTCTGGCAACAGTATCCTGTCCTCCTATGGCACCACGATATTCACCGTGATGTCCGCCCTGGCCTCGGAGCAAGGGGCGATCAATCTGGGGCAGGGGTTCCCCGACGAGGATGGACCCCTGGAAATCCGCCAAGCTGCCGCCCAAGCCAGCACCGATCTGCCCAACCAATATCCGCCCATGATGGGCATTCCGGCGCTGCGCCAGGCAGTGGCCGCGGCCAATAAGCGTTTCTATGGGATCGATCTGGATTGGCAACAGTCGGTCATGGTCACCTCTGGCGCCACGGAGGCCCTGGCAGCCTGCCTGTTCGGCCTGATCGAACCGGGTGATGAGGTGGTGCTCATCGAACCGCTGTATGATTCCTACCTGCCCATCGTGCGCCGGGCAGGGGGCATCCCCAAGCTGGTACGCATGGAACCGCCGACCTGGGAACTGCCCCGCGCGGCCCTGGAAGAAGCCTTTTCCGACCGCACCAAGCTGATCGTGATCAACAGCCCCCATAACCCGGCAGGCAAGGTTTTGACGCCGGAGGAGCTTGCGTTTCTCGCCGATTTGATCGACCGCCATGATGCCTTCGCGGTATGTGATGAGGTCTATGAACATCTGGTGTTCGATGGCCACCCGCATATTCCGTTGATGACCCTGCCCGGCATGGAAAAGCGCTGCCTGCGCATTGGTTCGGCTGGCAAGACTTTCTCTCTCACCGGATGGAAGGTGGGCTATATCTCCGCCGATCCAGACCTGTTGCAGCCTGTGGCCAAGGCGCATCAGTTCCTGACCTTTACCACGCCGCCCAACTTGCAGCATGCGGTCGCGTTGGGACTGGGTCTGGACGATACCTATTTTCAGAACCTGGCGTCGGGCCTGCAAGCCAAGCGGGATTTCCTGGCGGATGGGTTGCAGAATATCGGTTTCGATGTGCTGGACTGTGGCGGGAGTTATTTCCTGACTGTGGATTTCCGACCCCTCGGAATCAATGCCGAAGACGAAGCCTTGTGCTTCACGCTGACCGAGCAGGCCAAGGTCACCCCCGTGCCCATCAGTGCATTTTATCAGTCGGGGGGCAGCAGGCATTTCCTGCGTTTTTGCTTCTGTAAACGCGAGGAGGTGCTGGCTGATGCCCTGAACCGCCTACGCGTTTATTTCGGCGCTTGACGGGTTCCCCCAGCGGCGCTAAACACGGGCCCCTATGGTGGATGTAGCTCAGGTGGTTAGAGCACCAGATTGTGGATCTGGGGGTCGTGGGTTCAAGTCCCATCATCCACCCCAAAATTTAAAAGGCTTAGCGAGTTTCGCTGGGTCTTTTTTTATGCGTCAAGGGGTCTTCAGACGCAGAGCGTCACCAGAGCCTGGGGCAATCGCCCCGCCATTGGCCCCTTCTCATTCAGGCGTCCATATTCCAGATGTCGCGATGCAGGCGCCATGCGCCATCCGCATCCTGGCGCCAGATCACGATAAATTTTCCGGCGACCGGGGCGCGTCCACCGCTGCCATCGGGCACAGAGCCGTTAAAGACCCCAATGGCGATCGCCAGGTCACCGGCTTGATCAACTTCGTGGGAGGTCAAGGAGTCGACAGTGAGTCCCATGTCGATGGCCCCTTGCCAATAGGCCTGAATGGCTTCCCGCCCGTCCTGGCGCGGCGTGCCGGGCGGCAGTATAGCTGCGTCTAAGGTATAGAGCGGGGCGATGGCCGCCGCATTCCCGTCATTGATGGCATCGACCATTTTCTGATCGCCAGCCTGCACTGCGTCCCGTACGGTCATGATTATCTCCCTCAGGTTTTTATGGTTTTTATGGGCGACTAGCGGCAGGTTTGGTTCTAAAGGCATGCCGCATATCAGTCAGTTATATGAATACACTATTTTGCGATGGGTTGCCTCATTTGCGTTGAGGCGGGGGAAGATCACCCATGGGACGTCTGGGGGAACTTTCTTTCGGGGCATGCGTTAGGAAAAGACATGCCGATGCGCGTCCTGCTTCGGGGATTCCATCAAACAGCCAGATCCAATATTTGGGGGGGATGGGTTGATCTGGACCTAATGCCCCCCGAAAGACAATTTTTCCCCCAAAAAAGAGGAGAATTCGATGGCAAATTTTCGATTGACTGGCGTTTGGAAGCCCGTTTTCGCTCTTTTGGTGGCGATGCCGCTGTTGGGCGCCTGCGAAGAGCAGGGTCCGGCCGAAAAACTCGGTGAGAAGATCGATGAAAGCGTTGAGAAAGCCGCCGAGAAGGTTGAAGAAGCCGCCGAGGAGGTTCAATAGGGCATCCTCCTTTGGAAAACCCTTCAGCGAGCCGAAGGGGAGGAGGAAAATAAAATGCCCCGCCGGAGCGGGGCAAGGTCGACAGGGAGGGAGAGGGTCTGAAATCTGAGACCGAGGATAGCCCTTACCCAACCGTGACGCTGTGCGGAGGATCACAGTCTGTAAAGAAGACCTACGGATTGTATCATGGCAAAGCCCCGCTAAACGGGGGTTTGTCGAGAATTTTTACAGTTCAGAATTATGCTTTAAATTAGATCATTGAATTTTCGTGGAATTTTTTATTACCCCAAAAATTGCTTTGTAAATCTCGCATATGCAATCGAATTGAGGGGTCAATTGATGTTCAAAAAGATTATGGCAAGCGTATTTGGTCTTGTGCTGATGGCAGCGTCGGGTACAGCGTCTGCCACACCGATGGAGCGCGCTGATTTCAATGATTCTGCCGTGGAATATGGGTTTTAAGGTGTGCCTTTCGGCACCACAACCGTCTCGGACGGCATCTTGACGGTGACCAACGGCGAGGTGCGGGAAGTTGCCCGCGGCGATCTGGTGTCGCCCACCTATCTGGATACGACGAATAACAATATTCGTCTTGATTTTTCTTCGGCGGTTTCTGCCATCGGCCTGGATTTCAACTCCAACAATGTGAACGTAACGCTTTTCGTCTTTGATGCTCTTGATAACCTGTTGGAATCTTTGACGATCCCGACGGCAGAGCAGTTCTCTTGCGGCAGTTTTCTGTGTGGGTTCGTCGGCATTGATGTGGGCTCTAATCTGATCTCCTACGCGACGGTTGACACACCGATGGCTAACACCTCTATCTTTATTGACAACATCATCTATCAACAGGTCCCCGAACCCGCCACTTTGGCTCTGTTCGGCCTTGGCCTCGCAGGTATGGGCGTTGCGGCACGGCGGCGCCAGAAAACAGCCTGAACACTTCGCTCGTCAGCAAAGAAAAAAACAGCGGCTTTCGGGCCGCTGTTTTCGTTTTTGGGCATTTCGCCGTGGATAACGGTCCCCTACTGAATAGGGTGCGAAAGGTCTACTCTTCCGCGGGTTCCAACGCTGCCACCATTTCCCGATCGGTGACCTGGGAATGCTCCAAAAACCATTCCCGCGTGAAATTTAAGACCTCTTCAGGTTCTGCCTTGCCCACCACGCAACGGGTCAAGGAACTGCGCAAACCATTCAGCAAATCCTGATGGGATTTTTGATGCTCGGCGATGCTGGCGCGATCAATGCCAATTTCAGTGAAAATATTACTCTCACTCAGAAAATGAAAATCGGCGTAGCGGTAAAGCTCTTCAAACAGCGGGATCGACGCCAACCGGGCCTGGTCTGATTGCAAGGCCTTTTCGACTCGGCGGACCAACTCCACAAAAAATCGATGTTGGAGATCGATCTCTTCCACGCCGATTTCCATCGACTTATTCCAGCAGAGGCCCATTTCGCACCCTCGATGTTTGGTTTTGCGCGCGCACCGCGATGAGGTCAATAACTACACTTAAATTGTGGAAATGGCAATATGGGCGGGCCCTAAGGACATCGCGATTGCCTTGTCTGGAAACCAACTTTGGCGGGCGCGTCGTTAGCCGCGCAGGATTCGTACCGCCATGTCATCCGTGGCGGCGACAAGGGCCCGGCGAATGCCTTCTTCCAGGGCGGAATGGCCTGCGGCAGGGATGATTTTCAGATCGGCATTCGGCCAGGCGCGGGCCAGGTCATAGGCGGTGCCCGCCGGGCAAATCATATCATACCGACCTTGAATAATGGTCGCCGGCAGGTGACCGAGTCGCTCCATATGGGCCAAAAGATACCCTTGTTGCGCCGTGGTTTTTGGCAGAAAACAGCCGTTGAAAATGTAGTGGGCCTCTAGCCGGGCCAGCGCAAGGGTGCTGTCGGACGCATCAGCGACGCCGTAGGATTTGGAAATCAACACCGAACATCGGGTTTCAAAGCCAGCCCAGGCGGCGGCGGCGGGGCCGTGCAGGGCTCAACAGACGCCTGCGGTAGGCATCCAACAGGTCTCCCCGTTCGTCTGCCGGAATGGCCGCCTCGAAATCCCGCCAGGCATCTGGAAACACCCGGGCGATGCCGCCCATGAACCAGGAAATCTCCTCTGGTCGGCACAGGAAGATACCGCGCAGGATGAATCCCAGGCATCTGTCGGGAAAGGCGATCCCATATGCCAGGGCTAATGTGCTCCCCCAGGAACCGCCAAAAACCATCCATTTCTCCACATCCAGATGGCGGCGCAGTTCCTCGATATCGGCGATCAGGTGATCGGTCGTATTGGCTTCCACTGTGGCATGGGGAACCGAGCGCCCACAGCCACGCTGATGCAGCAAAATGATCCGATAAGCGGCGGGGTCAAAGAATCGGCGATGAATGGCCAAGGCCGCCGCGCCTGGACCGCCATGGAGGAACAGTGCCGGAATCCCATCCGGGTTCCCCGATACTTCCCAATAGATTTTATGCCCCTCGGAAACCGGAAGCATGCCCGTTTGGTGCGGTGATATACTGGGATACAGGTCCGCCGGTGGATTTTGATAGGTATAGTCCATAGTCGCGCAGTTTGCCCTGCGTCCGTCCTCTGTGCAAGTCAGGATAAACAATGCAGCAGGCCTATTGGCCGGTTCCCCGGGTCATACGACAGCGCACAAGATGGGCGAAGCGCGCACTTAAATCACTTGTTTGCGCCGCCGCGCCTTGAAAAATGCGCATTTCCATCACCGCTTTTTCCCCTAATACGTTGCGGGCGACCCGCAGCAATCTGTCGCCGCCGTCACCAGGCAGAAAATTGCCTTGTGGGTCGACCCGCAGCAGGCGTCTGTTCATTTCCGAAAGCGCGGCATCGCGAAAGGTGGGTGTCAGTCGGCAAGCCCTTGAAATCATGGAGCGATTTTTTAACCCGACCGCGAGCACCGCCACATCGTTCCGATAGGTTCCAGACGCTTTTACCAGGTTTCCGTTTTTGTCCCAGATATCGTAGGGCGGGATATCCACTGTAATGTGGAAGGGTCCGTATTGCGCGAAACCACCGGGGTCTTCTTGCGCCCAACCCGGGGTGCAAAAAAAGAAAGCGCCCGTTATCACCATGATCAAAACGAGGGCAGCATTGTAAATACGCTGTTTTTTCATGCCTTCATTTCAGCATGAAATGGTTTCGAAAAAAAGATGATGCCGGGGTCTGGGAAATTTCGTAAAAACAAAGGAGGCAATCTTTTGTTAACTTCTCGCCGACGGCAGCAAAAACGGGCAATCCAATTGCCGTGGCCGCAAGGAAACCGAAGTCAATTCGGGGGCGGGAAAAGAATTCCAGGTCGAAGGTGGGTAAGGCAAATGGTGGATAGTCTCATGGCCGAGCGCAAAGCGGTCGAACAGGCTGACATTGAAGAAGAATCCGGAAACGCACTAAGGGTCGCCTATGATGCTTCGCGGGCGGCAGCGAGCCAAACGGGTGTAGGCGACTCCTCCCTGTCCCCCGCGCCAAGTTTCCCAGAGGCGGGCAAAAGCGGCCTCCCTGCGATGGTATCGCTGGTTCTAACCGGCGCCTGGATCATTGCCTGGGGCATGTATGTGCAAACCCAAGTGGGGTGGTCTGCTCTGGTTTCACTACCGGTTCTTGACCTCGGCGTTCTTGTGCTGTGCCTCGTCATGCCGCCGACGGTGCTGTGGTTGATCATCGATCGTCTGGACCAAGGGCGGCGCGCCCGTCGGGAATGGCAGGTCCTGCAGTGGCATCTCGAACAATTGACCTATCCCAACGCGATGGCGGAGGAACGGGTACGGACAGTTGCAGACAGCCTGCGCCGCCAGAGCGATCTTTTGAACACCACATCGGAAAACGCGGCGGCCCGGGCCACCAAGATCAACCAGATGTTGGAATCGCGTTGCGCCCATCTGGATCAACTGTCGCAAACCGTCGACAGCCGGGCCATGGAAATGCGCGAGACCCTGCGCCAGCAGGCACGGGATTTGGCATCGGAAAGCGATCGGGCCATTGCCCGCGCGAAGGAAGCGGGAAATATCCTGCATCACCAGGCCCATGATTTGCGGGCCGTGTCGGCGGAAGCGGCCTCCCAAACCCAAACCATTGGCGAGACCTTACAACTACGCGGTGCGGAATTGCTCTCCGCCGCGGATGTCGCCGCCCAGAAGAGCCAAAAGACGGCGGATATGCTGAGCATCCGGGCCGATCGGATCGCCGCTGTTTCGGAAACTGCTTTGGGCCAGGCAACTGAGTTGGATGCCTCCTTGCACCATATGGTCGCGGCAGCGGAAGAGGGCGCGGCGCGGTTGTCATCCGCCGGGGAATCCGCCTTTGAGCGCAGCCGTCAAACCGCCGCGCTGTTGGGGGATCAGGCTGAGGTGTTGGAGGCCCGAGTCGATGCCACCATGGGCCGGGCGGAGCGGCTCGAAGCCACGGTCGCCCGGGAGACGGATTCCTTGGCGGCAGCGGCGGCGCGGATGTCGGAAGCGGCGATGGAAACGGCGCAAACCCTGTCTGGTCAGGTTGCATCGCTTGCAGAAACGGCGGATCACACCCTGGAGCGAGCCCGTTTGGCCGGGGGTGCGCTGGGCATGGAAACGGCGCGCCTTGGCATCGCCGCCGACGACGCGGCCAGCCGGTTGGCGCAGCTTTCCCAGGCGTTGGTGGAACGCAGCGACCAACTCGGTTCCGTGCAGGCACAATCGGCAACCTTCAGCGATTCTCTCGCGGGTTGGGCCGCGCGGCTGGATACGGTAGGGATCAAGATGACCCGGCGCATGGCCGAGGCGGAGGAATTGCTCCAACGTCAAGACGGCAAGCTAGCGGAAAGCACGGGGCAAGCGGCGGAACGCCTGAAAGGGGTCGGCCAGTTGATCAGTGCCTTGGCCGCGCAACTACGCCGCACCGTCACCGATGCCGGAACCGAGATCACCCAGGTTACGGAGGCCCTGCATGCCGGGGCGCAACTCAGCACTGCTGAAGCGGAAACGGCGGTGGGGAACATCACCGCCGTGGCGGAAGCGTTGCATTTGGGGATCGGGGCCCTGCAAGAGGCTGCCGCGCAGAGCGGCCAAACGGGCGATCGAACCCAGGCGGAAATCATTCGGCTACGGGATTTGGCGGGTGAAACACGGGAGGGTCTGCGCACCCTCTGCGACGCCGTGTCCGGCGAAACACATCAGCTTGGCCTGTCAGCGGAAAAACTCACTATAGACCTGGATGGCGCTGCGGCCCGTTTGGATACCGCCTTGGCGGATATGGAAACGGTGGGCAGCCGGACCTCCTCGGAAGTGGAGACCCTCGCCGAACGGTTGAGCTTCCACAACCAAGCGATTTCCGGCGCTGCGGATACGCTGGGCGGCAAGTTGGAGGATTTGGAGTCCAGCGGCCAACGCTTGCGGGGCACCCTGGCGGATATCACCGCTGATTTGGCGCAATCCCAATCCCAGATGGACGATACCAGTCTGCGGGCTTCTGATCTGCTGGATGCCGCAATTTGTCGCTTCCAAGAAGGAACACGTTTGCTGTCTGGCGATGCCGAATCGGCCACCCATAATATGGATGCGGCGGCGGGCAGGCTGCAAACCACCACGGAACGGGTTAGGGAAAATGCCCAGCAGGCGGAATCCCTGGTCGATAGCGTCTCCCGCCGCTTGTTGGAGGCCTCCGAATCTTTCGAAGCAAAGCGAGGGCATTTGGGGGACGCCACCAGGGAGATGGGGGATACCTTTGGTGCTCTGGTGGAGAAGGTTGATCTGGCCCTATCCCGATTGCATCAGGGCCAAGCCGACATGCGTACCGAGACGCAAGGGCTCGGGTTATCGGTGGATCAGGTTGAAGCCCGGTTGCAGGACCTGCGCCAGGTCTTGGCGGCGGATTCCGAACAGTTGGATCAATCGGCGCGCGCGGCGGCAGACCATCTTCGGAAGGCACAGGCCCAACTGGTAGAGGGCCGGGACAGCGTCATCGACTCGTCGGCGACGGCGACAGCAGAGATGCAAACCGCGGCCCAGGCCATTCATGCCCATACCACTGATCTGGATACGGCAGTGGGCCGGGCAACCGGTTTGATGGGGTTGATCAACACGGCGTTGGATCGGAACCGGGCTGATTTGGAATCGGCCAGCGAGTCGGTGGATCAAAGGTCCAAACAAACCACGGCCCTGCTGCGTGGGTTGTTGGAAGATTTACGGGCCGCCACGGTGGATACGCTGGAACAAATGAACGGGGCAGGTGACCTGATCCATAATCGCCTCGCCAATATCAGTGTCGGCTCGGTACGGGCAGGCGAAGATATGGACAGATTGGCAACCGCGTTGGAGGCCGCCGCAGAATCCCTGTCCCGTGCCTCTGCCAGCGCGGTGACCGAGCTGGATGTGGTGGGTAAACGCCTGAGCCAGCGGGAAACCCAAACCGTCACCGCCGCCGATGAGGCAGCGGCCAAGTTGGAAAATGTGGGTGCGGTTGCCCTACGGCGTGGCGAGGCGATCTCTGCCGTGGCGGGCAAGATCGGCGATGGCGTGGCCATCTTGGACCGGGGCCTGGGCAAGGCTTTGGATGATCTGGGTAAGCTGGGCGCGTCGCTAGTGGCGCGGGCCGACGAGGCCCGCACGGCCACCGATGGTGCAACCCGGCAGATCGAAAACTGGGATACCGCCGTCAAACGGGCGACCGATCAGTTGCGCAGCAACAGCGACCGGGTAACGCAAAAGGTCGAGGTCGCCGTGCGGGAAATGTCCCGCAACACATTGGAGATGGAGCAGGCGGCGCAGCGCGCGGACCGGGTCGCAAAGCTGCTGGGAGACCTCTATGACCGGGCCTCGGCAGAGGCGTTTCTGCGCCGGGCCACCTTGATCCAGGAAGCGCTGCAATCGGCCGCCATCGATGTCTCCAGGTCAATGGAGGTCGAGGTGACCGAGACCGATTGGAAGCGCTATTCCGGCGGCGACAAAGGGTTGTTTTTGCGCAAACTTGGCGGGTTGCGCGATAAGGGCGCGTTGGAAAAGGCACGCGCGCTGTATGCGGAAGACGGCGATTTCCGGGGTTATGTGGATCGTTATCTGCGAGAGTTCGAGACCCTGACGGACCGGGCGGCGGATTACGATCCCAATGGCGCCATGGGGGCGACGTTCCTGTCCTCGGATATGGGTAAGCTATTCCTGCTGCTCTCCCAGGTGGTCCATAGATAGGGCCTGTTCGGCAATCATGCCTGTGATAAAAGGCTCCAGACCGATGGGGCGGGCGCACCAGGTGGTGCGACTGTCAGAGGTGAAAGGGCCGACAAGGCCAATACCATTGGCAAGCGCCGCCAGTTTTGGGTTCTCCGGGTCTAGACCCAAATAGCGGGGGATATCCAGCGCCCCATGAAAGCCACCCGCGATCAGGAAGGGTAACGACAGTACCGCCGCATTGACGGGGATCTCCTGTCGCCAATTTTTGAAAAACGGCGCTTCTTCCAAGAATAACGGATGTACCGCCGCAAAATCTCCCGTTTCCGCCAACCGCGCCGCCATGGCACGGGTGCGATCGGCGGAGGCCGGATTTTTCGGGTTGCCATGGGCGCCGAGTATCAAATGAAGCGGTTCTGCAATATCGGGCAAACCTGCAACGATTGAACGGGCGTGAGAGATCACGTGCAGGTTCAGTGATGGGTGACTGCCCACCGCGTCGCAAAGGAGGATGCGCCGCCCTTGGCGCGCCGTAATGCGCCCATCCAGTCCCATTTCGCGCGGCAGGAGCGTGGTGGTGATATGCCCATTGGCGGTAAAAACCGGCACGATTCGCAGATCATCCCCGGGGATCCGGTCCACGGCATGTTGTAGGAACGGTTCTTCCCGCAGAAAAGCGATATCCACATGTGCGAACCGGGTGTCCTCGGCCAATGCGGCCGCATGGGCACGTACCGCATTGCCGCTTTCCGGATGTTGGCTGGACCCATGCCCGACCAGCAGAAGAGAGGGGCGCGACATGGGCTCAGGCTTCCGTTTTCCGGGCGCGCAGGAAATCGACGAAACGGGTAGCCCAGCCGTAGCGGTCCGTTTCGCGAAAATGGGTGTATCCGGCCAGGATATTATTGATCACCAGTCCATCCTTTAACCCGTCGATGCCCGTGCCCCGTTTTACCGTAAAGGCGTATTTGAGGCCGGGATCCAGGTTTTCCAAGTTGGAATAATGAAATTCATGGGCGCGGATGTCCACGGTGGGGCCGGGGCCGCCGGGCCAGGGGTGATGATCGGTTTCCTGGACCACCGTTTGTCCGCGCCCCCGGGGCACCGGGCCCTGGATTACATCGGCGGGGATGGCGCCCACCATATCCCGCGCATAGCCCAGGTGGGTGATGGACCGGCACAGATACATAAGGCCGCCGCATTCCGCGTAGGTCGGTAAGCCCTGGGCCAGGGACTCGCGCAAGTCGGCCAGCAGCCCACCATTATTGGCGAGCGCATCCAGATGGGTTTCGGGAAAACCGCCGCCAATGAACAGCCCATCCGCCGGGGGCAGGCAGCCATCCTGCAGGGTGCTGAAAAACGCGATCTCCGCCCCGGCGGCGCGCAGGGCTTCCAAATCATCCGGGTAATAAAAACAAAAGGCGGAATCTCGCGCGACCGCGACGGTCACATCCGCCACCGGTGCCGACGGAGGAGGGCTGGGGGGGTGGGGCGGTAAGGGGGATGCGGCCCGGGCAGTGTCCAGGATAGCCCCCAGGTCTACCGTATCGGCGATCACCTTGGCGATGGCGGCGATTTGCGCTTCCGCGCCGCCGCTTTCCACCAAGGGAATCAGACCCAGATGCCGTTCCAGGATCAGGGCATCGTCATGCCGCCCGATGGCGCCCAGGACCGGAATATCCGTATACGTCTCCAATGCGGCGCGGAGCTTTCGTTCGTGGCGGGCGTTGGCGACCTTGTTCAAGATCACCCCGGCGATCTGCACCTTGCGGTCAAACATCTGATAGCCGCGCAGCAGCGGCGCGATGCCCCGCGTGGTGCCGAGGGTATCGATCACGAGCACCACCGGGCAACGAAGATGCCGCGCCAGGGCGGCGTTGCTGTCCGACCCATCGGTGCTGACCCCGTCATGCAGGCCTTTATTGCCCTCGACCAGAGCAATATCCGCATCCATGCCCCGTAAGAAGGTTTTGCGGATTTCCGCCGGTGACTGGGTGTTGAAATCCAGGTTGTAGCAGATGCGCCCGGCGGCGGCGGACAGCCAGAGGGGATCGATGTAATCCGGCCCCTTCTTGAAGGGCGCGACCCGCTGGCCCCGCTCCGCCAGGGCGCGGCACAGGCCCAAAGTTACGATGGTCTTGCCGGAAGATTTATGAGCGGCGGAAATATAAAGGCGATTCATCGGCATCCCGTGCTGGTTTCAGCCACATTAATGCAGATGGTCTCAGGCGTCATCCGTCGATGGGTTCTCCAACGTAACGGGCAAAATTCGCAGATGTTTCAGCGCCAGGGTCACGATCAAAAGCGCCACGCCAACGCCGCCCAGGCCGAGCAAAATTTCCGGCAGGCTGGGGGTATAGGCGGTCACGGCGCCATCATAAAAGCCGCTGGAAACCGTCATGCCGGGGAACATCTCCAGCGGATAAGCCTGCCCGCCGATGATGGTCACATACATCTGGCACAAGCCCCCGGCGATCACCAGCAGGCAGGCGGTGATCAGGCTTTGGCGGGAGTTGCGGGTGGCGGGATGGGTGATCAGCGCGAGGGGCATGATCGACCCGAAGGCGATCTGGCCGACCCAGAAGGCGCGGCTATAGGACCCACCATCCACCAGGATAAAGCGTTCGAAGCCGTCATGTTCCGTCGCGTAGATATTGGTCAGGTGCTGCAACGCCACGAAATACAGGGCGACAACGATGAACAGGGCCAAAAGCTTGCGCAGGCGGGTCGGCATTTCCTCGCCCAGGGGGCGATCGGTGCCACACATGGCGGCCAGCAGAACCAGCAGGAAGATCGCCGTGCCATAGGTGAGGGAAAGGGCGATGAACATGGGGGCCATAACGGCGGCATCATATCCGGCACGGGCCACCAGGAAGCCGAAAATGCAGCCGGTGCCCGTGGTCAGGGCCAGGCGCCAGACCATGGCAAAGGTGCCAACGGTCTTGGTATAGCCGTTTACCGACCGGTCCAGCATGGTCCAGAGATAGGCGCCGACAATGGCCATGAACCCGGTATACAGAAAGATGTTCCAGGCGAAGATGGATTTGAAATTGTAATGGGTCATGGCGACGATCAGCCGGTCGGGCCGGCCCAGGTCCAGCACCAGAATCATCAGGCCGCCCATCAGCAGGGCGATGGCCAGCAGGCCGGAAAGCGGCGCCAAAGGCTTATAGGCCGCCTTGCCGAAGGCGGAGGAGAGCGAGGCCACATTGAGGGCACCGGAGGCGGATACGATCAGGAAAACCGCAAAGATATGCGGCGTGCCCCAGACGATCTGGTTATCCATGCCGGTGACCCAATGGCCCTGATGTTCCATGTAATAGGCGGCGGCGAGGCCACCCAGGACCAAACCGGCAAAGACCGCGACCAGGGACCAATAATCCGATTTGCGCCCGGCAACTTCGCGTAAGGGAACCGAAGACATCGCCCTATACCCCCCTGTAGAGGACGCCCTGGTTCAATCCCAGGTCCTCTCGTATGCGCCGCCCGCCATGTTCCGCGAGGTCTTTCGACAGGGCACTTTCTGGGTCCTTGAGATCGCCGAAGCTGAGGGCGTTGTTGCCGGTTTTGCCGCAGGCTTCCACACAGGCCGGTTGCTGGCCCGCATCCACACGATGAACGCAGAAGGTGCAGCTTTCCACCGTGCCCTTGCCGCGCGGCGCATGGGCTCTCTGGCCGCTGGTGGGCTCATGCACGAAGCTGCGGGCTTTATAGGGGCAGGCCATCATGCAATAGCGGCAGCCGATGCAGATATGCTTATCCACCAGCACGATGCCATCGGCCCGCTTGA
This sequence comes from Magnetospiraceae bacterium, assembly GCA_049605255.1. GTDB lineage: Bacteria > Pseudomonadota > Alphaproteobacteria > Rhodospirillales > JBMYUJ01 > JBMYUJ01. Next base: position 25,159 of record JBMYUJ010000015.1, read on the forward strand.
AGGAGGCCCCGGTGGGGCAAACATCGGCGCAGGGCGGGTCTTCGCAATGCTGGCACATGACGGGGAAACTGTTTTGATGGCCGGTGGTTTTGTCCTGCACCGTCACCTTGCGGATCCATTGCGAATCCGTGCGCGGCCGGCCCTGGCCCTGCCAGCCATTTTCCGTCTTGCAGGCAGTGACGCAGGCCGAACAGCCCTCGGGGCATTTGTTGGTATCCACCAGCATGCCCCAACGCTTGGCGTCGGTCACCGGGGTTGCCGGGTCGCGGGGCGCGGCGGCGGCGGGCTTTGGGGATGTCAGGGTAACGCCAGGGGCCACCACCATGCCGGAGATCGCCGCGAGGCCGCCCAGAAAGCGGCGCTTGGCTTCGTCTATGCGATTAGCGGTCATTGCGTCTCGCCCCCCAGATGCCCTTTGATCATGGTCAGCAATCGATCCGCCTCGTCCGCTTTTGGATCCTGGCTGGCGCTCAAGGTTTCGTCCAGCCGGTCGGAATGACATTGCAGGCAATCGAACTTGACCGCGGCATATTCATGGCATTGCACGCAGAAGGGATAGAGCGTGCGCACGGTGCCGTCTTCCACATCCGGATGGGTGGCGGCATGGCAATCCACGCAGCCTTTCCAGCTTACCTTGGGCAGGCGCACGCCCTCATGCACCGTGTCATCCCGGGTGTGCATCAGCAGGTCCATATGGTTCCGACGCATTTCCGCGACGGGCCGCACGCATTCCGTCCCCTTGGCCTTGGCGAGTACCGGCAGAGGGACACCCTCCGCGCGGGCGGTCAGCGGCGTGGCGCAGAGCACCGCCCAGACCAGGATCAAACCGAGGAGGCGCAGGGCAAACACCGGTCTTACTCGCCCAGGCCCATATGGATATAGCCGGTGGGGCACACATCCCGGCAGATATGGCAGCCAATGCATTTGGTGTAGTCCGTATCCACATAGCGGCCCAAGGTGCGCTCGTTTTTCTTGACCCGGAACACCGCATCTTGCGGGCAGAAGATGACGCAGTTATCGCATTCGAAGCACATGCCGCAGCTCATGCAGCGCTTGCCTTCATCGATGGCGCCTTGTTCGTCCAGACCCAGGGTCCGTTCGTTGAAATTGCCGATCACCTTATCCGCATCCACCTTCACTTCGTCGCGAATATTGCGGGCGTGAAATTGGAAATGCCCCTTGAACAGCAGATTGTGGGGAATGATTTCGTTGCGTCCGCGGTCTTCGTAGTTATGCACCGCATAGGTGGCGCCATCGGTGCCGCGCAGGGGTTGATGGGGGAACTCCTCGGGCGTTTTTTCATGGCGCCGCAATTCATCCAGCAAATTGAAATGATGTACGTCCACTTTGGGCCGCTTGCTCATCTCCCGATGCGATTCAGCCAAATATTCGGAAATGGACTGGGCCGCGACCCGGCCGTGGCCGATGGCGGTGGTCAGCAGATGCGGGCGCAGGATATCGCCGCCAGCGAAATGGCTGTCCTGGTTTTTCACATGGTAGTTCTTGTCCGCGTCCATGAAACCCCGGCCATTATCCAGGTCCTCGAAGCCGTCCATGATGCCGGCCTGACCGATGGCGGCCACCACCATTTCCGCCTCCAGCACGAATTCCGTGCCTTCCCGGGGCACGGGTTTCATGCCGTCCATATCGCATTCGCACATCTTCACGCCGATGGCCCGGCCATCCGCGTTCTTGATGATCTCCAGCGGCATCACCCCATCGCGTACGGCGACCCCTTCATGCAGGGCGTCTTCCACTTCCCGGTCGGAGGCCATCATTTTTTCGCGGGTGAACAGAGAGGTAAGGGTCACCGCGCAGCCCTGGCGCATGGATACATCGGCCACATCCTGGGCGATGGTGCCGAAGATTTGATCCTCCACATGATGGTCTTTGGAATGGGAATGGGAAATATGCCCGAGGCGCCGGGCGACGGTGGCCACATCCACCGATGTATCGCCGCCGCCGATGACCACCACCTTGCCGGTCACATGCTGAAGCCGGCCCTCGTTGAACGCCCGCAGGAACGCAACGCCGGAAACACAGTTGGGGGTGCCCGCATAGCCCGGGGTCGGCAGATCGCGGCCCGATTGGGCGCCGATGGCCCAGAACACCGCATCAAACTCGCTTTCCAGGGAGGCCTTGGTGACCTCCGTCCCGATCTTGGTGTTCAGGCGGACCTCGACCCCCATGTCGAGGATCCGTTTGATCTCCGCATCCAGAATCTCCCGCGGCGTGCGGAAGCCGGGAATGCCGTAGCGCATCATGCCGCCCAGTTCTTCATGTTCGTCGAACACGGTGACCCCATGGCCTTTCAGGCGCAGATGATAGGCGACAGATAGGCCCGCCGGGCCGCCACCGATCACCGCGATCTTCTTGCCCGTATCGGGGCCCGGGTCGGGCAATTTCAGGCCATTCTGAATGGCCCAGTCGCCCACATAATGTTCCACCGCATTGATGCCCACATGGTCATCCACTTCGTTGCGGTTACAGCCATCCTCGCAGGGCGCGGGGCAGACCCGGCCCATGACGGAGGGGAAGGGGTTGGCCTCCACCATGCGCTCGAAGGCGTATTTCTCCCAAGGGTCGTCGCCCATGGGTTTATCCTGCCCCCGGGCGATGGCGAGCCAGCCGCGAATATCGTGGCCGGAGGGGCAACTGCCCTGGCATGGCGGGGTGCGATGCACATAGGTTGGGCATTTATAGGTTTCATCGCCGGAGAAGATTTTCTCCTGCAAATCGTCCCACGACAGATCATCGTTGGCATATCGCGTGTAGTTGAGCGCTTGTGTCTCCGTCATGATCGCGTTCCTGTCTCTCTGTTATCGGCGCGTTGGCCCAGCGCCGGTTGTCATTTGTCGCCCAACTGAATGGCGTTGCTCACCAATTGATGCAGGCTGATTACCGTGTCCATCTCGAACCCATAAAAGGGCAAAACCTTGGAGAACTGGGTTTTACAGATGGCACAGATCGCCACCATGTTGGTCACCCCATGCTTGTCCGAGACGTCTTTCAGGGCTTGCGCCCGGGGCAGGGCGCCCTTGACCCGAAGCTCCATCAGATCGTCGGTCAGCAAACCGCCGCCGCCGCCACAGCAGAAGGTCTTTTCGCCGATGGTATCCGGGTGCATGTCGAAGAATTTGTTGGTGGTGGCCTTGATCAGCTCCCGCGGCAACCGGAACTGGCCGCCCGGTTCATCCCCCATGCGCGACGCCCGGGCCACATTGCACGAATCATGCATGGTGACGGTCATATGATCGTTGGCGGTCTTATCCAGGGTGAGGGCGCCGCGCTTGATCAGATCATGGGTGAATTCGATGATATGTTGCGGCTTCGGGTAGCGGGGATCGAGGAAATCCCACGGTCCGGCCAAGGTGTTGAGGAAGGAATAGGCCACCCGCCAGGCATGGCCGCATTCGCCGAACACGATGCGTTTCACGCCCAGGTCCAGCGCTGCCTTGCGGATGCGGTTGGCCACTTTATGCATCTGTTCGTAATTGCCGATGAACAGCGCGAAATTGGCTGCTTCGGAGGCTTCCGAACTGACCGTCCAGCTTACCCCCGCCGAATGGAAGACCTTGGCATAGCCGATCAGGCCTTCCACATGGGGTTCGGCGAAGAAATCCGCCGACGGGGTGACCAGCAGCACTTCCGCCCCCTTGACGTTGAGGGGGAACTTGACGGAAACGCCGATATCCTCCTCCACATCTTCTTCCAGGCCCTCCAGGGTATCTTCCAGGGCCGGACCGGGCAGGCCCAGATTATTGCCGATCTTATGGACCTTGCCGATGATCTCGTTGCTGTATTTCTGGCCGTAGCCCACATGATCCATGATGTCCCGGGCGGCCATGGAAATTTCTGCCGTATCAATGCCGTAGGGGCAGAACACGGAGCAGCGCCGGCATTGCGAACATTGGTGGTAATAGGAATACCATTCGTCCAGCACCTCTTTGGTGAGGTCCCGGGCGCCGACCAGCTTCGGCGCGATCTTGCCACCAAGGGTGAAATACCGGCGATAGACGCTGCGCAGCAGGTCTTGCCGTGCCACCGGCATGTTCTTGGGATCGCCGGTGCCCAGGTAATAATGGCATTTATCCGTACAGGCGCCGCATTTCACGCAGGAATCCAAGAACACCTTCAGGCCGCGCTGCTTGGTCAGAAGGTCGCCCAGCTTGCCGATGGCCTGTTCTTCCCAACCTTCCGCCAGTTCACCGGGGAACCCGAGCTGTTCCTGATGCTCCGGCGCGGCGAAGAACGGTTTGGAATGGGCCATGGCATCTGGCACCATTTCCGGCAGATCGCCGGTCTGGCCCAGGGGGGGTGTTTCGAAGGTTGGTTTCTTTGCCATGCGTCCCGTGCCTCCCGTGATCGACCTCTAGGCGTCCCGCCGCGCGTCCAGCGGCCGGGCCCAGGGGGCCACGGTGCGACGTTCCCGGGGATCGTCCGGCTGATTGCGGGTCGGGCTGAAAAACACACCCGGCGCATGCAGCAATTTGGAAAAAGGAAAAATAATCATCAGCGCCGCCACCAGCGCCAGATGAATCAAGAGCGGCGCATCGGTCGGCAGGGGCTGCCAATCAAAATACATCAGCCCCAGGATGAAGGCTTTGACCGAAATGATATCCGTATGGGCCACATATTTCAGGGTCAGCCCCGACAGGCCGATGGCCACCAGCAACGCCAGCATCAGATGATCCGACGTGCCGGAAATATAGCGTACCCGGTTGACCAGCACCCGCCGCGCCCACAGCCCCGCCAGCCCCACCACCATGGCCATGCCGCCATAAATGCCGAAGGGTTGGATCAACACCACCCAGCCCCAGACGGGTTCGGTGAAATAGCGCAGATGACGGGCGAGGGCGAGGGCCAGCCCCGCATGGAACAATACCGCGAAGATCCAGATCCATTTGTTGGATTTGAACAGGCTTTCGAAGAACGCCACCTCCCGCAGCACCCGCAAGGCTGCGCCCGATTGGGTCAGCGGCGCAGGCGTGGTGGGGATGCGCAAGGGTGCCGGGGTGCGCCAATAATCGGCGATGCGATAGGCCAGCCCCGCCAGCAACACGATGGTTGCGGCGTAGAACAACAGGGCATATGCCACCGTTAGCAGCGACATGGCGTCACGGCTCCCTCGTTCGAAATCCTCGCTGTTCCGGGCGCGGGAACCGCAGCCGCGGCCCCGACCCAACCGGTTTTAATCAGACGCAGCCCGTGGGCTTCGGCAGACCGGCGATTTTGCAGGCCTGCTTGGCCGGGCCGTAGGGAAACAACTCATACAGGTATTTGTTGTTGCCTTTTTCCGGGCCGAACTTTTTCTTCATCGCCTTAACAAGCACGCGAATGGCCGGGGCGATCTGATATTCATCGTAATAATCGCGCAGGAAGTTGACGACTTCCCAATGTTCGTCGGTCATGTCCACGCCTTCTTCCTTGGCCAATACATCGGCCAGGTCCTTGCTCCAATCGGCCAGATTGGTAAGGTATCCTTCCTCATCGGTGTCGATGGATTGTCCGTTCACTTCGAGAGCCATGTCGCCCAGTCTCCTTATTTTTGCGCGTTCGCGTTCGGGTTAAAGCCAAGAGGTGGAGGAATCGTTCTTTTCCACAAGGTTTACGAACCCCGCGTAATCGATGACCTCCACACCATCTACAATTTCCTTGGCGGCCATGCCCCGCGCCTGCAGGTCTGGTCCAAGGACATAAAAAGAATAGCCGTCTGTTTTGCCGCTGATCTTGTCGGCGCCCGCCGTTCCCGCGATAGCGGCGTAGACCCCATCCTCGATCAGCAGGATATCGCTGCCCGCTTCGGACAGGCGCAGGCAACTTTCGAGGGCGTTTCGCTCATAAGGGGATTTGTTTACGATATGCAACATCTGTGAAGGCTCCCCTTAACCGCTGATGACCACATCGGACCCGGCGATCACCGCCGCCAGTTCCTCGGCGCAGAGGACCTCTACGTCAATGGTCAGGTCCTCCGGGGTCAGACCCCGTGCCTGCATGGATTCCTTTTCCACGATGATCCGCCAGACCATGTCGATATCCTCGTCTTCGTCGGCGTCTTCCTTTTCCATTTCGATGATGCCATAGGTCGGCGAGAAATTCTTCATATTCAGCGCCTTGGTATCATGACCTTTTTTAATCTGATAAACGCCATCATCCACGAAAACGATATTCGCATGCTGTTCGAACGCGGCGGAAATCAGCACGCTTTCCAGAACCTCCAGGGCATAAATAGTGCCATAGGGTGCCTTGCGGTTGAGATAGGTGAAGACCTTCTTCACCCCTTCCGTATCGAAATCAACATCAGCCATTTTAATCCCCAAACACCACCATGCGGTCGCAGCCGATGCCCGCTTCCGTCAACTGCCCCAAGCCGGAAATGCGAAAGCCATCCGCCAGGTTCTCTTCCTTGATGCCGCGACGCAGCCCCGCCGCCACGCAGACCACCAGATCCACGTTATGTTCCACCGCCATGGCCCCCCACAGCTTGACCAGATTGCGGTCATCCGATTGCGGTTCAGACAGCTTGTTGGCGTTGTAAACACCGTCGTAATAAAAGAACACCCGCGGCACTTCGTGGCCCTTTTCCAGGGCCGCCTTGGCGAACAAATAGGCGGAGTCCGACGCTTGGTGCGTAAACGGACCCTCGTTGACCATGATGCCGATTTTCATCGGTTATGTGACTCCCCTGTCTTGTTTTTCCCCGGTTTAGAACCGGACTTGCGCCGAATTGTTCAGGCTTCCCCGCGAGCCTTTCCAATCGTCGATATGATATTTGGTGAAGGGCAGGCCGGTCTTTTCGAAGAAGGCGGGCCAGCCGATGCGGTCGATCCATTCGTTCATGCGTTCCCAGGCGCGGGCATCCTCCTTGTAGGCGTAGAGGATTTTCTTCACCACCTGGGCGACCTCCGGCCAGCGCGGGGCATTGTTGGGCAGGCCCGAGGCCACCAGCTTATGGAAGGTCGGCTTCGAGCGGGTGGAGGAATGTTTGCCGCCGACCCAAATTGCCAATTTCGTGTATTCTGGATCATTAATTTGCATGGGCGGGCAGGGCGGATAGCAGGCGCCGCAGCAAATGCATTTGCGTTCATCCACTTCCAGGCTGGGCTTGCCATTCACCAGCGCTGGGCGGATGGCCGCCGCCGGGCAGCGCGCCACCACAGAGGGACGCTCGCACACATTGGCCACCAGATCATGGTTGATGGTGGGCGGCTTGGTATGCTGCACATTGATGGCGATATCCCCTTGGCCGCCGCAGTTGATTTGGCAGCAGGAGGTGGTGATCTTCACCCGGTTGGGCATTTCCTCATGCAGGAATTCCTCGTACAGCTCGTCCATCAGCGCCTTGACCACGCCGGACGCATCCGTTCCCGGGATGTCACAATGCAGCCAGCCTTGGGTATGGGAAATCATGGAGACCGAATTGCCGGTGCCGCCCACAGGGAAGCCCGCTTCGTTCAGGCGGTCGATCAAGGGCTGAACCTTGGCTTCGTCGGTAACCATGAATTCAATATTGCTGCGCGCGGTAAAGCGCACATGGCTGTCTGCATGGCTATCAGCGATGTCGCAAAGGAGCCGCACTGTATGCACATCCATCTGGCGCTGTGTGCCCGCCTTGATGGTGTAGACCATGTCGCCCGACTGGGCCATGTGGCGCAAAACGCCGGGGCGTGGCCGGTCGTGCCATTTCCACTTCCCGTAATTGGACTTCAGGGCCGGATGCATAAATTGCATCGGATCGGGCACGCCATGTTCAATGGTTTGATGGGCTTCGCTCATATCGTCCTCCAGAACGCGATCTTACTGTCGCTGCTTATTGGGCCGCCGGGGCGTGCCGTTCGGTCCATTTCTCCGCTTCTTCATCCCAATCGTCGGTGCGGACGAAGGAATTCGACCGCGGATGGGCGATCATATTGGGATTGACCTCAACGCCCACGCCTTCCAGGAAGGTGGGCAGGCCGATACGGTCGATCATTTCGCCGAGCCGTTCATGCTCCAGCGCATTTTCGGCGAAGAAGTCCAGTACCTCCGCGCCGAATTCCATCAGTTTGTCGTAATCTTCGTCGGTTTCCATGCGCATGAAGGGGATGATGTTGATGCCCATCATGTCGCCGACCTTCAAGGTGCGCTTGCCGCCAACCAGCACGGTAACGCCTTTTTCATCGCCGGGGCTCAAGGCCTTGGTGAGCACGTTGATGCAATGCATGCAGCGCACGCAGCTTTTATTGTCCACATCCAGGGTATCGTCGTCGTTCAGGCTCAGGGCCCGGGTCGGGCACATGTTAATGACCTGATCGATGATCTCCTTGCGGCCGCGCTCGGCCACATAGCCCTTGAAGGCCTCCTGATCCACCTTCATATCGTCGCGCCAGGTGCCCAGCACCGCAAAGTCCGACCGGTGGGTGGCGTTGACGCAATCATTGGCGCAGCCGGAAAACTTGAACTTGAACTTATAGGGCAGGGAGGGGCGGTGCATATCGTCCAACACATTGTTGATCATCGCCCGCATGGCCTTGGCTTCATCGTAGCAGGATTGCTCGCACCGCGCCGCGCCCACGCAGCTCATGGAGGTGCGCACACCCGCGCCCGCGCCGCCCAGGTCGAACCCGATTTTGTTCAGCTCGTCAAAGGCCTGTTGCGTGCCCGCCGTCGTGGTGCCCTGGAACATGATATCGCCCGATTGGCCGTGGAAGGCGATGAGGCCAGACCCCGTCTGTTCCCAGATGTCGCAGATCTTGCGCAGCACATCCGTGTCGTAATGCATGCCCGCCGGGGGCATCACCCGCAAGGTGTGGAATTCTTTCGAGTCCGGGTAATCCTTGGCGACCTCGGAGAATCGGGGGATGATCCCGGCACCGTAGCCCTTCACGCCGACTGTGCCGCCTTTCCAATACCCTTTCCGGGTTTCATAGGAATGTTCGAGCTGGCCGAGCAGGTCTTTCACCATGCCCGCATAGGGTTTGTCCTCGTCGTTGGCGAGGCGCTTCAACCCGGTCACGAAGCTGGGCCAGGGGCCGCCTTCCAATTGGTCGAGCAAAGGTGTTTGGGGCATTTCCTTTTTGTCGGCCATGAAATCTTCTCCTCGGCGCCAAATATCAAGCGCGGTACATGGTTGCGGCAGGCCGTAGAACGGCGCAGTTCTCAAAGCGGGAAAAAGTCCGGCGCAGCGAAATGCCACCCGAATGAAGGGAGGTCGAACACAGCCATACTTGATTGGAAAAACACTTTTTCCGCGACGGCCGATTTGACCTCAAGGACAGTCTCCCTATTCCCTTGCTTGCTTCTCTTGGAGTACGATTATCGCACCCAGCTTTTCTTCATTTACGGCCATCGTATATCAAGATAAGCTAATATGGCAATGGTTTTCCGCGACGCGGATTGAAATATTCTGAACAAGATGCCCAACTAATTGGAATTTTAGCAAAAAGTAGCTCCAAGATGCGCATCAACCCAAAAATGCAGGTTTCCGATGCAGGCGATGCCGATCGGGGACCCTTCAGCCTGGAAGACAACGCGGCCTATATCGCCTGGCGCGATCAGAAGCTGCAAAGCGCCGATACACGCGCTTCCGACCTATTGGTGCTTCTGCGCGCCAACGATTTCGAGAATCCGAAAACGGTGTTAGCGCTGCAAGATCGGGTCCAGCGGTCCAATATGGCCTTTTTCAAATGTCCGCACCCCTTGGGTGAAGGCAAGGATGTGGTGCGGAAGGTGGGGGCGGCCCTGGGTCTGGTGACCCTCGATCATAATCTGGAAGCCGAGGATGATGGGATTACACCGCTTTCCGTGGCCGAGGAAGGCAGCCGTGCGCGTTACATTCCTTACACCAACAAGGCCATGCGCTGGCATACAGATGGCTATTACAACAGCCTGGACCGGCGCATCAACGCCATGATCCTGTATTGCCATCAGGCACCCGAAAGCGGCGATGGCAACCGCTTCTTGGACCACGAGATCGTTTATATTCTACTGCGGGAGGCCAACCCGGACTATATCCGCGCGCTGATGCGGCCCGATGTGCTGACTATCCCGGGTAATTGTATCGAAGGGGATCTGATTCGCCCCGATCAGACCGGGCCGGTGTTCAGCATCGATCCAGACGGCGGCTTCCTGCATATGCGCTATACGCGCCGGGCCCGAAATGTGGTGTGGCGGAATGACCCGCTGACCCAGGAAGCCGTGGCTTATCTGGAGCGGGAAATTCTGGATAGCGATTCGCCTTATATTATTTCCCAACGCATGGCGCCGGGCGAAGGGGTGATCTGCAACAATGTGCTTCATGACCGGGCACCGTTCCTGGATTCGGAAACCAATGACGATTATCGGCGGTTGGTGTATCGCGCCCGCTATCTGGAGCGCATTGATACCCCCGACCCGATAGAAGGAGTGTAAACCCCATGACACACCCCACGGGAATGGAGACGGTGACGCCTTTGGGGGAATTCGATCTGCCCTGGAACAAGCAGGTGAAGATCGAAAATGTTGAGTTTGAGGGCGGCGTGCGGCTGCTTCGCTTGCGGTTCAAGGAAGGTAAGCGGTTCACCATCGTGGATGTGGATCATGGCAATGCCGCGCGAATTGCCGAGATTCTGAACCGTTGGTGCGACGAAGAAGCGCCGATCTGACCTTATTTTCGGTCAGATATCGTAGTCGGCGACTTCGTATTTGCCGCCCTGGGTTTCGTATCCGGCCTGTTTCCAGGCATGCAGGCCACCCACGAGATTAAAGATATTATCGATGCCGCTGTTGGCCAGGGTCTTGCGCGCCGCCTCGCCGCGCTTGCCGACGGCACAGACGACAACGACTTTTTTGTCGTTGATCGGCGGGAAGGTGTCGGGATCGAGGAAGGAAAGGGGCAGCAGGACTGAGCCCGGAATGTTCTCGAAATCATATTCGGAGGCCTCGCGCACGTCGACGACCACGGTTTCCCGTGTCTCCATCCAAGCTTGAACGGTCTCGGCATCCACGTCGGTGACGGGGGTGTCAGCGTTTTCTGTCATCATCGACCTCCTGATGCGCCGTATTTAACCGATCCTAACAGGAAATGCGAGTGAGCATTCACGGTCTTATTGCCTGAGCCCGGGCCTTGGATTAAGTAATTCCGATGGATACCAACCATTCACCATTGCCGCCCGCCCTGATCGAGGCGTTTACGGCGCTTTTAGGGGCTTCCGCCGTGGTTACCGAGGCCGATGCCCTCGAACCCTATTTGGAAGAACCCCGCGGGCGCTATCATGGCGCGGCCACCTGTGTGGTGCGTCCCGGCAATACGCAAGAGGTCGCCGAGCTGGTGAAGCTTTGCACCAGCCATGGCGTGCCCATCGTGCCGCAAGGCGGCAATACGGGGCTGGTCGGTGGTTCGGTATCCGAGGCGGGCACCGTGATCCTCTCTCTGGGGCGCATGAACAAGATGCGCGCCCTGGATAACCTGAACAATACCATCACCGTGGAAGCGGGCTGTATTCTGTCTCAGGTGCAGACATGGGCGGAAGAGGCGGACCTGCTGTTCCCCTTGAGCCTCGCCGCCGAGGGAAGCTGCCAGATTGGCGGTAATTTGGCCACCAACGCGGGCGGCATCAATGTGCTGCGCTACGGCAATGCGCGCGACCTTGCCCTGGGGCTGGAAGTGGTGCTGCCAGACGGGCGGATTTGGAACGGCCTTCGGGGCCTGCGCAAGGACAATCGGGGCTATGACCTCAAGAACCTGTTTATCGGCGGGGAAGGGACCCTCGGCATCATCACCGCGGCGGTGCTGAAACTGTTTCCGCCCGCGCGGGCGCGGGAAACGGCGCTGATCGCCCTGCCGGATCTGGACGCGGCGGGAACGCTGCTGACCCTGGCCCGGCGCGCGGCGGGGGAAAGCCTGAGCGCGTTCGAACTGATCGCCGATGTGGGCCTGCAATTCGCCGTCAAGCATGTGGATGGCTTGTCAGACCCGTTTGAGGACAGCCATCCTTGGTATGTGCTGATGGAGATTACCGCGCCCGGCAACGCGCCCGCCTTGCGCCAGACCATGGAAACCCTGTTGGAAGGGGCGTTCGAAGATGGCGTGGTCACCGATGCGGTATTGGCGGAAAGCGGCACCCAGACCGAAACTCTTTGGCGTTTGCGCGAAAGCATCTCCGATGTGCAGAAGTTCGAGGGCGGCAGCATCAAGCATGATATCGCCGTTCCGGTGTCTCTGGTAACCCAGTTCATCGACAAGGCCAGTGCAGAAATTACGGCGGTGATGCCGGGTGTACGCATTTGCGCCTTCGGCCATATGGGCGACGGCAATATCCACTTCAATGTGTCTCAGCCCCTGGGCATGGATAAAGACGCCTATCTGGACCATTGGGAGGAATTCGCCACCATCGTGCATGATATCGTGGCGGAGATGGATGGCAGCTTCAGCGCCGAACATGGGGTGGGTCAGATGAAGGTGGCGGATCTGGTACATTACAAATCCGCCGTCGAAATCGACCTGATGCGCACGGTGAAACGGGCGCTGGATCCGAAAAACCTGATGAATCCCGGGAAGGTGATTCTGCCCGACGGTTAGGCCGCCTTTATTCCGGCATATGGGCGGGGTCCGGGTCTTCATCCCAGCCGTCTTCCGGCGGCGGGTAGTGGACGATCCATTCATCCAGCAGGGCCACATGGCCTTTTTCTTCCTCGCTGAATTCCAGCGCCAGTTTCCGCACTTCCGGGTCCGGTGAGGTCTCCGCCACCGATCCGTAAAACTGCATGGCGGCATATTCCACCTTGCGGGCAACGGTAAGGGCCTGATGCGGGGTCATCAGGTAATGGAGCCCCATATCGTCCACGGATTCCGGGCTGGCATCCTGGGGCCATTTGAAATCCCAGGGTTTGATCACGGGAAGGGCTTTGCCTTCCGCCAGGGTTTCCATTTCCGCCGCATGAAGACGGGCATAGCTGGCGAGCTTGGTGAATACCTCCGCCACATCCTGGTTGTTGTGGACCGCCATGTTATGGGCGATTTCGTCGTAATGCTCCGCCGCCTCTGTCTCCAATGTCAGGCTATGGGCAAGCAATTCCTCGATGGTATGAATGAGGTTCAATTGATCCAGTTCGCCGCCGGGATTCATATGCTTGCTCCTGAAAATGCCTCGCCTGTGCCGCGTTGACCGCGACTTTGGAGGGGGAGATTACCCCTACCCTCCGGGATGCCGCAAGGGGCTTTACCCTTCGGTAGTGGGTCAGTTGGATTGGGCCAATTTACGCGTCTCATCCACATGCGCCTGCAAGGTATCGTAATCGGCGGCGCCTGGGATGAAGGAGTTGCCGACAACGAATGCCGGCGTTCCGCGAACGTTTAATCTTTGCGCCAGTTGCTTGTTCACCTCCAGATATTTCAAAATGCTGGGGTGCTTCATGTCTGATTGCAGTTGCTCCACATCCAGGCCGATATCTTCAGCAATTCGAAACACGGTGCGTTCATTGAAGCCACCGCGCAGTTCCATCATGGCGGTATGGAACGCCTCATACTTGCCTTGGCGATCCGCCGCAAGGGCGGCCTGCGCCGCAAACAGAGAGGATTCCTTCAGGATCGGAAATTCCATCATGACAACGCGTAGGTCAGGATTTTCCTGGATTAATTTCTGAACGCTGGGAAAGGCGCGTTTGCAATAACCGCAATTGTAATCGGAAAATTCTACCAGGACGACTGGCCCCTCGGGGTTGCCCAGCGTGGGGCCAAGATTTTCTTCTTCGAGCAATTTCGCAAACCCCGCCAGCGCCTTTTGGCGCTGTTCGTTCTCCGCGATTTCTCGCTTTTGCTCATATTGCCGCACCGCCTCGATGATGATCTCCGGATTTTCCATCAGCACATCGCGGATCATTTTCTCCACCTCGGCGCGCTGTTCATCTGACAGTGGTTCGGCGCGGAGCGGCGCGCCGACGGAAAAAATCAGCACCAAGGCTGCTGTGAACAAAGCGATCCAACGAAAACGGGTCATCAAAAACTCCAGAGCAGGTCGTCTCCCGAAAAGGGCGTGCGCTTGCAGATAAGCCTTGATGCACGCCGCGTCAAGCGATGCCGGAGAGGCCGTATCTTACCATATTCCCGGCGTGAGAGGGTTATCCGCGGTCTTTCTCCAATTGCTGAAGAAGAACTTTCAGGTCTTGCAATCGCCGCCAATCCTTGGATCCCCGGGGCAGTAGATTCTCCGCCCGGTCTGCGTGATAACGGGCATCATTCAACCTTCGGTTCAACAAGGCTTCTTCCGCCAAGGCGGCGCTGCTGGGGCCCATTTGCCCGGCTCGCCCGTAGGCAATGCCCAGTTCCCGCCAGGCGCGGGAATAGGTCGGGTCGCGCTGGACCGCATCTTCCAATTGGCCAATGGCTTCTGGCAAGCGTGAAGCATCTTCGGTCGCCACCAGGGCGCGGGCCAGATCAACCCGGATTAGATACGCTTCCGGTTTCAGTTTAATGGCGCGCTCGTAAGAGGGGATCGCCTCTGCCGGACGACCACCCTCAAACAGGATTTGCCCCCGTAATTCGTGAAAGTAAGGGTCCTTCGGGTTGTCGGCGATCAGCCCGTCGATCAAGTGGAGGCCGGTTTGCGTGTCGCCCCGGCGAAAACTTTCTATGGCGCGGGCATATTGCGCGTCCAACGCGTCGGAAGAGGCGGGGAACAGCCGACCTGTTTGCGTGCCACCGATGGTGAAGGCATGCAGTTTCGCATACATGCGGGCATAGCGGCGCTGGATATCCGGCGCCGTGGGGGCGTCCGTTAAAGCAGATTTCCGCACATGATGGCGAATGGCGCTGACCCGGTCACTGGTCAGCGGGTGCGTGCGCAGATAGGGGCTCTGGCTGCTGCTCAACAGGTCCTCACCTTCCAGTAGTTCCATGAAGGAGAGCATCCCGCGAGAGGATTGGCCCGTGGCATCCATGAGCCGCATGGCCGCCTGATCGGCGGAGGATTCCTGCGCCCGGGTGAAGCCCAAGAAGGAGTAAAGGCTGGCATCGCGTCCGATGGTCATTGCCGCCATGCCCGCTTCGCCATCTCCCGCCGCCATGGCCAAGGCGCCAAGGACGGTGGTCAGAATGGTTGCCGCCGAGGCATTGCGCATGGCGACGCCGCGCCGCGCCAAATGGCCCCCTTCCATATGGCCGATTTCATGGGCGATCACGGCGATGACCTCGCCTGGTTCCTTCGACCGCAGGATCAGGCCGGTGTTGATGAACAGGTGCAGGCCCCCGGCAACGAAGGCATTGATCTTCGAATCATTGATCAAATGGATCTGTACGGAACCTGGTGGTAATCCCGCTTCCACCAGCAGCGGCGCGGCGAAAAGGCGGAGGGTTTCCTCGATCTCCGTATCTCTAATCAGGCCACCGGCCTGTGCGCGTACCGGGACCAGCATACTCCCGAAGAAAAAGAGGATGAACAAGCCGGTGAAAATCGAACGCAGGTTTAAGCGCACCATGGGTACCCTTGCGAAATTGGATGGCGGCGGCGGGGGGATCCGCCGCCCGATCCAAGGGCTCTATCGTGGCATTTTTATGGTGTCGAGGCCATCCTCATTTCAAACGCGGTAGGCTATCCAGCCCGTACCTGATCCAGGAACTTGCGGACATCTTGTTGCAGGGTCTTGGCATTGCGCGCCAACTCGGTGGAGGCTTCCAGCACCTTGGAGGACGCAGACCCCGCATCCTCTGCCGCCAGATTGACCGAATTAATACTTTCCGACACCTAAGACGTGCTCATGGAGGCCTGGGTCACGCTTTTGGTGATCTCGTTCGTGGCGGCGGTCTGCTGCTCGACGGCTGACGCGATTGTTGTGGAGGTCTGATTGATCTGTTCGATCGTGCCGGAAATGCCTTGAATGGCATCGGCGGCATCCTCAGTGGCATTTTGAACAGAAGCGATCTGCGAGGAGATTTCCTCGGTTGCCTTGCTGGTTTGGCTGGCCAGATTCTTGACCTCGGAGGCGACGACCGCGAACCCTTTTCCCGCTTCACCGGCGCGCGCCGCCTCAATGGTGGCGTTGAGCGCCAACAGATTGGTCTGATCTGCAATATCATTAATCAGATCAACGATATCGCCAATCTTTTGTGCTGCTTCCACCAACCCTTGTACGGTTCCCTGCGCCCGCTGCGCCTCGGCCACGGCAGAGGTCAGGGCGCCGGAAGACTGGGCAATCTGGCGGCTGATTTCGCCGATGGAACTGGAGAGTTCCTCCGTTGCCGCCGCGACGGTTTGAACACTTGCGGAGGCTTCGTCGGACGCACTCGCCACATGCCTGGATTGATCACTAGTATTCCGAGAAATGGTTGAAACCGTTTCCGCCGTGGTCTGCATTTCTTCTGCGGCATCGCCCACGGTCTGAATCACATGGCCCACATTGCTTTCGAAATCATTCGCCAGCTTCAGCATGGCGGCGCGCCGATCTTTTTCTGCAACCTGCTTTTGCTGTTCCGCTTCGGCTTCCAACTCTTGGTTCTTGAGGGCATGTTGACGCAAAATCTGTACGGCATTCGCCATTTTACCGATCTCATCGCCCCGATTGGTTTCAGAGATCTCCACGGCGAGATTTCCTTCGCCAAGGTCATTCATTTGCCGAGAGAGGCGCCCCAAGCCACCGGTAACATTCTTTGCGACAATGAAGGAAAATCCACCTGCCAGGATCAGGCCCACAAGGCCCATGACCACGTATTGGATCAGATAGGATTGAAAGGCCGCGTCTACATCTTCGAGGTATAAGCCCGAACCCACACCCCAATCCCAACCCGCGACAGGCAGGATATAGCTGATTTTATCGACGGGCGGATCATTCTCCTTCGCATTGGGGGCCGCCCACATATAGGGGACAAAATCACCGCCGCGCTTGGTCGCCGCCACCAGATTGACAAACAGCGGCGTACCATTGGGATCCTTCAATCCAGTCAAGTCCTTACCGTTCAGCGACGGTTTAAGGGGGTGCATGATCATATGGGCGTTCTGGTCGATGACGAAAATATACTCGTTGCCGCTATAGCGGGTCGCCTCCATGGCGCCCAATGCGGCCTGTTGGGCCGCCTCCTCAGACATGGCGCCACTCTCGGCCCGCTGCTTAAAAAAGGAGATTTGGCTGACCGCCGCTTCCACAATGCTGCGCACCTTATCCTTCCGGTCGTCGATCATGGTTTGATACACGGAGGAAAGCGCAATGGTCACAATCACCACCACGGCCAGAGAAAAAGTCAAAACCGGTAACCACACTTTTACCCCAATGGAAAGGCGGTTCAATAGAGCCATCAAAATCCTCCCTCCTTCCTGCCATTTTTGTTATAAGTAAAACAGAAAGTTCTAAATTAATGCTTCCTCTATTTGGTATTAACTTCTAGAAAAAAGGAAGAGGCATTCATACCGCGTTCAGGGAAGTGATCGTATTTCAAATAACAATATTTTTACTTGGGTATAATTTAAAAATGTAAAAACTGTATGCCTTATGAAGATTTGCTATACTGTTACGAGTATGAAGTTTCGGTATAGGAAATGGGAAAAAATATTTAGGTTATTTTCCAGGTATATTTAAACATTTTTACAATGGATTTAAAAATATACATTCCTAATATTTGATGTGCCTGCAAAAAAATTCTCCCAAAGACCTCCGCTTTCGAAGAGGTGCGGGTCTGTCAACGGGTCCAAAAAGGGCGGGACAATAACGGGGATTTCCGCTGCGGCGGGTAGAAATACGGGGAGGTATTGGGATACTTCTACCACTCACGAAACCTTGGTTACGTCAAATCAAAACGCGCCATTAACAAAGGCAATTTGGCGGCAAGTGCTCCACCTTTCGGTCATGTAGCTTTGATGCAATGAGAAAAGGATGAAGATAGTCGGCTGAGTTTTTCGCATTACCCCGGCGCGATTTTTACGACCGTCCGCTGCTTGTAGGGCAAATCTGGATGATGAACGATCGAGGGGAAGCCGGGTTGGTGCAGGCTGTCCGGGAAGTCCTGACATTCCAGGCAAAACCCGCAATAGTTCCCATATGGCCGCCCGTCAGGGCCGGGGGCGGGGACCCTGGTACCAGCCGCATTATAAAGCTGTAGGGCAGGGCGATCTGTCCACAAGGTGAGCTGCAAGGGTGATGTCGCCGCGGTCACGGTGGCGACGGGCGCTGCGTTATCCCGTTCTTCCGGAAAAACCAAGTTGTGATCATAGGGTTGGTCGATCCGCCGCCCGTTCCGGAAATCGAAAGCCGTACCCTCTACCGGGAGAATTTCCCCCGTGGGGATCATATCCGCTGTGGTCGGGGTGTAGCGGTCGGCGGTCAGTTGGATCGTCGTATCGCGAATATCATCTCCCGTGCCCAGGTTGAAATAGCTGTGCTGGGTCAGATTGAGGGGGGTTGGGCAATCCGGGAGACCCTCGAATGCCATTTCCAGGGTATGGCCGCGCAATCGATAGGTGACCGCGAAATCCACATGACCGGGGAAGCCATCCTCCCCATGGGGGCTGCGGCAGGTCAGGCGCACCGCATTTTGGGTGCTATCCGTTTCCATCTGCCATAGGCGGCGCGCCAGCCCGATGGTGCCACCGTGAAGGCAATGCTCCCCATGGTTTTGCGGCAGCACATAGACCGTATGATCTAGTTCGAACGTGCCATTCCAAACCCGGTTCGCCACGCGACCGACCACGGCGCCAAAATAGTGGGATCGGTCCCGGTAGCCCCCCATGCTGTCGAAATTCAACACCAGCGACCGTGGCGCGGCGCCATCGACCGAAACCCGCCAATCTTGTAGGATTGCCCCGTAGGACAAAACAGCGACGGAAATACCATTATCGCTGGTCAATACCGCACGGTCTACCCGCTGGCCGTCGATATCGCCAAAACGGGTAACAGGAATAGGCATGGAAAGCCTCAAGTAGGTAGGGGAGAGGGAAGGGGTCGGTGGATTTTATAACCCACCGAGTAGCATATATTTGATTTCGAGATAATCCTCGACCCCGTATTTCGATCCCTCGCGGCCCAGGCCGGATTCTTTAACGCCCCCAAAGGGCGCGATGGCGGTGGAGACCATCCCCTCATTGATCCCGACCATGCCGTATTCCAGGGCTTCGCCAACCCGCAAGGCCCGGCCCACATCCCGGGTATAGAAATACGCCGCCAGACCGAATTCCGTGTCATTGGCCATGGCAATGGCTTGTTCTTCTGTATCAAACTTGAACAGCGGTGCCATGGGGCCGAATATTTCCTCATGGGCGACGGCCATATCCGTATTCACATTCCCCAATACGGTTGGCTGAAAATAACTCCCACCCAGGGCATGGCGCCCGCCACCGGTAAGCACCCGCGCGCCCTTGAGGGTGGCGTCGGCGATGTACTGCTCCACCTTTCGAACCGCGGCGTCATCGATCAACGGGCCTTGATCGACCCCGTCTTCCAGTCCGCTGCCCACCTTCATGGATCTAACCCGTTGCACATATTTTTCGGCGAAGGCGTCGTAAACCCCAGACTGCACCAAGATGCGATTGGCGCAGACACAGGTCTGCCCGGAGTTGCGGTATTTGGAAACGATGGCACCGTCCGCCGCCGCATCCAGGTCCGCATCGTCGAACACGATGAAGGGCGCATTGCCGCCCAGTTCCATCGAGACCTTTTTGATAGACCCCGCGCATTGGGCCAGCAATTGCCGCCCGATATCGGTCGATCCCGTAAAGGTCACCTTGCGCACATTGGGGTTGGTACAGATTTCTTTGCCAATGGCACTGGCGGAACCGGTAATCACATTGAACACCCCGGCGGGCACGCCCGCCCGGTCGGCTAGTTCGGCCAAGGCGAGGGCGGAGAAAGGGGTGGCGCTCGCCGGTTTGATCACGATGGGGCAGCCGACGGCCAATGCCGGGGCGGCTTTGCGTGCGATCATCGCGGCGGGGAAGTTCCAGGGTGTGATGGCGCCCACCACGCCCACGGGTTCCTTGCTGACGATGATCCGCGCATCTGCTTTGTGGGAGGGAATCACATCGCCATACACCCGTTGGCCTTCCTCGGCGAACCATTCAAAAAAGCTTGCGGCATAGGCAATTTCGCCGCGGGATTCGGCCAATGGTTTGCCCTGTTCCAGGGTCATCAGAATGGCCAGGTCTTCCTGATTTTCAATCATCAAGGCCGTGAGGCGGCGCAAGATCACCGCCCGCTCCCGCGCGGTTTTGCGGCGCCAGGTGGGCCAGGCTTCCGTCGCGGCGTCGATGGCGGCGGCGGTTTCCGCCGTGCCCATTTTGGGCACGGTGCCCAAGACTTCGCCGGAGGCAGGGTTGGTGACCTCCAAAGTCCCCCCATCCTCGGCATCCATCCAAGTGCCGGCACTATAGCATTGCTGTTTGAAGAGGTTTTGATCTTGCAACGGCATGCTGTGTTTCCTCCCACCTTTGGTGCAATAGTGCACGCGTAGCGCAGCTGCATTGATCTCATAATATAGCGGGTTGGAATGCGAATAGCAGGTCCCTCAAATGTTTTTTCCACCATCGGCACCCACCGTCCAATCACAAAGTCAGGCCGGAAAACCAGGGGTTTTTCGGTTGGAGTCAGCGCTGATACTGCCCACCTGACGTAGAGGACATAAAAGATTCTGGGAGTCGGTATTATGGGTCGTTGGCATGTTTTTATTGTTTTGGTGCTGTTTGTTGTGTTTGCCAGACCGGTGCACGCCCATCATGGCTGGGCCTGGACAACGGGCGGTAATATAGACCTCACCGGTGTGATCACCGGGGTTCAGTTGGGCAATCCCCATGGAGTTCTACACGTGGATGTGGACGGCGAGGTTTGGCGCGTGGAAGTGGGCCAGCCATGGCGCAACAGCCGGGCGGGCCTGAAGGACGGCGACCTCGCCGAAGGGGTGGAAGTGCGGATCATCGGCGAACCTTCGGCCGATGTGGATGAAAAGCGGCTGAAGGCCGAAAAGCTCTACCTCGGAGAGAAAGAGTACATCCTCTACCCCGACCGGGATTAACGTGGTGGAGGCCGTTCTCGCAGCGGTCGAGGGATCGGAAATCGCCCGGGCCCTGCGGGTGTCCCGTTGGGGCTATGCCACCCTCAACGCGGCCCATATTCTGGGAATTGCCGCCCTCATCGGTGCCAATATTCCGCTTAATCTGCGGCTCTTGGGGGTATGGGCTGATATACCCCGGGCGCATTTCTTCCGCGTTTTGTCCCCCGTCGCGGCAGGAGGGTTTCTGCTCGCCATCACCGCAGGGGTACTGCTGTTTTCGGTTCGCGCCCGCAGCTATGCGGAGATCGCCTTTTTCCAAGGGAAACTCGTGCTCGTGATTTTGGGGGCAGGGGCCGCCCTATCGCTGCATTTCCGTTATGGACGCAGGTTGGAGAGGGCGCCCGAGCGTCCTCTTGTGAGCCATGCGCTGTTTTCCCTCGTATGTTGGATAGGCGCCTTGGTGTGCGGGCGCTTTATCGCTTTCGCGGGATAGGGAGGAAATTTGGTGCGCCATCTCCTGGTCATTTGTTTTGCCGTGGTCGCTTTGTGGTGTTCCCACCCGCCTGCACTTGCCGATCCAGCTCTTTGGTCGGCATTGAAATCCGGTAGGCATGTGGGATTGATGCGCCATGCCTTGGCCCCCGGAATCGGCGATCCCGAGAACTTCGATCTGACCGATTGTGCGACCCAGCGCAACCTGTCGGAGGTGGGCCGCCAACAGGCGCGGCAAACCGGCGACTATTTTCGTCAAAACGGTATCGCCGCCGCGCAGGTTTACGCCAGCCAGTGGTGCCGCTGCCAGGAAACGGCAAGGCTGTTGGCATTGGGGGAGGTGGCGGATCTCCCCGTGGCGAATTCTTTCTTTCAGCAGCGGGACCGCCGGGAAATACAAACCGCCGCCCTCCGCGCCTGGATTGGGGAGCAACCGTTGACCGACGCGACCCTTGTCGTGACCCATCAGGTGAACATCGCCGCCTTGACCGGGCAATCCACGGGCTCGGGAGATATGCTGGTGGTGCGCCGACAGGAAGATGGCAGCTTGGAAGTGGTGGGGCGGCTGACCTTTCCCGTCCCTTAAATGCGGTCGCTTAGGGGGCGAGGGCGGCGAGTTCATCCCGCCCGGCGTGCAAAATGCTGCGCAGCTTATCTTCATCGAGGTTCCGTTCCGCGATTTTCCCCGCCGTTCGTTCCAGAATGGTTTCCGGCAAGATGGTCTCGATCTTCAGGCGCGGCGGCATTGCCGTTAACCGCGCTTGAAACGCCTGTCGATCAGCGTCGTTCAGGAACGGGAAGATGGCCGCATTCGACGCCGCGTATTGATCGGCCACGCGCCGGGCGAGGCCGTGGGTGAGCAGCGCTCGCGCGGTGGGGTTGGGGCCCGATAGGGCATCGATCAGAAATCGGCGGTACGGGGCCTTCTGTTCGTCTGAGAGCGTCTCGTCCCGCGCCAGGCAGGTGAGGCAGGCGACGCCCCAGGCGTTGACCGACGGATTGGCCCGCCCCCGCAATGGGGGGAGTCGCAGCGACTCGGGGATCCCAACAAGGCCGCGAAATTCGTGAATAAGATCCTGCGGTGTCGCGGTGGGCCTGTACAGACGAACGGCGATGTTCGGGAAAATCCGCCAAGCGTCGATCACCTGTTGAAAATCAAACCTGTCTTGATGGACGGCAAAATGCGCCTCGATTCCGCCCTTAACATACCCTGCTTTTACCACCTGGCTGTAGGACGAGGCGAGCAGCTCGGTTTGCGGGCGCACATAGAACACCACCGTTGTTTCCCACCCCGAAAGATAGGGCGCGATGAATTGGACATCTTCTGGCTTGAGTTGGCTGAAGGCTTCGCTACTCAGCAGTGCCGTATGGCAGGTTGTTGCCGCGAGCGCATCCGCAAGGACGCCCCATTCGCGGCCTGGGATGCCCTTATCGATCCATTCTCGCTTGAAAAAAAATCGAGCCAGCCGGTGATGCCCCGTGTTGGTTTGGGTGCCGATATTACCCGCCTCGGGGTACAGAAACCCGGCGGCCACCAGTGCTTCTCTGTTGACCCACAGATACCGCTGAAGGGCGGTGGTACCGGTTTTATGGGCGCCAATATGCAGGAATAGACGTTTCATGGGGCGGGACTTTACCCCGCCGCGCCCGCGAATGCGCGAGGAAATTACGGCGGCGGCCGTGCGTCTAGGAATATTCGTTAACCCTCATCAATGGCTTCATTGATCGCTTTGAGGCGAATGCGATAAGCTAATCCGATCTCAGATTTCCCCTCTTTCACAGATGCGGCGGGCCTCATGGCGCAGCAACCTACTCAAGATACCAAGCGGACGCCGCTCTACGACCTTCACCTGAGCCTCGGGGCCAAGATGGTCCCCTTCGCCGGGTGGGAGATGCCGATCCAATATGGCGGCGGCATCATCGCCGAACATACCCAAAGCCGGACAAAAGCGGCCTTGTTCGACGTGTCCCATATGGGGCAGGTGATCCTGTCTGGGGCAGGTGTTCACAGGGCCATGGAAGCGCTGGTGCCCAGCGTGATCGACGGGCTGCCCCTCGGCAAAGCGCGCTACACGGTACTGACCAATGAGACAGGGGGAATATTGGATGATCTGATCGTTTCCAATCTGGGGGAGGACCTGTTCCTGGTCGTAAATGCGGCCATGCGCAATCGGGACATCGCCCATCTGCGATGCCATTTGCCGGGGATCACCCTCACCGAGCTGACCAACCGGGCGCTGTTGGCCCTGCAAGGGCCGGAAGCCGAAAATATTCTTGCGCCCCTGGGTCCCGCCGTCGTGGACTTGCGGTTCATGGAGACGTTGGAAACCGACCTTTTGGGAGAGACCTGCCGTATCTCCCGCCTGGGCTATACGGGCGAAGATGGGTTCGAGCTCTCGGTGCCGGATCATAAGGCGGAGGAAATTGCGCAAGCCCTGCTCGCCCACCCGGATTGTGGTCCCGCCGGGCTTGGTGCCCGGGATACGCTGCGATTGGAAGCCGGGCTCTGCCTCTACGGCCATGATATCGATGATATGACCTCGCCGGTGGCGGCCAACCTGACCTGGGTCATGCAAAAGCGGCGGCGGGCAGAGGGTGGCTTCCCCGGTGCGGGGGTGATCCTGCGGGAGCTTGAGGAAGGCCCCCGGCGAAAATTGGTAGGGTTGCGCCCTCAAGGTCGGGCGCCTGCCCGCCAGGGAACGACAGTCCAAAATGCCCAAGGCGAGTCCATCGGCATGGTCACCAGCGGCGGCTATGGGCCCACGGTGGGCGGGCCCGTCGCCATGGGGTATGTGGAGGCCGCCTTTGCCGAACCGGGAACCGCCGTAACCCT
>JBMYUJ010000016.1:0-5314 GCA_049605255.1 Magnetospiraceae bacterium
TTGCATAAAACCAAAAAGATTTCTTTTTCTGGAATTCCATAGAGATCGATCAAGTCCCCAACCGTGCTGCCAGCAGGCAGGGGTAAAACATTGCTGCCCGCGCGATACCGGCTGAGGCTGTTAAACAGCCGCACCTCGATCTCCACATGAATGCCCTCGGAATTGGAGCCGATTCCGTCTTTAAAGGCTACACCCAAGCGACCGCCCTCCTTTCTTGCTCTGAAGCCAGACTGAGCCGCCAATAGACCGCGCCTATTGCCCGTCGGTTCCGGCGCCGCCCAGGGCGGCATTCAATTCTTTCTCTACCTCAAACGCGCCCTCGGGCAGTTCATGGGCAATGCCCTTATGGCAATCGATGCAGGTCGCGCCCGCGTTTTGCGCCCGCATATGCGCATCTCGTGCCCGGGGGGCCTGCTTCACATAGTCCATGGAGAGGAAGTTATGACAATTACGGCATTCCCGGGAATCCGTCGTCTTCATGGCCGTCCAAACATTGCGGGCCAATTGCAAGCGCTTCGCCTCGAATTTCTCCCGGCTTTCCACGGTCCCGAGGAAGTGATGATACAGCTCGTTACTGGCCTTGATTTTGCGGACGATCTTATGAATCCAAGGGTCCGGCACGTGGCAATCCGGGCAGGTCGCCCTGACGCCGCTGGCGTTGCCGTCATGGGGCGAGCCTTGATACTCCCGATAAACGTTCTGCTCCATCTCATGGCAGCTGATGCAGAAAGTTTCCGTATTGGTCAGTTCCAAAGACCAATGGAACCCACCCCAAAACAGAATACCGACGATGATCCCACTGAACAGCAGGAACCCCGCAGACAGGGAGGCGCTGGGTCGGCGGATAAAGCGCCAGGTACGTTTCAAAAGCCCGGGTTTTTTGTCAGATGAATCAGCCATGATGGCTCCCCTTGGGTCAAACCTGGATGGAAAAGTTATTTACCGGAAAAGGAATTTTCGACGAGCGGTTTGGCATCCGTTTGCGGCACATGGCATTGGTTGCAGAACCAGCGGCCCCGCACGACCTCATCCCACTCATCGCCATTGCGATCGACGTAATGGGATTTAGCAATCTCCGGCGCATTTTCCTTGGGAGCGTTGTCAGCGCTATGGCAGCGCAGGCACTGATTAACCTTCAAATCTATTTCGTAGGTATCGATCTTATGGGGAATGAGCGGCGGCTGCTGACGATAGGCTTTATCCCAGCCTTTGACCTGCATCACATCATGCATGTCGCTTTTAACACTGTCCGTATCTGCTTCGGCGCCGCGCAGCGTTTGCACCTGCTGCGCTTGACTGCCAAAGGACAGGACGACGGCAAAAACAAGGGTAAGGATTGACATCAAGATTGCGCGTTTCACGTCAAGACTCCCGATTACATTCAAGGTTCATGGGGTCACGCCGCCTTTCTGTCCGGCTTTTCGGCGCTCCCAGTGGAAGGACCGGTACCGGATCGCGTAAACCGCGACGCAAATTGAAAAACAGTTTCCGGACACACATCGATACAGCGACCGCAATTGGTGCAGTCTGCATGCTGAATTACCGCGGTATCCGTTGGTGAGTGGGGTTTAAGGGCCGGGTTGATCACATGGGCTTCCGGGCAGACCTGATAGCAATCCCGGCAATCGTCGCAGCGCTCCCGATGTGTGGCGACGACCCGTAACACGGATTTCTTGCCCACCAGTCCGTAGAAAGCGCCGACGGGGCAGAGGTGACTGCACCAGGGGCGATTTCCACCCACCAGCTCCAACAGGAACACACCTAGCAGCACCATCCAGGCGATCCCGCCGGTAAAGAAGGTGCCGAACACAAGGGCGCGCTGAACGATGCTGATCGGGTTCAAATATTCCCAAGCAAGGGTGCCCGTGACAGCGGCGGCCACCAGAGCCCCCGCCAGGACCATCAGCCGCAATTGCCGAGGCAAATGCACGCCAGACCGGCGCCAGCCCAACCGCGCTCGCAGCCAACTCGCCAAGTCGCTAATCGGATTGATGGGGCAGAACCAGGAGCAATAGACCCGCCCGCCAATGAGGGCGTAAAAAAGGAACAGAGTAGCCGCGCCGACGAGCCCGGAGACCTCCAAAACATTCCCGGCGATGAGGGATTGCAGTGCCATCAGCGGATCGGTCAGGGGGAGCACATCCAGGGTCAGGCTAGAGGCCAACGTGCCCTTCACCACCCAGATGCCCGCAAGCGGGCCGATCAGGAACAGAGCCAAAAACAACGCTTGCGTCAGCCGCCGCAAGATCAGCCAGCGATGGGCCGACCACCAGCCCAAGGCGGCAACCGCCGCCCGCCCGGGCACCCGATTTTTGTCAACCACCTGGGTCATGGTTTGAACCCTTTAAAGCCACCACCGGGGGTGGGCTCGGCGGCCATGCCAGACCCAGGGTCGGTTAGTGCGGGGGCATATCCCCGGTCGGGCAGATCGACGATACCTTGGATCAAGGCTTCACCTTTGGCCCGCTTTTCCTCCCAACCCAGGCGATAATGTTCGCCCAGCCGCCCCCGCGCCACATGTTCCGGCAACACCTTGATGGCCGCCTCGGGGAGAATGCAGCGTTGCTCGCAAATGCCACAGCCGGTGCAGGCTGCCGCGTGCACCGTGGGGATAAGTAAGGCATGTTTACCGGTGCGCGGGTTATGGGACCGCTCCAGCGTGATCGCCTCGCCGATCATCGGGCAGACCCGGTAGCAGACATCGCAGCGCAAGCCCAAATGGTTCAGGCAGTTCTCCGTGTCCACCAGCACGGCCACACCCATGCGGGCTTTGGTAATATCGGTGAGGGACCTGTCGAGGGCACCCGTCGGACATGCGACTACGCAGGGGATGTCGTCACACATCTCGCACGGCCCCGTACGGGCCTCAAAATAGGGCGTTCCCACAGACGGTCCCCCTACCCCCGACGGTGCCATCAGGAGAATGTCATAGGGGCAGTCCCGAGCGCACAACCCACAACGAACGCAAGACGCCATGAAATCTGATTCATCCAACGCCCCCGGGGGACGGATCGCGGCGGTCGGCAAGGCCGGCGCGCTTCTCGCCACAAAACCGATGCCGGAGGCACAGATGGCCGTCCCCGCCGCGCCCTTGGCGGCGGTCTCCAAAAAGGATCTACGGCTGGTGCCGGATTCCGATTGTCGAGGCGAACGGGCCATCTATCATTCTGCCGACGGGAAAGAAGGTGATGACCGCCGTTTCACAGGCGCCCCTGTCAAACGACGGCCACCGGTGCAAACGCGGATCAAACCTTGACCACTTTCACCGCGCATTTCTTGTAGTCGGTTTCCTTGGACAACGGATCGGTCGCATCCAGGGTCACCTTGTTGATGAGCTGGCCCTCGTCGAACCAGGGCACGAACACCAGCCCCCGCGGCGGCTTGTTGCGCCCCCGGGTTTCGACGCGGGTGACAATCTCACCGCGGCGGGAGATCACTTTGGCTTCCATGCCCCGGCGCAAACCGCGTGCCTTGGCGTCTTCCGGATGCATGAACACCACCGCGTTGGGGAACGACCGATGTAGTTCCTCCACCCGCCGGGTCATGGACCCGGAATGCCAATGTTCCAGCACCCGGCCCGTGGAGAGCCACAGGTTATATTCTTCGTCTGGGCTTTCCGCCGCCGGTTCATAGGGCGCGAAGATGATTGCCGCCCGGCCATCGGGCTTGCCGTAGAACTTCACGCCCTCGCCCACAGCCACATGGGGATCGTAGCCTTCGCGGAACCGCCAGAGGGTTTCCTTATTGTCCACAATGGGCCAACGCAGGCCCCGCGCCTGGTGATACTGGTCGAATTCCGCCATTTCGTGGCCCTTCTTGGGCTTCCCCTCGGCGGTATTAAACAGGCGATATTCCTCGAACAGGCCCTTTTGCACGTAGTAGCCGAAATGGGCGCTCTCATGATTGGTATAGATATTTCCCTTGGCGTCTTTCACGTCTTCCGCCGGGAACTTGTTCACCTGTCCATTTTCGAACATCACTTCATAGAGGCTTTTGCCTTTGTATTCGGGCATGGCATCCAGAAGTTCGGGGGACCACACATCCTCCATGGTGAAGCGCTTGGCGAATTCCATCACCTGCCACAGGTCGGATTTGGCGCCGTCTACGGGCTCCACCTGCTCCCGCCAAAACTGCGTGCGGCGTTCCGCATTGCCATAGGCGCCTTCCTTTTCCGCCCACATGGCCGTGGGCAGGATCAGATCGGCGGACAGCGCCGTCACCGTGGGATAGGGATCGGACACGGTGATGAAGTTTTCCGGATTGCGATAGCCGGGATAGCCCTCCTCGTTCATGTTGGGCGCGGCTTGCATGTTGTTATTGCATTGGACCCACAGGCAATTCAGCTTGCCGTCCTTCAACATGCGATGTTGCAATACCGCGTGATACCCGGGTTTCGGGGGAATGGTGCCCGCCGGGAGCTTCCAGGTCTTTTCCGAAAATGCCCGGTGTTTTTCGTTCATCACCACCAGGTCCGCCGGCAGGCGGTGGGCGAAGGTCCCAACTTCCCGCGCTGTCCCGCAGGCCGACGGTTGCCCGGTCAGGGAGAACGGACTGTTGCCGGGTTCGGATATTTTCCCCATCAGCAAATGCACGTTGTAGAGAAGACCATTCACCCACACACCCCGGGTATGCTGATTGAACCCCATGGTCCAGTAAGACGTTACTTTGCGGTCCGGGTCCGCATAGGCCTGGGCCAATTTGACCAATTGCTCTTTCGGCACGCCGGAAAGTTCGCTGGTGTAGTCCAGGGTGTAGGGGGCCACCAGCGCGGCATATTCGTCGAAGCTGATCTTGTCGAACTTACCCTTGTTGGGGTTCTTGGCCGCTTTTTGCAGCGGATGATCATCCCGAAGGCCATAACCGATATCCGTCGTGGTCTGATTGAAGGTAACGCGGTTATCCACAAAGTCCTGATTATAGGCTTTGTTTTCAATGATATAGTTGGCGATATAGTTGAGGATCGCGAGGTCCGTCTGCGGCGTGAAAATCATGCCGTTATCCGCCAGTTCGAAGCAGCGGTTTTCGAAGGTCGAGAGCACATGCACCTCGCAGCCTTCCTTGGTGAGCCGCGTATCGGTCAGACGGGACCACAGAATGGGGTGCATCTCCGCCATGTTGGCGCCCCAGAGCACGAAGGTATCCGCATGTTCCAGATCGTCGTAGCAGCCCATGGGTTCATCGATGCCGAAGCCCCGCATAAAGGCCCCCACGGCGGAGGCCATGCAATGCCGGGCATTGGGGTCGATATTATTGGTCCGGAATCCGGCCTTCATCAGCTTGGCGGCGGCATAGCCTTCCCAAATGGTCCATTGGC
>JBMYUJ010000016.1:5324-48597 GCA_049605255.1 Magnetospiraceae bacterium
ACATGCCGACCGAGGTGGGGCCCTTCTTTTGCAGAGCGGCTTTCCATTTTTCCGCCATCACATCGAAGGCCTCGTCCCAGCTTACCGGTTCGAAATCGCCTTCTTTGTCGAACTTCCCGCCTTTTTTGCGCAGAAGCGGCGTGGTCAGCCGATCCTTGCCGTACATGATCTTGGAAAGGAAATAGCCCTTGATGCAGTTGAGGCCCCGGTTCACCGGCGCATCGGGGTCGCCCTGGGTGGCAACCACCTTTCCTTCCTGTGTGCCGATCAGCACGCCGCAGCCAGTGCCGCAGAACCGGCAGACGCCCTTATCCCACCGGATTTTGGCCCGGCGCTGCATGGCTGCATCGGCGGTTTCGGCGGGTAGGGTAACGCCCGCCGCCGCAGCGGTTGCCATGGCGGCATTGGCTTTAACGAAATCGCGCCTGTTCAATTTCATGCGGGTGTCTCCTCTTGCGCTAGGGCATCCTCGGGTTGAAATTCGTGATAGACGAGGACGGCGCTGAGCACGCCCGAAACCTGCCCGGCGGCGGCCAAGCTTTCGGCGGCGGTGCCGGTTTCCGTATCCTCGATAGTCAAAATCAAACGGCCATCTTCCGTTTCCGCGTGGATCTCCACGCCAGGCAACTGGCAGAGGTCCCTTCTCACGTCCTGCAGCTTTGCCAATTTCGCGTGCACCAGCACGCCGCAGATATTGACCGGCTTGGCGCCCTCCTCCGTCTTGGTGACAGGCAGGTCCGCCAACTGGCGACGATAGTCATCATCAATGAATCGGCTTACGCGCATGAGGGGTCTCCTTCCGCCTCAACAGGCGGTGTATGGATGTAAACCACCCGCGTTGGGCAAGGTCCCACGCAGGCGCCGCATCCCGTGCACTGTTCAAGGGAAACTTGGGGCCGGGCGACTCCGCCCACTTGGAGCTGAAACTGAATGGCGCCGGACGGGCAGGCATCACCGCAGGTGCGGCACATCACCCGGTGAAGGGAAAGGCAATCCTCCACCGTGATGGCGGCGCGGTACGACCAAGGAGGAGCCGCATCCCATTTCTGCAGGGCTCCGTCATCGCAAACCGAAACACAATCGCCGCAGAAACTGCATTCGCCCTTGTGGAAGTCGATTTCCGGGAAACCGCCATCACCCTCGACAACAATGCGTTCGGCACAAGCCGCTTGGCAACGCCCACAACGAGAGCAAGCTTCCTGGAAGTATTTTTCGGCAAGGGCCCAAGGCGGCCGCAACGGGACATGCGCCGCCTGCCCCGCTTTTGCACGAAGAAAATTCCGACGGGAAACCCGTTGGTTGTCGTAGCGAATGTCCATAGGCCGTCAAGATCGCGCCTGCGCGCGCCCGCCCCGATAAGAAGTGCCGGTAAAGTAGGTCGCACCTTTTCTTTTCATCCTAAGCTCAGGACAGGACTGGCAAATTGACGTTGGTTAGGTTGCTGACTTTTTTCATTCCTGGACCCCTGGCGACTTGCGCATTCGGGGTTTGACGGTATATCCCCATATCATTCCCCCAGTGGGGAGAATGGGTATTCGGTGTTGCGCAAGCGGTTTGTGGGGGTAAAGCAGATGGAAAAGGTGGGAAAAATCGAACCCTGCACCCCCACCGATTTGGCGACTTTTCCGGCCTTGGCGAAAGCAGGTGACGGAACGCGCGCGGCCGTCGCGCAGCAAAGCCGAAAATGGATCGTCCCGGGCAATCAGTTTTTGGTCGGCGCCGGAACTCTGCCCGCCACGCTGTTTTGTATCGCCAAGGGCCATGTAAATATCCTGGAACAACGCCAGGAGGCTCCCGCTTTACAGGTGGACCTGATTGGCCCTCACACCATCATTGGCCTGGGGGAGGCGCTGTTGGCGCAGCCTTTGGCCTATGATTATGTAACACTCAGCGACACCGAGGTGATCGCGACGCCGGTTTCGGTGGTGGCACCCCTTTTGGAAACGGACTCCCGCCTGTTGTTTTCCCTGCTCGGATCGCTCAGCCTGCGGATTCATGGACTGGTTTCCCGCATCAATGCCCTCAAGAGTCTGACCGCCGAACAACGCCTGGTGCACCATCTCCTGGATTTGGCGGCGGTCCAATCGGGCGATGGTGCCTTTACCATGCCCTACGACAAGAAGAGCCTGGCCGCGCATCTCGCCGTGCAACCGGAGAGCCTGTCTCGCCTTCTGAAAAAGCTGCGCAATGACGGGGTAACCATCAAGGGAAACCGGGTTCAAATCGCCGACCTACACCATTTACGAACCTTGATTTCCGCCTAACTTCGCAAGTACATGAAAAAAGAAAGCACGACGAAAACAACAGATAATGAACACCGGCTCTTGCTGGGAACCCAGTTGTTTCGAGACCTGACCCAGCGTCAAATGGTGGACATCTTGCAGAGCGCCACGGTGACCACCTATTCCGCGCCCGGCCTGTTGTTCAACCAGGGAGATAAGGCGACCTTTCTCTATGTCCTCCTGGAAGGCATGGTCTCCATTTCCATCTATCATGCGGATGGTCGGCAAGCGCTGATCGATACGGTGCGGCCCGTGAACTGTTTTGCCGAAGCGGCAGCATTTCTCTTTGGATACTATCCGGCTACGGCAGAATTCACTGCCAAAACCCGCGTCCTTGCCATTCCCGTCGAGGACCTGAAAACGACGATGATCAACGATCCAGACCTTGGCCATAGCATGCTGCGCAGCTTGGCGGAATGGGAGCGCCATCTGACTCAGCAACTCCGCTCCTTACGCTTTTTCCCGCCTGTTAAGCGTTTGATCTCGTTTCTGTCGACCATGCTTCCCGCAGATGCCCGAGGCCCCCATACGGTAAGCCTCCCCTTTGATAAAAAGGTTCTGGCCCGCAACCTGGGTATCACGCCAGAAAGCCTCTCCCGCTTGTTCTCCCGCCTCGCAGAGGCCGGGGTGGAGACCAAGGGGAAACTGGTTTTCATTCAGGATGTCGATGTGCTGCGGCAACAACTGCGGGATACGGATAATCCATCGGCCGCCGCCCGGCAGGCCAAGTAACAGCGCCGCACGGTTCCGATTCCGGCAACGGTTGACGACATGTTCAAAAGAACAGCGTTGCTGAGGCCTGTGGCCCAAAAGGAACCTTTGTATTCGTTTTCCGTGATGCAAATGCTTGCGGCAAGGCTGCGCCGCAAATTTAAGAGTTTGCTACCTATGTGCTACCGGGGCCGCCCATCGAGGCGGCCTATTTTTCCCCTGATCTATTGATTTAATTGGTGAGCGCGATAGGACTCGAACCTATGACCGTCTGATTAAAAGACCTATTTTTGCGCTATAACGTATTGATTTTTATCATTTATTGGCTGGCGTGTGCCAACGTGCGCCATCATGAAAACAGAGATTTTGCGATGTTATCCATCGCAGCTTTTCTGTCTTCGCTTGGGAAAATATGCGCATAGATGTTCATTGTCGTCGACAGGTTCTTGTGACCGGCCAAAACCTGGACCTCTTTGGGGGTCAATCCTGCTTCGATCCAAATTGAAACGCAAAAATGTCGAAGCGAATGCCAGTTAAACCGATTTGGCGGTTCAGGGGTATTTATTGGATCAGCATCATGCGCGGCTTCCAATCTTGCGAAGATCGGCTTGAACCGACGATTTAGAAGGTTGGAATGTGACATGATACCACCGCCCGGTGCCGGAAACATTAGATCGTCATTCTGGGAAAATTTCGACCGCATCCGCCATCGGCGAAGATGTTTGATTGTGTCATCGCCTAAGGGGATTTGGCGGATACCGCTTTGAGTTTTCGTCGACTTTTCGACGTTGTGCGGGTCAATGGCACCTTCGATGTTTAGCATACCGATATCTAAGTCGACGTGGCGCCAGCGGAGGAAACGCTGCTCGCCACTTCGCACGCCGGTTGCGGCGGCAAAGATCAGCCAAGGTTTGAAATCGTCGTCGGCGGCATCGATAACTTTTCGCACGTCTTGTTTGGAAGGCGCTACGACTTTTCTGGTAGGCGCATCATCGGGGGTGATAACTCGGACCCCAGCGGCGGCATTCAGGGCAATCCACTCGTGCAAGATGGCGTAATCAAGGCTTCGCTTCAAAACACCGATCACACGGCGTGTGGTGATGACTGAAACCCCGGTATCCCGCAAGCGGTCACGAAACCGTTCAACATCAATCCTGCGCACTTTCGACAGAACCAACGCGCCCATGCCGTAGTCCGAACTTAGAATATGGCGGTTCGCCTGCCCCGATTCAGTTTTTAGATTATGGACGGACATTCGTTCTTTACGGCGCGATCTAGCTTCTAGATGCGTGATGTACAGATTGACGGCATTCTCGACGGTGCGATGATCAGCGAGGCTTCTATACGTATTATCGTTTATTGCATTGGCGACTCGTCCGAACCATAAGTCGCCAGCCTTCGCGGCGGCTTTCTGACCACCGAATTTGCGAGGGTCAAAGTTTTTTGATTTTCGTTTGCCCGTTTCTTTAACGAAGCACCGCACTTGATAGATTAGGTTTCCAGATGGAAGCCGCTTCCAATTTCCTGCGACTCCTGGCCGCTTTACGTCGTCTGACATTTTAGTGTCCTTTTTCAGTTTTGGGTTGGGTCAAGATTCGATCTTGGCGACCGTCTCATCGAGCCGTCCAAGCCTTTCGGCAATCACTCTGATTAGAGCATCGGCAGCTTGTGCACGCTCCAAGGTTTCTTGTTGCCTCAGCGTTGGGCTTTGAATTTCAACCATAACGTTGTCGGACATCGTATAGAGCGCTTTAGTAAGTAGTCTAAGATCGCTGATTTGGTCGGTCATTTCGTCGATGACATTGGCGTTTTGGATGTTGTGACTGGTCATATTGCGTTCCTTTTAGGTTGGTTTATGGATGCGCCCGCCCCTGCTTCTTACCGCTGAGGTGGGTTTACTTGTTCACGTATGAGATGAACATCTGATTATCGTGGCACGCATAAATTATAAAAGTCAACGAAAAAGGATAAAAAATCTTTACTAACGGTTTTTTGTCATCTAGTGTGAATCTCAGATTGAAAAATCAAATCGACGAGGTGCTAACTGCTATGATTGAATTCTCTCGCTCTCAACTTCGCCAGGTAACTGGCGTAAGTGACAACACATTCCAACACTGGATTCGTGAAAAAGTAATAGTGCCCATCCCATCGACGGAGGGTGGCGGGACAGGTCGTCAACGCAAATATGATCGTGAAGAGGTCATCGTGACAAAAATCCTCGCGGCGGCTGATTCTCTAAATGTACGTGTCGAAACGCTTCGAGACATCGCGAGCGTCATCCGAACGGCACTGAAAACGCCAACGAGATTGGCAATCAACGAATCTTACAAAGATGTTGAGGTCGCGTGCCTTCATTACATTCTTAGCGCAGACGATCCAGATGCGCTCAACAAGGTTCCTGAAGCGCTGCGAGACTTACATCACGAGGATTGGCAACTCCTCGGCGCTTGGAGTGTTCTGGAATCCGCTCGTCAAGAAAAACGAGAAGCCCAATCTATATTATCGGTTTTCAGCCTGAACGGCGAAACACTCATAGCTGGATTAAATCCAATCTCACAAAAAAAATTACCTGAAGGGGTAGAGGCTTTTATTGGCTTAAATATCAATGAAATTCTCTTTGGATTAAATATTTAGGTGCATTCAGTTATGAATACAAACGATCCACTTTCAGTGCTTATCCGAAATGCTGTAGCGCAAGCCTTAGCTGATGGCCCCGCCCCCACAACAGATATTGAATTGATGGATGTGGGTGCTACTGCCGCAGAACTTGGCATTGGCACCCGGCAAGTGCGCCACGCCGTTGAAAAAGGCGTAATCCCTCATGTGCGGATCGGCTCGCGAGTGTTCTTTCGCAGATCGACGTTGGCCGCTTGGATGGCTGCGCAAGAACGCGCCGCCGCGCCGCCCGGCGATCAGGTGGCCTCGGAGGAAGCGGCAACTTCCCCCGAGACCGATGCCGAAAACCCCTCCAACCGCTAGATTGAAAAAGGACACGACACCATGACGAATCCCCATATCAGTACGCAAGTCAACAGCGATAGCGCCCGCGCCAATCCGAAGCAGCCTTTTAGCCTTTCCGAAATATCGCAAAATCTCAGTGCCAGCGCTGCTTACCTGAATAGAATCACAGATTTATTCGAGATTTCGAGAACTGAATTCCTGCGGAATAAGGCGCAAGAAAAAGTCTCTATGACGCTTTTCGAAGAAACGCTGACATACGAAGAGTTCACCGAAAAATCTGCAAAAATGATGCCGGAGGCTGTGTCTCAAATTGAGAAAGAGTTCGCAAATGGTGAATTGGACGGTGGTTACGTTTCTATCGAAATTCAGATCAAAGAGTTGTCTGACATTAACGACGGCTTAGAAAAGATCGCCTGCATGTTGCGTGACGTGTCCGCGAACTTCGACGAATTCTTGCGTTTTGATAATGCAAAATGACCGCCGCGCTAGAACCCATCGCGCAGCGTCTTCAAAAGCTGATCGCTATGCTTTCATCCGACCGCGATGGCGAGGTTTTGGCCGCCGTTAGCGCGATAGACCGGGCATTAGATGGTGCCGGTGCCACTTGGCACGACCTCGCCGCTACCGTCACCGAACCTGGCCGCGTACCATGCCGATGCCATGAAAGCGAAAACGCGCCCTCGCCGGATAGCGATCATCTCGCCATGGCTGAAACCCTGGCCAGATTCGGAAATTTGAACGACTGGGAAGGAAAGTTCGTTTCGTCGATCCTGAAAACCTTGCGCAAAAAATTCCGGCTTTCCAGTAAGCAAAAATTCCGGCTTGAGCAAATCTATAATGAGCGGATCGGCGATGGTTGATCTTCTCCACGAATGGCGCACCGCAACCGCCGCCGCTACCGAAACGCACTACCAGTGGATGCGGGCGCATGGGGTTTCGAGCAGAACCTTGAATTGCGGTCGACCATTTGGCCTTTATCCTGGCGCCACCGTCTTTGGCGCCGCCCGCGTGACATTCAACACCGATGGCACCTACGCGCCCGACCCCGCCGGTGTGCCCGCCGTTATTGTACCGTGCGACGTTCAAGGTTCCGGCCAGTACATCATTGACCCAACCGGGTCCAAAGGCGGCTACGTCGTGGATCGCGGCGGCTTCCTGGTCGACGTGTTAGACCTGTGCGCGTTTCTGCCGCGAGAGCCATGGAAATGGCGCACCCGTAACGGATCAGCAAAATTTATCGATGGCCAAGCCGTCGACCGTGCCGCGCGCCATGGCCGCCGGTGTTGGATATTTTCGACGCCATTGGATTGGATGCGCGCCAGTTGTCTTGGTTCCGTGATCTTGGACCGCAAAGCAAACCTTTGCGTCGATTTCCATGGAATTTCACATATAGAAGCCGACAGCCCCGCCTTGGCCGCACAAATCAAGCGGCAGATGCGTGAACCTGATCGATACCCCCGCATCACTTGTGACTACGTGGAGGTCGCGGCATGAATTTTCACAGCGAACGCGACGACAGGTGGGAAGATGTACCGCCGCCAGAGAGCGAATCGGATTATGGTTTTTCCGGTTATTCGGATGCCGACCCGACACCACCGGATGACCAAAACACGTCATCGAACCGCCGCCGCTTGCGCCCGGTGCTGATTGCCGAACCCATTGCCCAATCTGATCGAAAGCCGCTGATAAAAGGTCTACTTGGCATCGCTGAATTTTCAGTCGTTTATGGCGCGCCCAAGTGCGGAAAATCGTTTGTGGCGCTGGATATGGCTTTCAGCATCGCGCGCGGCGTTCCTTGGTTTGATCGCACCACCGAACCCGGCTTAGTTGTCTATGTCGCTGCCGAAGGCCAACGCGGAATCGACCGCCGCATCCAAGCGTATTGCCAGCATCACGATGTTGATCCCGCCGACGTTCCGTTAGCCCGAATTGTCGATGCGCCCGACCTTCGATCCAACATTGATGATGCACAAATCCTGATCGATGAAATCAACGCAATGGCGCGTGATTTAGATCGCCCAATAAACCTGATTATCGTCGACACTCTCGCCCGCGCCCTCGCCGGTGGAAACGAAAACGGGCCCGAAGACATGGGCGCCCTGATCGCCAACATTGGCCGCTTACAGGCTGATACCGGCGCGCACGTGATGTTGGTCCACCACAGCGGTAAAGACACCCAGCGCGGCTTGCGTGGTCACAGCAGTTTATTCGGTGCCGTCGATGCGCAAATCAAAGTCGAGAAGTTGGAAGCCTCGCACCGGCTAACCCTCGAAGCCGCCAAAGACGACCCGGACGGATGGTCCATAGGATTCGACCTCCTGCCCGTTGAAATCGCCGTCGACGACGAAGGCGATCCCATTACCTCGCTAGTTGTGTTGCCTTCCACCGATGACGCCAGCGCCAAGGTTCCCGCTCTCACAAAATTAGAGAAACGCGCCTTTACCGCGCTGACAAATGCCATCGCCGAACGCGGCCAAATGGTCATTCCAAAGCGTTACATGACGCAATGTAACGCTGTCAGTTTGGCGAGTTGGCGCGAAGATCTAAAACGCGCGTCCGTTACATCCCGTGACAATCCGAGCACCGAACGCGTTCAATTCAAGCGGATTTTGGAAGGCCTTATAAACAAACAAAAAATTGCTGTTTGGGACGATCATATTTGGAGCACCGTTACACCGTGACATTCCGTTACATCCACAAAATGAAACGCGCGCCGGAACGTCGGCGTTGCGTTACATCGTTACACTCCCTCTATAGAGGGTGTAACGAATGTAACGCCGTAACGACCGGACCCAGTTTCCAAGGCCAAAAAGCGGCGAAATTGGCACGTGAAAAAGGGGAAGGGGGACTAACCCAACCCGCACCACCCTGCAAAGCCGTTTGCGCCGTCAAATCATCCGTTAGAGCTGATCCGAGTGGCACACCTTTGGCACACGCTTTTTTTCAATCAACAGATTCAATCAGTTACAGACGAGCATCGGATAAATCATCCGACGATCAGAAGGTGAAAAACCGATGAAAACCGAAGAGAATGAAACGCAACTACCGATGCCGTCCACGCTCGTCATCGGCGGAAAGGCTGTCGATGGTCGTACATTACCCGCCAAACGCTACAAAGCAATTTCAGTCGAACTGGCCAATGACGTCGGATCGCCATCAACAGCGCAGTGGTTGCTGATCCATCGCGCCGCCGGATTGACCGTCCAACTTGAGATGATGGAAAGCGAAATTGCCACCGGCAAGGTCGTCGACCCTGGCCCGTATGCGTCCCTCACCGGCCAGCTTGTTCGCCTTCTAACGACCCTTGGATTGCACCGCGTGGCGAAGGACGTATCCCCGACCATCGACCCGCCCAAGACGCTCACCGGCCACGCCGCATTAGTTCACAACGCCAGCAAGGATTCCGACGATGGATGAATACCTACGCCTGGCGATCCGGCTTGAACGGTTGAGCCTCGCACAAGCCCGGCTGTTGGAAGCCGACCTGAGCGCCGCCCTGGCGACCGTGGAAGCCGACCTTCGCCGCAGGGTGCCCGATGATGCGCCCGTCACCTATGACCGCCTGACGGGCTTTCAGGCGCAACTGAGGGACCTTCTCGATGACCTGCGCCCCAAGATCGCCGAAACCGTCGCGGATACCATCGATGCGGTGGTCGAAGTCGAAGTCGAGAACCTGCTATCGACGCTGACCGCGCCGGACGGTGTGCCGCTGTTGGCCGTGACCACCGACGCTATTTTGCCCGAAGCCCTGATCACAGCCCGCGCCGCGCCATTCGATGGTCAAACCTGGTCGCGCTGGGGTGACAAGTTGGCAACCGACCTGATCGCCCGCATCAACATCGAAGTCGCCCAAGCCGCGACGATTGGCGAGACAGTACCGCAGATTCGCCGCCGGTTGGAAAAGGTCGCCGATCTAAGCCGTCAAT
Source organism: Magnetospiraceae bacterium (assembly GCA_049605255.1). Taxonomy (GTDB): domain Bacteria; phylum Pseudomonadota; class Alphaproteobacteria; order Rhodospirillales; family JBMYUJ01; genus JBMYUJ01. The sequence goes on from JBMYUJ010000016.1 coordinate 15,205, forward strand.
CCGCCCAAAGGTTAGCCCGCACCGCGATCAACGACGTTAGCACCCGCACCCGAATGACCACCGTCCGCAACTATGGCCGCGACGTCGTGAAGGGCTGGGAATTTGTCGCCACGCTAGACAGCCGCACGTCGGCGGTCTGCATCGGCTTGGACCGCAAAGAATTCAGCATCGACGATCCTGCGATCCCCCGCCCGCCCCGGCATCCGAACTGCCGATCGACGATTGTCCCGGTCTTGAAATCCTATCAGGAATTAGGCATCGACCTTCCCGACCCCGAACCCGGCACCCGTGCCAGCGTGAATGGCCAAGTGCCCGCCGATCTTACCTTCGAGCAATGGCTGCGCACGCAACCCGAAGCCTTTCAGATTGAAGCCCTTGGATCGAGCCGCTACCGGGCTTGGAAGCGCGGCTTACCGATTGAAGGCTTTGCGACCCCTGACCGCGAATTGACCGTCGCCGAATTGCGCGCCCTGTATCCGCAAAAAATGAAAGGATTATAGCCGTGGATATTTACAACCGTTTGCCCGAACCTGTTCAGCAACTCGTCGACAATGCAGCGGCTGAAATCGCCCCATTGCCCTGGCCGGAACGTCGCCAACAGATTTGCGCCATTGCATCGATCTTGAACGACCGCGCCATCGCTGAAACACAAAACCCGGAATTCGCCATGGGCATCGTATCCGCCCGCGTCGCCGCGCTGTTGGAAAAGCTAGACGAGCACGCCTTCCCTGAATGTGCCGATCAGGCGTTGTGCTACGGCCTTTCATGCCGCGCCGATCACGTCGCCTTTGGCCGCGTCTACTTCGCGCAGCACCCCGGCGAATGGCAACGTATGGTGGATGCGACCAAACCGCCTATGAAAGGTTTGAATTGATGCCCGCCAAAAAGAAACTCACCGATAACCCAATCACCCGGTGGCGGAAACCCGGCTTCGAAGGCTTCGAGAATTTCCTTACCGAAATTCAACCGATGATCCCCGGCGACGCTGGCCGGTTTGTGCCGTACACCATTCCGTCGGATCGCGTGCGTTCTGAGATCAAAGCCGCGCTTGATGGCAAGCATCACACTGTCGTTTTTTGCTGGCCCCGTCGCCATGGGAAAACCGTTGTATCCGCGTTGATTATCGTGTGGCGGTTCCTGACGCGCACCGGCGAAAACATCGCCATCGTGTCAAACAGTGTGCGCCAAACCACCGACACCGCGTTTCGCCTGATCCGCACCATCCTTGAAAAAACCCCGTACACGTTGGCGCTGATCCGCGAAGGTCGGATTAAGGTATTTTCCGACCGCATCACCTTCGACGATTTGGATAACACCATCCAAGGCTTTCCCAACAACGCCGCCACGCTCGACGGCAAGCGGCTGACCATCGCGCAGAAGTCGGAACTACACGCCGAGATTTCCGACGAAGTGTTTCAAGTCTTGGCGTCATCGACCATCGACACCGAAGATGGGCTAGTCATTGTGGATTCCTATGTTGGGCCCATGTCGTCGCCGCTATGGGCGTTGTATCAGCTACACGAAAAGAAAGCCGACCCGACGCTGTATTTCAGCCATATCGAATATCAATCCATAGACGACGCTATCGAATACGGCCCACCTTGGATTCGTGCGGATCGGCTGCGATCCCGGCAAGCGCAGATGTTGCCGATCAAGTTTGACCAACTGCACCTCAATAAGTGGTCTGCCGGTGCATCGAATCTCTTCCCGCCATCCATCTTGGACAAGTGCCGCGAAACGTACGACTTGGACGCCAAAGCCATTGCCGGTGAACGCAACCACCGCGTCGGCGCCGGATTGGATCGCGCCTTCGGATTTTCGCTCCATGGCGACGCCACCATTACGACTTGCGTTTTGAAAGTGCTGCAAGATGAAGCCGAGCATTATTACGTTTTGGCATCCGACAATATCCGCTTTTCCAGTGCCGACGGCATCAAGAAAAAATTCAACGAATACCGGGAAAAACACGGGATGAGCCGGGCGGTACTGGAAAGTTACAATGTCCAAGATATCGCATCATGGGCGGCGGAACAGCCCTTCGAGCATGAAGTCGTATTTGCTACGTCCGAGCGACAAGCCAACGCCTTCACCGCGCTATACAACGCCGCCGCTGAGGGGCGGTTGCATATCCACCCCTTGTTTACCCGCTTGTTGCACGAGATGGCGAGTTTTGAATACCGGCTTGAAGTCGAAGGCAATAAAGGCTCATTACCCAAGTTCGCCCATGCCAAGGGCGCACACGACGACACCTGCTACTCGCTGGCCTGGGCGATATACAGCCTTCGAACCGAAGAATTGCACCCTTACGAACTGCCCTCCGTAGTCTGCAACGCGCGCGGCCCCGTTGTTAAGCTATGCGTTTTGAACGGCGGCGATCATGTTCCATTATGCGCAAAAGAGTGCCGTTCTTTTACAATGTTTAACAAAATGTACCAAGAATTCCGCAAAAGTAACAATATAGAAGAAGTATCGGAACGGGATTTCTTACGTATGAAAGTAACAAACAAAGGTTTTCATTTGGTGCAGCGTTGACTACGCGCCGATTTAAGACTTATTGTTGACTAGCTAGACAAAGGAAAACGCGATGTTTTTCCAGAATGATTTTATGAAATTGGTTAATGCTTCCGCCGCGCGTAAAGCCACCGCCGCGAAGCGCATCAATTATTACAACGACAAGCAAACCCAAGACCTTTTCGACCGCATCAAAACGCGCGCAAACCACCCTGAGCGCTTTATCCTGTTTCCACTGAATATCGTCCGGAAGATTACCGACAAACGCGCCATGGTTTATCGTGCCGCGCCGGTAAGAACTTTTGATGGTTGGGACCAAGCCGCAGGTGAAGCCCTGTATGCGGCGATCAATGCCAACGTCACGCTGAAAAAAGCGAACCGCCTAACCCGGCTGTTAAAGACCACGACTTTGCGGGTTGGGTGGTCGGATGATCGCCCGACCCTGGCCGTCGTGACGCCAAATATCTTGGACGCCATCGCCGTTGATCCTGATCGCCCCACGCGGATTGTAGTCACCCACCCTGGCGAAAAGTCGACCTTGACCGAATACAGCGATTGGACCGCCGACAGCTACACGCGCCGGGATTTTGTTGGCCGTCCTATGCGCCGCCGGGATAACCCAAACGACGAAAACCCCTATGGCGTGATCCCGTTCGTCCCGTGCTTCGACCGTTCGCCCGACGACGAGTTTTTCCTACCCGGCGGCGACGATCTTATGCAAGCGCAGGTCGCCATCAACCACGCGATGGTGTTGCTTTGGCGCGCACTTGAATTCGAGTCCAACGGCGTGGCTTGGCTCCAAGGCGCGGGCGATAGCATCGTTGGCGGGTTGCCGAGCGCCGACCCGTCAACATTGTTAAATCTGCCCGCTGGTGCATCATTCAACTTCACAAGCCCGAAGACACCCGTCGACCAGGTGTTGGCCGCCGTTGACTTCGTGATCCGCCAAACCGCTATCGCCAACGACCTAACTGCCGACGTTTTCCGCGAAGAATCACGCGCCGAGTCTGGCGCCGCCCGCGAGGTTGCGAACCGCGACCTAATGGAAGCCCGCGCCGATGATATCGAACTTTGGCGTGGATACGAAACCCGGCTGTTTGACGTTTTGAAAGCCGTCGTCAACACCCACGCGCCCGGCACGATCCCGGAAACCGCAACTGTCTCCGTGGATTTTGGCGAGGTATCCCACCTAACCGAATCCGCCCGCCTTGACGGCTACCAGCGACGCATCGACCTAGGCCTTTGGTCGCCCGTTGACGCATTGATGGCCGACAACCCCGACCTACGCGACCGTGCCGAAGCCCTGCGCCTGTTGGCCGTACGCCGCGAAGAAAGTGCAATTCTTGGGGTCGGATTTACCGGCCCCGCTTTTGGAAGTGAACCCCAATGACCGACGAAAAAACCGTACCCGGCGACGATACAGCCGCACCCGCACCGCAGCCGAGCGATACCGGCGGCAACGAGCACCTGATCCCCAAAGCCCGGCTTGACGCCGAAATCGCCAAGCGGCGCGAAACCGAAGAGCAACTCGCCCACATGGCTGAAAGCATCGTCGCAACCGTGCCGGAAAAATGGCGCGGTCTTATCCCGGACGGAACCCTGGCCCAAAAAGCGGCTTGGGTCCAACAGGCCCGTGCGACCGGCATATTCGACGAGAAACCGGCGGCACCCGTTCCGGCGACGGACGACGGCAAGCCAAAGACCACGCCCAAGGATCAGGATTTGAGTGATTTACCCGCAAGCGCCCGCATGGCCGCCGGGTATAAATAGGATGATCCACTATGTTGACTATTCTTGAATGGTCGAAACTTCAAAGCGATCCGTTGCAAAGCGGCGTTGTCGAAGTGTTCGGCATGTCAAACCCCGTCCTTGAGCGGATGCCGTTTCAAAACATTATGGGCAACGCTTACCGCTATAACCGCGAAGGCACGCTACCCGGCATCGCGTTTCGGGGCATCAATGAAAGCTATACCGAATCGACGGGCATCATTAACCCTGTCACCGAAACCTTGACCATTTGCGGCGGCGATTCTGATTACGATGTTAGCCTCGTAAAAATGGGCGTCGGCGATAACAACGCCCGTGCCGCGCATGATGCAATGAAGTCGAAAGCCCTCTCGCTGAATTGGCTGAAAACCTTTTTCGATGGCGATTCGGATGTTGAACCCCGCGAATTCGATGGCCTCAATAAGCGGCTAACCGGCGGCCAACATATCCAACTTGCCAGCGGCGGCGCAGTCCTGACCCTCGACGACCTGGATCAGCTGATCGATGCGGTCGAAGGAACGCCCGACGTGTTGCTTATGTCCAAGACGATGCGCCGCAAGGTCAACGCCCTCATGCGCGCCGCCGGGCAAGCGCAAGAGACGGTATCGGATACGTTCGGACGGCAAATCCAAGCGTATGCGGGTATCCCCATCGGCATTGTCGAAGAGGACGACACCAACGCCCAAATCCTGGCGTTTGACGAAGACGACGGAAGCGGGAACCTTGATACGGCATCGATCTACGCCCTGCGCTTCGGCATGGACGCCTTGATGGGCATCCAGACCGAACCGATGGACGTGCGCGACCTGGGCGAGTTGGACACCAAGCCCGCCTATCGCACCCGGATCGAGTGGTACAGCGGCCTGGCGATCAAACACCCGGAAGCCGCTGCCCGTCTATCCCGCATCAACAACGCTTAATGGAGGGCCAAACCATGTATGGACCTATTGATTCTCAATTGCTGTTGCGGGATATCGGCGACGGCGCCGAAACCGCATCCGCCGATGAAGCTGGCGTCGCGTTTGATCCGGCGGCGCATACCGATTTTAAGGTGGTGTTTCACGTATCTGCCTTGGATACCGCCGATGCCGATGAAACCTATGATCTCGTCGTCGACGTTGATAGCGAGGTCGCCTTTGGCGACACGCCGGTTGAAGTTGCGTCGTTGACCGTCACCGCACCCGGCACCTACGAAATCCCGCTCAGCGGCGCATTTATCGGCTACCAGGACGCTGACGCCGCCGCTATCCGGGTTGGTGCCGTACTGGCCGGTACGACGCCCTCAATCACCTACGGCGCCTATATCGCGCCTGTGAACTAAGATTGCGCCGCTTGGCGGTGTAGTGGGAGATCAGCGGATTAGTCGTGGAGTGCCGCTTCGTTGAAAAACCCCGACAACCGGCGGACGTTGATCCTTTTCAACCTCGCGGTCGGAAATACCAAACCCCCGTCGGAACCTCTCGCCCGGCGGGGGTTTTGTTTCAGCGTATAGGGTTCGTCATCGGCGCCTAACTTTACACGTATTTAATGCTACTATTGATTCGAACTATACTTCGACAATACCATCCTATGATGTAAGAAAAGCGATGGGGAATTGCGTCTTGAATCAATTGGTACAGACTTTTCGATCCAAAGTTGTCGGGGTGACATACGACAACGACGATGGAACAAGTCGTCAAAAGGAACTTTCTCGATGCAAGGTAGGCGAAGAGGTTAAACTGGTTCGCGAACTAGATAACCCGCATGGAGCGGGTACAACAATCGCTGTTATATCGAAACGAGGGGTTCAAATTGGCTATATGCCGTCTGGGGATAATCTACTCGCTAATCATATGGACCGAGGCAATAGCGTTACAGCCCACATAATCTCGCTACATGGAGGGCCGAACTTTATCCAAAAAATATTCGGCGGGGGAAAATCGCGCGGATGCGCAATCGAGATCGGAAAAGGTGGTCCAGATTGGAGCGTCGTCGGCCCTTACCACGATCTAGATAGATCGATAAACGATAATATTAAGACGGCACGCGACTTAGAAAAAGATGATCCTGAATCATCTATCCAGAGATATCTAAATGCCATCGCAGACCTAAAAAAACTAGATAGTATGGGCGCGCAAGCGCAGGCGTGGCGGACAGCAAAATATCCCGTCAATCGGTACTCGATGTTACTTGATAAACTTGGTCGGTATAACGATGCGATCGGAGTTATCGAAAATTATTTTGCTTATAGTGATCCATTAGGCATTTCGAAATCTGACTTGGACGCGACAACCAAACGCTTAAATCGGCTAAAAAAGAAGTTGGGTAACTAGTTTAGTCTAATAAATTGTGCCACCCGTGTGCCATGGACCCGCAGTCTCGTTTTGTGACGTTGCGCGCCGCTTCGATGACAAAATCCCAATAGTTGGGAATTTGCCGTCCGCAGTCCTTTACGAACTCGCGGCACCTTCGACGCCGGATGTGGCAAGCGGTTTTGGCTCCAAATCGGAAATAATTTCCGATTTGCCCCCACCGGTTCATGGCCGTCGCGGAGAGATTTGCGGATAAATTTCCCACCGTGGGAAATTTACCGCCGACACGCTGAACGTGGCAGAGCGTTCAATGGTGGCGTCCACGCTGGCAAACATGACGGTTGGCCGACCGACCGATATTTCCGTCAATTGGCGGAATAAAGATGCTGCCGAAATGTTGAATGTGTAAGTCGTCAAACCTTTTCAGGATCGCTGCACAGAGCCTTCTCCATTCGCCCATCCCTCCAATCATCCAACATTATAAAATTTCAAGAACATCAATCGAACAAAAAACCGAGTTCGTGTGCCAACGTGTGCCACGGCGACGATGTTATCGACCGTTAAACCACGCGGAAACTGGCGGAAAATAGGGAAATTTTGTAATCGAACGGAATTCTTGTAAATTTCTGCGATAAAATGAAAAAGGCCCCGATTTCTGTAATGAAATCAAGGCCTTAATTGGTGAGCGCGATAGGACTCGAACCTATGACCGTCTGATTAAAAGTCAGATGCTCTACCACCTGAGCTACGCGCCCTTTGACCAAGAAAGGGGCCGGAAGAATCGCTTTCTCCGGCGGAAGGGACCATAGGCAGGTCGCCTCGTCGGGTCAAGGTGAGATTGCGGGAAAATTCCGCCCGCCGCCCCCACCTAATCCGCTGGTTCCAGGGTGGAAAACCGTTCGATCATGCGTTGATTGGTCGCGGGGGTGACAAATTGGGTAATATCGCCGCCATACTTGGCAATTTCCCGCACCATGCGCGACGCAATCAACTGATACCGGTCGGAGGCCATCAAGAACACGGTCTCCACGTCATCATTCAAATGGGCATTCATTCCCGCCATTTGGAACTCGTATTCGAAATCGGAAACGGCCCGCAGACCGCGAATGATTACATTCGCGTTGTTTTCCTCGACAAAATGCATCAGCAGATTATCGAAAGGCACGATCTCGATCACCATGGGATGGGCGAGTTTCAGCCCTGCTGTATCCTTGCGAAGCATGTCTACCCGTTCTTCGACGGTAAACAGCGGGCCCTTCCCCGGGTTGAACGCCACCCCGACGATCAACCGATCGAGGAGATGAGATGCCCGCTGGATGATATCCAGATGCCCTTTGGTCACGGGATCAAAGGTTCCCGGATAGACGCCTAGCCGTTCGGTCATGGAGATTCCTCCGTTCCGTCTCGCGTGGTCGAAGCGGTTGCAGTGCTGTCTTCGGCGGTGTCTTCGGTTTCCCCGTCCGCGTCGCCGGTATCGGTTTCCCGCAATCGGGTAACGGACACAACCTTTTCGCCCTCGGCGGTCCGGAACAGGGTCACCCCTTGGGTATTGCGCCCGGCAATGCGTATGTCGTCCACGGGGCAGCGTATGAGCTGACCCCCATCGGTCACCATGACGAGCTGGTCTTCGTCCGTGACCGGGAACGACACAACGACGCCGCCATTGCGCTCGGAGGTTTCGATGCTGGCAATCCCCTGCCCGCCCCGGCCTGCCACCCGATATTCATAGGCCGAGGTCCGCTTGCCGTACCCGTTCTCGGTCACCGTCAGCAGGAACTGCTCGTTTTCCGCCAGCCGTTCCGCGGTTTCGGTGGTTAACCCTTCAGGTAAATCTATGGGCTCGCCCCGCCGTAGCGCGGTGGCATAGCGCAGATACAGATCCCGGGTTTCCACATCCACATCCACGTGGCGCAGGCCGGACATGGCGATCACCCGATCCTGGGAGGCCAGTTTGATCCCGCGCACCCCCGTGGAGGTACGGCCGGAAAACACGCGCACATCGGTGACTGGGAACCGGATTACCTTGCCCTGTTGGGTGGACAAGATCACGTCATCTTCCTCGGTGAAGGTGCGGACCCGCACCAGATGGTCCTCCGGGTCCAGCTTCATGGCGATTTTACCATTGGCCTGGATGCGCACGAAATCTGACAAAAGATTGCGCCGGATATTGCCCGAGGCGGTCGCAAACATCACATGCCAATCGCCCCAGGTTTCCTCATCTTCAGGCATGGGCATCACGGTGGTGATGAATTCGCCTTCGTCCAAGGGCAGCAGGTTCACCATCGCCTTGCCCCGCGCCTGCGGTGTGCCAAGCGGCAAACGGTACACTTTCAACCGGTAGGCCATGCCAGCGGAGGAGAAAAACAGCACCGGTGTATGGGTATTGGCGACGAAAACCTGCGAAACAGCGTCCTCGTCACGGGTGCTCATGCCCGATCGCCCCTTGCCACCGCGCCGCTGCGCCCGGTAGGCGGTGACGGGGACCCGCTTGATGTAGCCGGTGGTCGTAACGGTGACCACCATGTCCTCGCGCTGGATCAGATCCTCGATATCATGCTCAAACTCGCCCTCTTCCAGCGCCGTGCGGCGCGGCGTGGCGAATTTTTCCTTCATTTCCAACAGTTCATCGCGCAGGATGCCGAGCAAGCGGTCCCTGGAACCAAGAATGTCCAGGTAATCCTTGATTTCGGCGCCCACGGCCCTCAGGTCGTCGCCGATCTTGTCCCGCTCCAATCCGGTCAAGCGGTGCAGGCGCAAATCCAAAATGGCCCGGGCCTGCCGTTCGGAAAGATTGTAAGTCCCGGCCTCGGACACATTCCGGCCCGGTTCGTCGATCAACGCAATCAGCGGCGCCACATCGGTGGCCGGCCAATCCCGCGCCATCAATTGCTCCCGCGCAGTGGTCGCATCGGGCGCCCGCCGGATCAGCTCGATAATCTCATCGATATTGGCAACAGCGACTGCCAACCCCGCTAAAACATGGGCTTTTTCCCGTGCTTTGCCTAGATCATGCACGGTCCGACGGGTGATCACCTCCTCCCGGAAGGCAAGGAAGGCATCCAGAAGCTGGCGCAGATTCATCAGCTCCGGGCGGCCCGCGTTAATCGCCAGCATATTGATGCCGAAACTGGATTGCAGGGGCGAGAAACGGTAAAGCTGGTTCAGCACCACCTCGGGCTGGTGATCGCGCTTAATCTCCACCACCACCCGCACACCATCGCGGTCCGATTCATCGCGCAGGTCGGAGATCCCCTCGATCTTCTTATCGCGCACCGCCTCGGCGATAATCTCGACCATGCGGGCCTTGTTCACCTGATAGGGGATTTCCGTGATCACGATGGCGAAGCGATCCTTACGGATCTCCTCCACATCCGCCTGCCCCCGCATGATGATGGAGCCGCGCCCCGTGCGATAGGCGCTGAGAATACCCCCCCGCCCCATGATGATGCCGCCCGTGGGCAGGTCTGGGCCCGGGATATGGTCCTGGATCAAATCCTCGATGGTGATTTGCGGGTTGTCCATCACCGCAAGGCAGGCATCCACCACTTCGCCTAAATTGTGCGGCGGGATATTCGTCGCCATGCCCACGGCGATGCCGCCCGCGCCATTGACCAGAAGGTTTGGGAAGCGCGCGGGAAGAACCGTGGGTTCATGGGTGGATTCATCATAATTAGGGACAAAATCGACAGTTTCCTTGTCGATATCCTCTAACAAGGCATGGGCGGACCGGGCCAGCCGGGCCTCCGTATAGCGCATGGCGGCGGGCGGATCACCATCCATGGACCCGAAATTGCCCTGCCCGTCTATCAGCATCAGGCGCATGGAGAAGTCCTGTGCCATGCGCACCACCGCATCGTAGATGGCCTGATCCCCGTGCGGGTGATACTTACCCATCACGTCACCGACAATCAGCGCGGATTTTCGGTAGGGCCGACCGGCCTCGTACCCGCCTTCCTTCATGGCATAGAGGATGCGGCGATGCACCGGCTTCAGGCCATCGCGGGCGTCCGGCAGGGCGCGGCTGACGATGACACTCATGGCGTAATCGAGATAGGAGGACTTCATCTCCTCTTCGATGGCCACAGGCTGGATATCGAAAGGAGTCGCGCTATCGTCGGTCGTCAAATGTTTTATTCCGTATCATCAGCACGCCGAAAATAGCGCCCGACATGAGTGGCGGTCACCCAAGAAAAGGCCGCCCGCCGATTCCTTCGACGAGCACCGTTTTTATAGCAGTTTGACGGCGCTGCAACAACAGCGTGACGGTTCGATGACGGTATTATTTGCGATTCATTCTTAGAGAAGCCGTAATTGCCCGTTAGCGTCTTCGGGAACGGTGAAAACGTCACAATTCAACGGCGGCAAATGACGCTCCAGCCCATATCTCTTTCGGGCCAAGGTAAACCGGTTGGCTATCAGATCCGCCACCGGACCGGCGCCGCGCAAGCGGGTGCCAAACCGGGTATCGTTGGTCCGCCCCTCCCGGCATTGTCGCACGAGGGAAAGAACCCTTTTGGCCCGGTCGGGTCGATGTGTCTCCAGCCAGGATTTAAACATTTCAGCGATTTCCAGCGGCAACCGCAACAACACATATCCGGCGGCGATGGCGCCCTGGTCTGCAGCCGCGGAAAGGATGCCATCCATCTCGTGATCATTGAGCCCGGGAATCACCGGTGCTGCGATCACACCCACGGGAACCCCCGCCTTGGCCAACCCCTCAATGGCCAACAGGCGCCGCTTTGGCGTCGGCGCTCTGGGTTCTAGATCGCGGGCCAAATGCCTGTCGAGAGTGGTGATGGAAACCATGACACTGGCCAGGCCTTGCGCTGCCAGAGGGGCCAAAATATCCAGGTCGCGGAGGATAAGATTGGATTTGGTGATGATGTTCACCGGATGCTGAAACCGCGCCGCCACAGTCAGAATATCCCGGGTGATTTTTAGCCGCTTTTCGATGGGCTGATAACAGTCCGTGTTCACGCCCAGGGCCAGGGGGGCGCAGCGATACCCGGGCTTGGCCAATTCCTGGGCGAATTGCGCCGCCGCCTCATACTTGGCAAACAGCCGGGTTTCGAAATCCAACCCAGGGGACAACCCCAAATAGGCATGGGTGGGCCGGGCGAAACAATAGGCACAGCCATGTTCGCACCCCCGGTAGGGGTTTACCGACCGATCAAAGGGAATGTCAGGCGATTGATTGCGGGTGATAACCGTGCGGCTGGCATCCGGGGCAACATGGGTGCGCAATGGCGCAACGTCTTCCTCTAAGGTCCAACCATCATCGAACGCTTCCCGTATAAAGCGTTCGAAGCGACCATTGGGATTGACGACCGCCCCACGCCCGCAGCCATGACGGGGTTTATGTTCCTGAATCGGCATTCTTTGAGAATAGGGAAAAAATAGAACATTACAAGAACAATTGATCGCAAAACCGGATAGAGATTCGCAGATTCATCCGGGGCCAAGCCCGTTTCGCCCGGTTGACTCATGGGTGGCGGCTGAGTAGCCTTTTGTAAAATCGAGAAATTAATCAGCGGTTTCGACGTCAGGAGTATCCGCATGCTGGCCCTTTTCAGGAATCTACCGATTCCCTCCCTTTTTCTCCTCATCCTGTTCGCCCTTGCCGCCCATCCCGCCAAGGCGGCCGACGACAACACGGTGATCGTGTTGGACGTTTCCAACAGCATGTGGGGTCAGGTAGAAGGACGCTCCAAGATCGAAATCGCCCGAGAGGTGATTAACGAGCTTATGGGAAAATGGCCGGCCTCCCGCCGCTTGGGACTCGTCGCCTATGGGCATCGCCGCGCGGGGGATTGTACGGATATCGAAACCATTTTTCCTGTAGGCACCGTTGACCCTGCCAAGGTCACCAGCCTTGTCAATGGGCTCACGCCAAAGGGTCGGACCCCCCTCACCGAGGCCGTGCGGCAAGCTGCAAAAACGCTCAGCTACATTGATACACCCGCAACTGTGATTCTGGTTTCGGATGGAATCGAAAGCTGTAATGCAGACCCCTGCGCGCTGGCCGCGGAACTGGAAAAAAGCGGCGTGGATTTTACCGCCCATGTGGTGGGTTTTGATATTGAAGGCGTCCAGGATAAATCCCAATTGGCGTGCCTCGCTAAGGAAACCGGAGGCAAATTCCTGACCGCGCAAACCGCCTCCGATTTGGCGGGAGCGCTGGAGGAAGTGACCGAGGCCGCCCCGCCCACCGAAGCGGCCATCACCCTTGAGGCCGTCGATATGCCGGGTGGCGAACCCTTACGGAACAAATTAATCGGGTGGACCGTCGTTGGATTGGACAGTGAAGCAACCCTTTTAGACAATCAGGCTGTCGCCCGCCCGCAGCTCAAGTTGAAACCCGGACGCTATTTCGCCAAGGCCGGACTAGGCGCTGCCACCGGGGAGGTTCAGTTCGAGGTGGGGGAGGACCTAAAACCTGCCACGCATCAGGTCGTACTCACCGTTTCTGTTACCCTGGAAGCCCCTGAAACCGCCGAGGTGGACAGCAGCATATCCGTTATTTGGCAAGGACCCGGCGGCACCGCCGATTTCCTCGCCATCGCGAAGCCGGACGCCAGATCGTCGGTCTATGCCAGCTATGCGCGCCTCAACCGGGGCAGCCCGACGGATATCGCCGCGCCCAAAGAACCAGGCAGCTATGAAGTCCGCTATGTGTTTGGACGCAAGCGGGAGATTTTGGCCCGCGTGCCCATTGAGATCACCGACCTGACCGCCACAATTTCCGCCCCTAAATCCGCTCCCCTCCTCTCGGATGTGGAGGTCACCTGGGAAGGTCCGAACCGGAATGGGGATTTCATCGCTATCGCCACGGCGGACAGCCCCGCAGGGAAATATCTCAGTGTGGAACGCACCCAGCAGGGTACCCCGCTTTCCATCAAGGCCCCCGATGCGCCGGGGACCTATGAGGTTCGGTATGTGACCTCCAGCGGCCCACGCGTGCTGGCGACGGCCCCGATCGAGATTACAGATATCCCCGCGACGGTTTCCGCCGCCGACGCCGCCCTGGCGGGGAGTGATATCCAAGTGACCTGGACCGGACCAGACGCAAAGAACGACTACATCACCATCGTCACCAAAGACACGCCGGATGATCGCCACGGGAATTATACCTATACCCGCAAAGGCAACCCCCTTGCACTGCGTGCGCCCGATGAACCGGGGGACTACGAGATCCGCTATATGTATGCAGCGGGGCCGCGCCCCCTCGCCCGCCAGGCGCTGACTGTCACCGCCGCCGCGGCGACACTGGAGGCCCCGCCCGCCGCCTCCGTAGGTGCCGCTGTGTCGGTATCCTGGAAAGGGCCGGACAATAAAAACGATTACATCACCGTGGTGCCCGTGGGCACGCCCGACAAACAACATGGAAACTATGAATACACACGCAAGGGAAGCCCCGTTTCCCTGCGTATGCCCGATGCGCCCGGCGACTACGAGCTGCGCTACGTGACCGGTCAAAGCGCCGCCACGTTGGCGCGCCTGCCGATCTTGTTAGAAGCGACAGCGGCGAAACTGGAGGCACCGCCCACGGCGGCCCTGGGCAGTGATATTCAAATCACCTGGACCGGACCTGACAATCAAAATGACTACATCACGGTGGTTCCTGTCGGCACGCCCGAAAAACAACACGGCAACTACCAGTATACCCGCAAAGGGAGCCCGTTGACGCTCCGACTGCCAGACCAACCGGGGGATTATGAACTGCGTTACGTGATGGGCCAGAGCCGGGCCACATTGGCCACGCTCCCCATTGCCATTGAGGCGGTTTCCAGTGGATTGGAAGCGCCCCCCACGGCGCCCATCGGCAGCGAGATTCAGGTCACTTGGACCGGCCCTGGCAATCAGAACGATTACATTACCGTGGTTCCCAAGGGGACGCCGGAAAAACAGCATGGGAACTACCAATACACCCGGAAAGGCAATCCCCTGCCCCTCAAAATGCCCGAAGAACCGGGTGAATACGAACTGCGTTATCTCCTGGGTCAATCCAAGGAGACTTTAGCCCGGTTGGCAATCCTGATCGAGGATGTGCAAACCACTCTGGAAGCGGCCCCCACCTCCCCGGCCGGCGCGGAAATTCAGATCACCTGGACCGGACCGGGCAATCAAAACGATTACATCACCGTTGTTGCCAATGGAACGGCGGACGGCAAGCATGGCAACTATCAGTATACCCGCAAGGGAAATCCGCTCACTTTGATGATGCCGGACGACCCCGGCGGCTTCGAAATTCGCTACGTGACCGGACAGTCCAAGCGGGTGATGGCGCGCCTGCCCATTACCATTGAAGATGTCACGGCAACCTTGGAAGCGCCCCCCACTGGCCAGGCCGGTACCGAAATGCTGGTCACCTGGACGGGACCGGCCAATCGGAACGACTATATCGCCATCGTTACCCAAGGCGCGAGGGATCGGGATTCCGGCAGTTATGCCTACACCCGCAAGGGCAACCCGGCCCGGATTCGCCTCCCGAAAGCACCGGGTGCCTATGAAATCCGCTATGTTATGGGCCAGTCCAAGCGCATCCTGGCCCGGCTACCGGTAACCCTGCAGTAGATGGCGCTCCTTTGCAAAAACTCTGCTTGAGCCGGGGCGCTTCCGGCTCGTAATCTCTGGCTGTCCTGCTCTTTTTTCAGACCGATTTAGAGGCAATTCTATGTTATCGAACAGCTTTCCGGACCGCGCCCTGATCGCCGAACTCACTGCAAAAATGTTGTTAGAGGTGCAAGCCGTGCATTTTCGGGCGGACGAGCCCTATAAACTCACCTCCGGTCTGGCCAGTCCGGTCTATATCGATTGCCGCAAGCTGATTTCCTATCCGCGGATTCGGCGTGCCCTGACCGATTTTTCCGCGTCCATCCTGATGCAGGAGGTCGGATTTGAAAGCATCGATGCGGTCGCGGGCGGCGAAACCGCGGGGATTCCTTACGCCGCCTGGCTGGCGGACAAGCTGGATCTGCCCATGCAATATGTGCGGAAAAAACCTAAGGGATTTGGGCGTGACGCGCAGATCGAAGGGTATATGCCCGAAGGCCAACGGGTCTTGCTGGTCGAGGATTTGACCACCGATGGCGGCAGCAAGATCAAATTTTGCGAGGCGATCCGCCGGGCGGGCGCCGAGATCAGCCATACCATCGTGGTGTTCTACTATGATATTTTCCCGCAGACTCATGAGGTCATGGCCAAGCATGGCCTGACACTCCATTACCTGGCCACCTGGCGAGATGTGCTGGCGGTGTGCCGGGCCAACGGCTATTTCGACCCGGACACCCTTTCCTCCGTGGAATCCTTCCTGGACGACCCGCTTACCTGGTCAGGCGCCCACGGCGGTGTGACGGAAATCGCCAGTTAAAGGCCTTTGATTAAAGCCCTTTGGCCTCGCGCCGACGAGCATGCAGGATGGGCTCTGTATAGCCGCTGGGTTGTTCCCGGCCTTTAAACACTAGATCGAGCGCAGCCTGAAACGCCACCCCCTCGAATTGCGGCGCCATGGGGGTATAGGCAGGATCGCCTGCATTCTGGCGATCCACCACTGCCGCCATGCGTTCCAGGGTTTCCCGCACCTGATTTTCCGTGCATATGCCGTGGTACAGCCAGTTGGCAATATGCTGGCTGGAAATCCGCAAGGTGGCCCGATCTTCCATCAGGCCGATATCGTTGATATCCGGCACCTTGGAACAGCCGACCCCCTGATCGATCCAGCGCACCACATAGCCCAAAATGCCTTGCGCGTTATTATCCAACTCCGCCTGGACATCCTCGGGAGACAGGTTCTCTCCGGCCAGCAGCGGAATGGTCAATATGGCCTGCAACGAGGCCCGGGGGCGGTCTGACAGGGTTTTTTGCCGCTCGGCCACATCCACGCGGTGATAATGCATAGCATGCAACGTGGCGGCGGTGGGCGACGGCACCCAAGCACAGTTGGCGCCAGACATGGGATGCGCCGCCTTGGTTTCTACCATTTCCTTCATGCGGTCTGGCTTGGCCCACATGCCCTTGCCGATTTGAGCCACGCCACGGAACCCGGTTTCCAAGCCGATATCCACGTTCCAATCTTCATAGGCGTTGATCCAGGCTTGCGCCTTCATGGCGTCCTTGCGGGCCATGGGCCCCGCTTCCATGCTGGTGTGGATCTCATCGCCCGTGCGATCCAGGAAGCCCGTATTGATGAAGAACACCCGGTCCTTAATGGCGCGAATGCATTCCTTCAGGTTCACCGTGGTGCGCCGCTCTTCGTCCATCAGCCCGATTTTCAAGGTGTGCCGGTCCAGGCCCAAGGCATCCTCCACCCGATCAAACAGCGTGTTGGCAAAGGCGGCCTCGCGGGGGCCGTGCATCTTGGGCTTCACGATATAGATGGATTTGCCGCGGCTGCGATGCAGGGCGGCCAGGCTGGTGACCATGGCATCCAAAATGCCTTCGGGAATTTCCTGCCCGCTGGCATCCAGCACCGCATCCGTGGTCATCAAATGGCCCACATTGCGGACCAGGAGAAGGCTCAAGCCCGGTAGCTTCAGGGTTTCCCCCGCCGGTGTGGTGTAAGACCGATCCGCGTTCATCTTTCGCAACAGGGTTTTATCCCCTTTTTGGAATTCCGCGGTCAGATCGCCTTTCGCCAACCCCAGCCAATTCCGATAGGCAATCACCTTGTCTTCCGCATCCACCGCGGCGACGGAATCCTCGCAATCTTGAATGGTCGTCAACGCCGATTCCAAGACCACGTCCTTCAGACCCGCCTGATGGGTTTTGCCGATCACATGTTCCCGATCGATCTGCAATTCCACATGCAGGCCGTTATTCCGCAACAAGATCACGGTCGGAAAATCCAACGATCCGTTATAGCCCGCGAACTGATCTGCTCGGGCAAGCCCGACATGTCCCCCATCCGTTACCGCGACCAGGGAAACCACTCCTTCCGATGCCTTCAAGGTATAGCCGCTCGCCGACCGGTGGCTGCCCGAAACCAGGGGAACAGCCTCATCCAAAAACGCCCAGACTTTCTCGAAAACTTGCGCTCCCCGGGTTGGGTTATAGGCGCTTCCTGGGGCCAGATCGCCGGTGGTATCAATTACGTCGGTGCCATAAAGCGCGTCATACAGGCTGCCCCAGCGCGCATTGGCCGCATTCAGGGCAAATCGCGCATTCGTCACCGGCACCACAAGCTGCGGCCCCGCCACGGTGGTGATCTCCGGGTCCATGTTCTCGGACCCGATGGTAAAGGGGTCGCCCTCCGGCACCAAATAGCCGATCTCCAGCAAAAATGCCTTGTAAGCATCCGGATCTATTGGCTGCCCACGATGGGATTGATGCCAAGCATCGATCTGCGCTTGCAGCCGGTCCCGCTCGTCAAGCAGTTCCTGGTTCAGCGGCGCGAGATCGGCAATAATGGCTGCCAACCCCGCCCAAAAATGACCCGGTGCGATTCCGGTGCCTGGTGCAATTTCCTGAGCCACCAAATCATGCAGATTTTTGGCGACACTGAGCCCGTTTTCCTCGATGCGTTGAATCATTTGGGTGCGCCCCCCGCCCGGCATTTTGTGATGATCGAATCGTTACCGGGCAGATTAGGCGCTGGCGCGAGAACTGGAAACCTCTTTTCGTCGTTCATCACGCGCTGTAGCGAGAGATCACTCGGAAACCAAAAATTTGGAAAGGGTTGCCTTTAAAGGCTCCGGAATCGGCGCCGAGGCGCGCGTCTCGGGATCGAACATCACCTCCACCACATCATAGGTGGCATGGGTTTCATCCGTTTCCAGATTGATCATGCGCATTTCAAAGGTGACACTCTTGGACCCGAGGCGCGATACCGCACCATCCACAACGATCAGGCTGCCTGCCGACAGCTCCAGGATGAAATTGGTGGTGGCTTTCGCGGTGACCGTATGCAGCCCGTGATCCCGCCGCAGGTCAATCAGGTTGATCCCGAAAACGGGCCACAGGTGATAGGCCGCATCGTCAAAGAAATGGGCGTACCAGCGCACGTTCATATGCCCATAATGGTCGTGGTGCCAGGGATGCACCACGCCCCGCATCAAGATCGGTCTTTCCATAACTTGCCCCCTCCTCTGCATACGATGGCGCCAAAAAATAAGCCGACCGCCGCGATGATCGCAAGCGTGCCGGCTTGAAGGGGTGCCTCTGCGGTTGACGACATGTCGGTGTCGTCGGAAAATTTGGTCTTACCAGGCGGCCATCTTCTGCTTCAGGCGGCCATCCAGTTCAGTCAGGAACTGCTGCGTGGTTTGCCAAGATTGATCCGGGCCCACGAGCAAAGCGAGATCCTTGGTCATCTTGCCCGATTCCACCGCTTCAACGCAGACATTCTCCAAGGTCTCGCCGAACTTTGTCACCTCGGGGGTACCGTCAAACTTGCCACGGTAATGCAGCGCGCGGGTCCAGGCGAAGATGGAAGCAATGGGGTTGGTGGAGGTTTCCCGGCCCTGCTGATGCATGCGGAAATGCCGGGTTACCGTGCCGTGGGCGGCTTCCGCCTCCACGGTTTTGCCATCGGGGGTCAACAGAACCGAGGTCATCAGGCCCAAGCTGCCATAGCCCTGCGCGACCGTATCCGACTGCACATCGCCATCATAGTTCTTACAGGCCCAAACGAAACCGCCCGCCCATTTGATACAGGCAGCGACCATATCGTCGATCAGCCGATGTTCGTAAGTGATCCTGGCCGCAGCGAATTTATCCTTATATTCCGCGTCGAACACTTCCTGGAACAGGTCCTTGAAGCGCCCGTCATAGGCTTTGATGATGGTGTTCTTGGTGGACAAATACACCGGCCACCCCAGGTCCAGGCCATAGTTGAAGCAGGCCCGCGCGAAGCCGCGAATGGAATCGTCCAGGTTATACATGGACATGGCAATCCCGGCCTCGGGGAAGTCATAGACTTCGCGCTCAATGGTTTCCGATCCGTCCTCGGCCTCCCATTTCAGGGTTAGCTTACCTTTGCCGGGCACCAGGAAATCCGTGGCGCGATATTGGTCGCCAAAGGCGTGGCGGCCAATCACGATGGGCTTGGTCCAGCCCGGCACCAGACGCGGCACGTTGGAACAGATAATGGGTTGGCGGAATACGGTGCCGCCCAGGATGTTCCGGATCGTCCCGTTGGGGGATTTCCACATTTGCTTCAGGCCGAATTCCTCGACCCGGGCCTCGTCCGGCGTAATGGTGGCGCATTTCACGCCAACGCCATGTTCCTTGATCGCCTTGGCCGCATCAATGGTGATCTGGTCGTTGGTTTCATCCCGCTTTTCGATGCCCAGATCGAAATATTTCAGGTCCACATCCAGGTAGGGGAGAATCAACTTCTCTTTGATGAAGGCCCAGATGATCCGGGTCATTTCATCGCCATCGACGTCCACAATCGGGTTCTTAACAGGAATCTTCGCCATCCGTCGCTCCTTTGGCATTACGCGTCTATGTCAAAAAAGGGGCGTCCGCCGGGGTGTGCCCCGCGGCTTGGCGATTAGGTCGCACGGACGTGCCGACCATAATCAATGCCTTTCGCATTTGCAAGCTTGAGATTACGGCAGTGCAGCATAAACGCGCGTCTTGGGGCTAGTTGCTACCGTTTCTGTCGTGTACTGCGCTCAAGAAACCCTTTGTGTCCCCTGCTAACAATAATGGAATGAGTGCACGAATGGTTTCTTCATCCAAATTCCACCAAGCCGCATCAAGGAGCTTGGCAATGGTCTCATTGTTAAACCGTTTGCGGATGCAGCGTGCCGGATTCCCCCCAAAAATCTCGTAAGCTCCCACATCGGTGGCCACCACGGAATCCCCAGCGATAACGGCCCCATCCCCGATGGTTACGCCAGAATAGATGGTCGCGTTGCGCCCGAACCAGACATCATTGCCCACGACAATATCGCCCTTGGTGGCCGGATGACCAGGACCCCCTGCCGCTTCTGGCCATATCTCGGGGCGGGAGGAAAACGGATAGGTGCTGATCCAATCCACCCGATGATTCCCCCCCAAAACAAAGACGACGCCTTCGGCAATTGAACAATATTTGCCCAGGGTCAAATGGGCCGCCCGATCAAATAACACGGTAGGGGTGCCGTAGGTATGATCGCCCACGGTGACCGCCCCGGCCTCAATCTGACGGGCCAGGGTGTATTTTGTAAAAAAATTCCGGTACTTCCGCTTGCGCATGGGCGGCAATCCATGAAACGTTCCCGCCTGAACCATAGCCGGAAGCCTGCCTCGCCGCCAGGGGCTGGTTTATGGCGGATAGAATTGACGGGGAAAGACATGACATCACAGGTATCCGATCCCATTGGCGATTTTCTGGGCGACCCGCAAACCCATGGCGGTGCGGAGGTCAGCCAGGTCGAAACCCATATCTCCCGCATCTTCCTTGCGGGCGACAAAGCCTGGAAAATCAAGAAGCCCATGACCTTCCCTTTCCTTGATTTTTCCACGCTGGAGAAACGCAAAACTTTCTGCGAACAGGAGATCACCCTGAATCGCCGGACCGCTCCCGACCTGTATATCGGCCTTCACGCGATTACGCGCGATGCCAGCGGTACGCTGGCCATTGATGGCAATGGGGAAACCGTGGAATGGGCCATCGAAATGGCCCGGTTCGACGAAAGCACCCTGTTCGACAAACTCGCGGCAGCAGACAAGCTCGACCGGAAGCTCCTGGAGCAGTTGGCGGCGGAAATCGCCGTCTTCCACGCGGTTGCCGAACCCGTATACCAAGATGGCCTGGGGGGTGCCAAGGGCCTGAAAGATGTCATCGACGGAAACACCCAGATGATGCGGGATTTCCCCCAATTCCTGGATGACGGTAAGGTGACGGCGCTACAGGCCGCCTCGGCTCGGGCCTTGGAGGCACAGGCCGCCATCCTCGATCAACGGCAACGGGAAGGGCTGGTGCGGCGCTGCCATGGCGATTTGCACCTGCGCAATATCTGTCTCGTTGATGGCGCGCCGACTGTCTTTGATGCCATTGAATTCAATGATGATTTTTCCTGCATCGATATGTTGTATGACCTGGCCTTCCTGCTCATGGATTTGGATTTTCGAGGGCTTGCAGATGCTGCCAACCTGATCTTCAATCGCTATATGGATATCACGGGCGATATCAACGGCATCGGCGCCCTGCCCCTGATGATGGCCACCCGCGCCGGTATCCGGTCAAAGGTGGGCGCCTTGACCGCAGCGCAGTTTGCCGAGAAGGATGCGGGGCCGGTTGTGGCCGAAGCACGGGCCTATTTGGATGCGGCTGTTCATTACCTACAAGAGAGCACCCCGCGCTTGATCGCCGTGGGTGGCCTGTCGGGCAGTGGGAAATCCCGGTTAGCGCGATCTCTCGCCCCTATTATCGGTGCCACGCCGGGCGCCTTGGTGTTGCGCACCGACGCCATCCGTAAAAGGCTGATGGGAGTCGCGCCTCTGGACCGCCTGGGATCAGATGGCTATGCGCCGACGGTCACCGAAAAAGTTTATGAAACCCTGGAACAAGAAGCCGCCCAAGCCTTGGCGTTGGGCCGCCCCGTGATCGCGGATGCGGTTTTCGCCAGGCCCGACCAACGGAACCGGTTGCGCGCCTTAGCCGAACGCCAAAACCTGCCCTTCCAAGGGCTCTGGTGCGCCGCTGCCCCGGAAATCATGGCCGAACGGATCTCCTCTCGGAAAAACAATATTTCGGATGCGGATACCCAAGTGCTGCAAAAACAGTTGGCGCTGGATCTCGGCCCCCTGGATTGGGCACCGATCGACACCAGCGGCAGCCGTGAACAGACCGATGCCGCTGCCCGAGAGGTCCTTTCCTTATAATTTTTGCGCCTATTCGCCTGCCCGGCTTGGAGCACCGCGCCGAGGGGCGTACAATAGAAGTTGGGCCCTGATATAGAAGGAATTCGACTCATGCCCATCAAAACCGTACTCGTCAGTGAAGATGGCCGGGATGCCGGGGGAACGGCCTTGGATGCCGCCCTGCGGATCGCCCGCAA
Organism: Magnetospiraceae bacterium; assembly: GCA_049605255.1. GTDB lineage: Bacteria > Pseudomonadota > Alphaproteobacteria > Rhodospirillales > JBMYUJ01 > JBMYUJ01. The sequence continues at coordinate 37,763 of JBMYUJ010000016.1, forward strand.
TTGTGAAGCCCATCTGGAGGTTCTGCATGCGCGGATCGACCCGCGATCGGCCATTCCCATGCTGGGCGAAGGCATGTCCGGCGCCATGATCGAAGATATGATTTCCACTGCGGAAACCGAGGCCAACGACCGGGAAAACCGGGCACGGGATACGTTCAAAACCGCCGTTCTCGCCCATGATGTGCAGGAAGTTTCCTCGCCGGTTCCGGGGACCGGGCGCACAGTATCCTGGCGGCGGGAGACCGGTATTGAAGACCAGGTTTTAGCCCGTCGCGGACGATTGTTTGACCTCATCGTCTGTCAACGCCCGTTGACCCGCGAACATTCCAACGCCTTGGCGACCCTCAACGCGGCTCTGTTCGATTCCGGTCGCCCCGTGTTGGTGGTACCGGAAACGCTGCCCGAACGGGTGGGCAAGCGCGTGGTGATTGCCTGGAATGGGAGCCTTGAGGCCGCCCGCGCCGTGAAAGCGGCCATGCCGCTTTTCCTGACAGCGGAGAGTATCCATATTCTGGTCGCCGATACGGAAGATTCGCCCGACGCCCTGGCGGACGAATTGGCCGATTACCTGGCTTGGCATGGCATTCACGCCGAAAAGAACGTGATGTCCCCCGAAGGCCACGGGATCGGTGATTCTCTCCTCGCGGAAGCCGGTCGATTGAATGCCGACCTGATCGTGATGGGGGCCTATACCCATAACCGGCTATGGCAGATGATTCTGGGCGGAGCCACCAGCTACGCCCTGGAAAACGCCCAAATTCCCATGCTCCTGGCGCATTAGAATCTTGTAATATCAAGAGAAGCTCGTCATGCGTCTGGCATTTTCCAGAAAGGCATGATACGCAAGGAAATGGGTTCGACACAGGTTCGCGTTTTGCATCCTTTGATGTAAGATAAGGACTTTGGTGCAAAAATACAGGGATGCTGGGAAAGAGGGAGATGAATGTATGACGACCGTGCGTCAATTGCTCAATGAAAAAGGCCGTGACGTATTTGCCGTAACGCCTGAAGACACGGTGTTAGACGCCGTAAAACTGCTTGCGGAAAAGAATATCGGTGTCGTGCTGGTCGTCGAAGCAGATAAGCCCATCGGCATCCTGTCGGAACGGGATTATACGCGGAATATCATCCTCAAAGGGAAATCCTCCGCCAATACCTCGGTGAAGGACATCATGCAAAGCCGCCTGCTCTGCGTGACCGAGGAAAAATCCGTGGAAGAATGCATGGCGCTGATGACCGATAAGCATATTCGTCACCTGCCGGTGGTCGAGGGGGAACGGGTGATCGGCATGGTTTCCATCGGTGATTTGGTCAAGAGCATCATCTCGGCGCAAAAGCACATCATCGAGCAGCTTGAAACCTACATCAAAGCTTAGAGTCCGGGCCCTAGCGTAAAGACTCCCGCCATCAGGAATTCGCGATTTCCATCGCTGCCCAGAACCGGGCTTTCGGTGGTGCCGATCAGGCACCATCCCGGTTGTTCTGCCAACCAAGCAGAGACGCTGTCGCGCGCGCCTTCCTGATCCGCCGTGGCACGGACGATACCACCCTTGCCGACTTTCTCCCGCCCCACTTCGAACTGCGGTTTGATCAGGGCGACGATCCAGCCGCCGGGCTGAACCAGCGTTAAACATGCTGGTAAAACAAGGCGTAAACCGATAAAGCTCACGTCACAAACGAGAGCAGAGACGGGTTCGGGAATTGTTTCCCCATCCAAATAGCGGGCATTAACGCCCTCTTTTAGAATCACCCGTGGGTCCTTGGCGAGTGTCGGCGCCATTTGGTCATGTCCGACATCGATCGCATAGACCCGCGCCGCGCCGCGTTGGAGCAACACATCGGTGAAGCCGCCGGTGGAGGCGCCCACGTCAAGGCAAATGCGCTTCTCTGGGGAAAGGGAAAAGACATCCAACGCATGGGCCAGTTTTAACCCTGCCCGCGATACCCAGGGAAGGTCATCTCCCCGCACTTCCAAGGGCGCATCCAACGCCACCAAGGTTGCGGGTTTGACAAGCTGAGAATTATCGAGAAAGACCTGTTTTTGCGTGATCAAGGCCCGGGCTTTAGCCCGGCTGGGCGCCAATCCCTGATCGACAAGCACCACATCCAAGCGGCGCCGGGGATCACTCACGCCCGGACGCCACCCTCGCTCAACGCGGATTTGCCCAAGGCAGTCAACGCGGTCGCCAGGATTTGATCCACCTCCAGACCAGCCTCCACATATTGCTTCTGCGGCGCGTTATGGTCGAGGAAGCGATCCGGCAGCATCATGGGGCGGAACTTCAGGCCATTATCGAAGGCGCCATCCAGGGCCAGGAAATTAGAAACCTGGGTTGCGAACCCACCAGAGGCATTTTCCTCCAGCGTAATCAGCACTTCATGCTCCGCCGCCAGCCGCTTGACCAAATCCGTATCCAGGGGTTTGGCGAAGCGCGCGTCGGCCACGGTGGTGGAAAGGCCCCGGGCGGCCAGCTCATCGGCGGCTTCCAGCGCGACACCCAACCGGGTCCCGAAGCTCAACAAAGCCACCGCCGTGCCTTCGCGGATCACCCGTCCTTTACCAATTTCCAGAATACTGCCGCGTTCGGGAATTTCCACGCCCACGCCCTCGCCGCGCGGATAGCGGAACGCCAAGGGGCCTTCGTCATAGGCGGCGGCTGTGGCGACCATATGCACCAGTTCCGCCTCGTCCGCCGCCGCCATCACCACGATGCCCGGCAGACAGCTCAAATAACTCACATCAAATGCCCCTGCATGGGTCGGCCCATCGGCCCCCACCAGCCCGGCCCGATCGATGGCAAAACGAACGGGAAGCTTTTGCAACACAACGTCATGCACAACCTGATCATAGGCTCGTTGCAGAAAGGTGGAATAGATCGCCGCGAAGGGGCGCATGCCTTCGCAGGCCAGACCGGCGGCGAAGGTCACCGCATGCTGTTCGGCGATGCCCACATCATAGAAGCGGGTTGGAAACTGATCGGCAAATTTGTCCAATCCGGTGCCCGAAGGCATAGCTGCGGTGATGGCGACGATCCGGGAATCGTTTTCGGCCTCCTTGACCAGAGAATCGGCGAACACCTTGGTATAGGCGGGGGCATTGCCTTTCGCCTTGATGGGTTCGCCTGTCACCACATTGAAGCGGCCCACGCCATGGAACTTATCGGGCGCTTTCTCCGCCGGGGCGTAGCCATGCCCTTTATTGGTGACCACATGGACCAACACGGGGCCAGGCTCATCGCTATCACGGAGATTCCGCAAGATCGGCAGCAAATGATCCAGGTTATGGCCGTCGATGGGCCCCACATGGAAGAAACCCAGCTCCTCGAACAATGTGCCACCCGTTACCACACCGCGTGCAAATTCATCGGCAAGGCGGGCAGCTTCCCCAATGCCTTTGGGGAACCGCTCGGTGATTTTCTTCGCCTTGGACCGCAATGTCCGGAACGTGCCAGACGAAATCAACCGCGAAAGATAGGCACTCATGGCGCCCACGGGCCGCGCGATGGACATATCATTGTCGTTCAAAACCACGATCAGCCGACTGTTCATGGCGCCTGCATTGTTCATCGCCTCGTAGGCCATGCCGGCGCTCATGGAGCCATCCCCGATAACCGCGATCACATTGCGCCGCTCCCCTTTCAGGTCCCGCGCCGCGGCCATGCCGAGGGCGGCGGAAATAGAAGTGGAGCTATGACCGGCACCAAACGGATCAAACGGGCTTTCCCCGCGCTTGGTAAAGCCGGAAAGGCCACCGCCTTGGCGCAGCGTGGCCATGCGATCCTTACGCCCGGTAAGTATTTTATGGGGATAGGCTTGGTGGCCCACATCCCAGATCAGCCTGTCTTTGGGGGTATCAAATACATGGTGAAGAGCAACGGCGAGTTCGATCACGCCCAAACTGGCGCCCAAATGCCCCCCGGTGATCGAGACATTGTCGATGACGCATTTACGCAGTTCATCGGCCAGTTGCGGCAACTTGGAATCTTCCAAAGCACGAAGATCATCCGGCGATTCAAGGGAGTCCAACACGGGATAGGTCACGGTTTTCTCGGTTCCTGCGGGTTTTTCAGCCACGGCGTTCTACCGCGAAGTAGGCGAGATCCTTCAAAAGGTCCGATTTTTCGCCAAAATAATCAAGATGTTTGGCAGCCTGGTCGGCAAGACGGCGTGCCTGTTCGCGGGCTTGCGCCGCGCCAAGCAGGCGGACAAAGCTCGCTTTTCCGGCGGCGGCGTCCTTGCCAACCGCTTTTCCGGTATCCGAAACAGTGCCCTCTTCGTCCAACAAATCGTCGGCAATCTGGAAGGCAAGACCGAATTCATGGGCATAATTGGCAAGCGCATGCCGCGCCGCCTCAGGGGCCCGGCCCAGGATAGCACCGGAAACACAAGCGAAGGAGAACAACGCCCCGGTCTTCATCCGTTGCAAACGGGTAATGCCCAACATATCCAAAGGGTTTGTTTCTGCTTGCAAATCAATCATTTGTCCACCAACCATCCCTTGGTGCCCCGCCGCCGAAGCCAGCGCGGCGACCAGCTCACAACATACCTTGGGATCGGAATGTGTCTTTTCATCGGCGAGGATTTCGAAAGCCAAGGTTAGCAAACCATCTCCGGCCAGGATCGCCGTCGCCTCGTCGAACTTCTTGTGACAGGTCGGCAGTCCCCGGCGCAGGTCATCATCATCCATGGCCGGCAGATCATCGTGCACAAGCGAATAACAATGCACCATTTCGAGGGCCGCCGCCGTCCGCAGGGCGCTCTCCCGCGCCACATTGAACAATTTCGCGCATTCCATCACCAAAAAGGGCCGGAGTCGTTTACCCCCGTTCAGGGTCGCATAGCGCATGGCGTCCACCACCTGGGCTTCCAGTGTATCGGTGGTCGGCAGGAGAAATTCCAATTCCTGTTCGACGGAAGACGCCGCCTCCGCCAGCGCAGTTTTTAGATCTAGCATGGTCACCCTAGATCGCTTGGGGTCGCCGAAATCTCTCCCTCAGCGGACACGGAAATTTTTTCAATCCTCGCCTTTGCCTCGGCTAGCTTCTGTTCACAATGGGCCTTCAACTGGCTTCCACGCGTGTAAGAATCGATGGCCTGGTCCAATGTGGCCTGGCCGCCTTCCAGCTTGCGCACCAATTGTTCCAGTTCTTCCAGAGCGGCTTCGAAGCTCAAGCCGACGATATCGGCGGGAAGCGCTGTTTCTATGGGTTTCTTCGCCATGGACATATCCAGTTTCGGAAAAGCGCGGAAGTTTAGGCCGGACCGGTCCAAAGGGCAACCTCAGACCGGTTTCCACACCGGGTTTCCAGTCAGCGGGTCATCAACACGCCCACATGGGCCGCGCAGCTATGGGCCAGAGCGGCCAGGTCATAGCCCCCTTCCAGGCTGGAGACCACCCGGCCATCACAACATTCCGCTGCCACATCCAAAAGCTTCTCGGTTACCCATACGTAATCTGTCGTATGCAAATTCAGTTCAGCCAGCGGATCGCGCACATGCCCATCGAACCCAGCGGAAATGATCAGCAAATCCGGTTTGAACGCCCGTAAAGCCGGCAACACCCGCTCCTCGTAGGCGGCGCGGAATTCCGGCCCGCCGGTCCCAGGTTTCAGCGGTGCATTTACGATGTTGCCCGCGACCCCCGTTTCCGACGTCCTACCGGTGCCGGGATAGCTGGGGAATTGATGGCTGGAGGCATAAAACAAATTCTTGTTGTCGTAGAACATGTTCTGGGTGCCATTGCCGTGATGCACATCGAAATCCACCACGGCGACCCGCTCGGCACCATGCGCCTTTTGGGCGTGTACGGCGCCGATAGCCACATTGTTAAATAAGCAAAACCCCATGGCGCGCGCCCGTTCGGCGTGGTGCCCCGGCGGACGCATGGCGCAAAAAGCATTGCGCACCTCACCGCGCATGACAGCGTCTACCGCAGCGATGACACCGCCTGCCGCCCGCAGCGCCGCCTTGCCGGAATGGGGGTTCATCCCCGTATCGCCATCGATACTGAGGTAGCCTGACTTGGGAACAGCGCTCAGCAAATCAGCCACATAACGCGGGTCATGCACCCCGGCGATGATCTCGGCATCCGCCTCCGGCGCTTCCCGCCGGTCGAGGAACATGAACTGTTCATCTTCCAGGGCTCGGTGGACCACATCCATCCGCGCCGGTTGTTCGGGATGCCCAGGCATATCCTCGTGTTCCGTGCACACGGGATGGCTAAATAGGATGGTGCTCATATCGGGTCCTACCCTGCTCGCGGAAAGGACCCATATTGGACCGATTAAGCCTGCATTTCAATGGGTTGATCGATTAATCGCAAGACCGCGAGGATACGCTCGCTGCGACGTCGCACAGGGGCATCAGGGCGCCCGTGGCTGCGCTCCAATCGCACCCGGTCCTCCCAGGCGGCAACCAGATCACGGGGAAAATCCGGACGGGCGCGGATGCCCAACAGGGCGCCGATTGTGCGGTTGAATTCCGGATGCAAATCCGATTGAGAAGCCAGCAATATATACTCGCCATGGTCGAGGGCACCATCCCGATAAAGCGCCAACGCCAGGCGGGTTGCTTCCCTGGGGGACACCGACCGGGGGTTAAAGGCGATCTCCGAACGCGGCCTTCCAGCCTGCGACGTGCTGGTACTCACGGTCTCCCCGGCAATGGTTGTCGGTAAAGGTCGATCCGACCCGTACCTCACCTTGATCGGCTTGACCCTCTCGGTTGGGGAAAATGTTGTCCAACCGTCGCGAGAAACCTTCATCGTGGATTGGCCAACGCGGAGACTGGGAAATGCGCCACATTGCCACCCGACGCCGACCGGTTTGCGGTCTTCCGTTGGGCTTTGATCCGATACATCGCCGCATCGGCGGTCGACAGCAGGCCATGGAGAGAGGAGGTTTCATCGAATATATGCATGCCGACGCTGGCCCGCACGTCGATGGCGCCGCCACGCCATTGCACCTGTTCCTGGTTCAACGATTCTTCCAGATGGGCGGCGCGCCGGACCGCATCTTCCAACCCCGTTTGCACCAAAAGGATGGCGAATTCGTCTCCGCCCAATCGTGCCACATAATCCGTTTCCCGTACGTTGACCATCAAGCAACGCGCCACATGCTGCAATACCGCATCTCCTGCGGCATGCCCATGGCGGTCGTTGATCACCTTGAACCCATCCAAGTCCAGGTAAAGCAGCGCCCCGCGGGCACCATACCGCGCCGACCCGGCCAATACCTTTTCCAGCGCCGTATAGAAGCCCCGGCGATTGATTAGTCCGGTCAACTCATCGGTCATGGCCATATGCTGCAGCTTTTTGATACGCGCCTCTTGTGCCTGCACCGTGGAATGGGCAAGGCGCAACACCTCCATCAAGCATTCTGAGTCCCGCGTTTTTGCGGCATCGGCATTGATTTTTGACATGGCCCGGGCCAATGTACGCGCCGCATCCGCGACCGTGTCCGTCTCGGTCTCATGATCCAATCCGTGCATGAACGTCATGGTATTCCACTCACCTAAATCACTAACAACGCGACGGCTGTGTCGCCTGTAGGGATATCCGTGCAAAAGGCGCGCCATCATTTTCTAAAACAAAATCATATAGTTACAGATAAACCACTGGGAAGTTCTTACCGCTTTGCGGCAGATGTTGCCGGTCTGATCACCAACGCACCCATGGACTTCCAGAAGCCACATTCCTATGTTGAGAAGGAATTGCAGCAGAATTTTGACGGATTTGGACCTCCCCCATGCGCCTGTTCTTCATGAATCTTTTGGTTTTGGGTGTCACGTTTGCTGGCCATGGCGCAGCCGCCGCGCCGGACATGATCCCCCACATCGCGGTCTATCACCTTAAGCTGAGCGAGGTGCGATCCCCTACCGACATCACCGCCGCCGAGGGATTGACGTATTATTCCTTCGTCAAAACCTGCGATGGTTGGACGGTGGAGAACCAATCCTCCCTCGCCCTCACCAATCAAAATGGCGATACCAGCAATACATTTTGGCGTTTTTCCACGTTCGAGGCCGCCGACGGTTCGAGCTATCTTTTTGATTCGCGGCAAAGCGCGGATCAGGTGGTGGTCGAAAAAGTAGCGGGAAAGGCGACCATTGCCGGTGAGAATCCTGGCATTGTAGAATTGACCTCGCCGAATACAGATACGTTGGAACTGCCTGCCGGGGTCTTGTTTCCCACGGCGCATTTGCAGGCCGCCATCCGGGCGGCTGAATCTGGACAGCGCGTTTTTGGCGCCGCAACCTTTGACGGGGCGAGCCTGGATAACCCTTATTTCGTCAACACGCTGGTTTTGGGTTCGAATGCTCCGGCAAAACCCGCCGCCACTGGCGGGGCCGATTTTCCCTCCCTGGCGTCCTGGAACCTGCGCTTGGCCTATTACCCCCTCGACCCCGCTGCGGAACAGCCGGATTTCGAGATGGACCTGACCTATCGGGCAGACGGTGTTGCCACCGCGCTGACCCAAACTTTTGATGGTTTTTCGCTGAAAGGGACCTTGGAGCGGATCATGATCACGCCCCCGCCGGATTGTTAACCCGGCGGGGAGATCACAATCACATATGGATGGCTCCCTGCCCGGCACCCAAAGCCGCTTCCTTCACAGCCTCGTACACCCCCGGGTGGGCATGGCTGGTGCGCGCAATATCTTCCGCCGTGCCGTCGAATTCCATGACAGCGGCGATTTCCTGGATCAACTCACCCGCGCTGGGGCCAACCACATGGCCGCCCAGGACCCGATCCGTGGCGGCATCTGAGAGGATTTTTACGAAACCCTCCGTATCTCCATTGCATTTCGCCCGTGAGTTGGCGGTAAACGGAAACTTGCCGACCTTGTAGGCGACGCCATCGGCCTTGAGTCTCTCTTCCGTCGCGCCCACGGCGGCAACTTCCGGCCATGTGTACACCACACCCGGAATGGCATTGTAATTTACATGCCCGTAGCGGCCTGCCAACAGATCGGCCACCGCAACGCCTTCTTCTTCCGCCTTGTGGGCCAGCATGGCCCCACCGATCACGTCGCCGATGGCGAATATGCCCGCCACATTGGTTTGATAATCGGAATCCACGGGGATAAAGCCGCGATCGGTCACCGTCACGCCGACATTTTCCAACCCCAGGGCATCCGTATAGGGGCGCCGCCCCACGGATACCAAGACCACCTCGGCCTTCATGGTTTCGGCATCGCCGCCATCCCGGGGTTCAACGGTCAGGGTCACCCCGCCCTTGGCCGCCTTGGCGCTTGTCACCTTTGATTTAAGTTTGAAGGCAAGCCCTTGCTTGGTCAGGATTTTCTGCGTGGTTTTGCAGATCTCCCCATCCATGCCAGGCAGGATGGTATCCATGAACTCGATCACCGTTACCTCGGCGCCGAGGCGCCGCCAGACGGAGCCCAGTTCCAACCCGATCACGCCGCCGCCAATCACGATCATAGATTTCGGCACCTTCGGCAAAGCGATTGCCCCCGTAGAAGAAACAATCTGCTTTTCATCGATGTCGATCCCCGGCAGGGAGGCCACGTCGGAGCCGGTGGCGATGATGATATTTTCGGTTTTCAGCACCTTGCTGGCCCCCTCGGCGTCGGTGACGGTCACCTCCCCTTCGCCAGAAATGCTGCCGGTACCGATTTCGTAATCCACCTTGTTCTTCTTGAACAGGAAGGCGATACCCTTGGTGAGATCGCCCACCACTTTGTCCTTTCGGGCCATCATGGTCGCCACATCCAGGCTCAGTTTCCCGGTCTTAATCCCATGTTCCGCGAACTCATGGGCCGCCATCTCATAATGGTGGGAGGACTGCAGCAACGTCTTGGACGGAATACAGCCCACATTCAGGCAGGTGCCACCCAGGGTACCCCGCATTTCGACACAGGCAACGGAGAGGCCGTTCTGCGCAGCCCGAATGGCCGCGACATAACCGCCCGGTCCGCCGCCGATGACGACGACGTCATAGGTTTTGTCACTCATGGCTTTCTCCTAAACGTCAAGCATGATCCGGGACGGGTTCTCGATGCATTCCTTGACCCGCACGAGGAAGGAAACCGCTTCGCGGCCATCGACAATCCGGTGATCGTAAGACAGGGCCAGATACATCATCGGACGGGCCTCAATAGAGCCGTCAGGCATGACCATGGGGCGCATTTGAGTCTTGTGCATGCCCAGAATACCCGATTGCGGGGGATTCAGGATCGGCGTAGACATCAGCGAACCGAACACACCGCCATTGGTGATGGTAAACGTGCCACCGGTAAGCTCATCGATGCCCAGCTTGCCGGTACGCGCCCGGGCGCCGAAATCGGCGATGGCACCTTCCATTTCCGCAAAGCTCTTGGTATCCGCGTCCCGCACCACCGGCACTACCAAGCCCTGCTCGGTGCCCACCGCAATGCCGATATCATAGTAATTCTTGTAGATGATATCGGTGCCTTCGATTTCCGCGTTCACCGCCGGGAATTCCCGCAAAGCAACAATGCAGGCCTTGGCGAAGAAGGACATGAAACCGAGCTTGATGCCATGCTTTTTCTCAAACGCGTCTTTTTGCGCATTGCGCAGGGCCAATACTTCGGTCATGTCGCATTCATTGAACGTAGTCAGCATGGCTGCGGTGTTTTGCGCTTCCTTCAACCGATCGGCAATGCGCTGGCGCAGACGGGTCATGCGCACCCGTTCTTCCCGCGGACCCTCGGGCCGGGGTGGGAACTGCGCACCGGAGGACGCCGCTGGCGAAGGTGCCGCGGCAGCCTTGGGTGCCGGCGCGGCTGCGGGAGCCGGAGCCGCCTTGGGCGCCGGCGCGGCGCTGGCCAAATAAGCTTCCACATCCGCCTTGG
>JBMYUJ010000017.1:0-47278 GCA_049605255.1 Magnetospiraceae bacterium
GCCGCTACGTCACCTTCCAGATGGCGGAGGTCGCCGTGCCCCGTGATCTGTTCCGGAAAATCCTGCGGCGAATCCATCAACTGCGACCACCGGGCTTGGCCGCAGGCTGAAACGGGAGGCGAAAGCGAGATGACGAAGGGACGGGTGTGTCCTGATAAGACGAAATCGGATCAAACGGAACGGTCAAGGGCGGTTTGGCGGCCGATACGTGCCTCGACCGTGCAAAAATGGCCTCCACGGTTCCCGGATGGGATCGATTCGGCTATCATCGGGGATGAACTCGCGGGTCATCTGGGGAATATCGGATTATATGTTGATAATAAAATTGAACAATGTATAAAAATATCATTTAAATAATAACAAAAAGATTTAAAACAATGTCTAAGTTTAATTATAGTCAAGAATATTTGTTGAGGCGGGCGTTTTTTGTTTCTGGTACAGGTGCTTGGTTTAGGGATGACAATGACGAGGTTGCTACCAGTGCTGTATCCGATGCAAAGGAATTTTTTTGTCATACCTCTCCGGATATGCACGAGCCTATAATATCAGGAGGAACTATTTCTCGCCCTGAAGTCATACTAAGTTTGACGTGGATGACCGGAGGGCATGAAGGTGTTAGGTTTGTTAGCGTCTCGTTTTTAGGACATGGTCAGTGCCATGCTTCTTGGGATCAACCGTCTGGAGAAAATAAAACAGAAGAAAAAATAACTGTTGAGAGGCTTGCAAAGCTCAACTTACCCAATAGATTTTCGAAACTACGTGCCCAAGTATGTGGAGTGAATAGAAAACTTCTCCCTAGCTAGTCCTTGCAATTATAGGATTCCCACCAGTCGATGAGCGGACCAGACGGAGGTAGTTGCCTCTTATTCCGTCGTTTTATAGTTCGCAACACGCTACACATGCATTGTTCGGCATCGGACTCGGCTTGTTCTTCATCAATTTTCCCACCGGCGTCTTTTCTGTCCTTAATATGTTGGTCTTCACATTCTTGCGCTTCTTTTGAAAGCTGTTTCAGTAGTTTATCTGAAATTGTAGTGAGTTCAATTATGGCTGATTTGTTGGCGGGAGATTCCAATACTTCAATTTCTTTGGGTGATGCCGTTTCCTGAAATAGCTTTAGCGCTTCTTCGCTTGGCACATTTCGATCCTGCATCAATTGCTTAATCGAAGCGGCGATACTCATAACAGATGCAAAGATTGCTAACGAAGTTGATATTGGTTCAACCATTTTCTATTCCCCTCGCCTTTCAAAAACTTAAAACCGTTCAGATGGTAGAAGTATTGAGAATATGCTATTCTTCTTTGATTTGAGCCCTGTTTAAGGCAATCAATTTATGAACAGCCACCTACTCATAAGCTTCATCCAAAACACTCCACACGATGAGAAGAGTATGAGGCAATTTAAACCGATAGTCTGCTGTCGCTCTTAGGACGCAGTCAAGAGTTTTTCTATTTTGAAAATCGGATGTTTTTGCTAGCAACACTACGGTAATTTGAAACTATGTGTGGGCCGGTTTGTGCGAAGCTTCGTGTGGGCACCGATTTTTCGCCAGCTCTTATGGCGCAAACGACGATGGTGCGTTCGGGTGGTGGCTTCGGATCGCATAAGCCGTTCGGTGCAGTGCGCCACTCGCACCGGTTTCGCGATCCCACAAGCTCGTTATCAACGCGTTGGGGGATGCGTGTTTAGAGGTCTTGCGCCACCTCGGCGCGCACCGCTTCGGGCACCACCGCCATATGGCCGTAATTTTCATGATTGATGGAGATCACCACCCGGGTGCCCTCCTTCTTGAAAGACTCCGCCTGTTCCGGGGTAAACGGAAAATGCAAAAAATGCACAGAAGAGGTTTTGCCTTCCGGCGTGGTGCGGTCAATATCCGCTTCCCAGGTCGCCTGCACCTTGCCGCCATCAAATTCCAGGGCGACGGTTTCCTCGATGCCCCCCATTTTTGAAAGCGCATTATGCCGGATGGTGGCGTCTTCATATTCCAGCATCATGGTGGTGACCAGCTCATTGCCCTTGGGTACCAGGGGCGCATAGGCCTCGATCTCTTCCGTCATCTGCGCGTCGCCACCGCGCTCCGTATGGAGCATCTCCTGAATCTGATAGAGCATGGTCTGATAGCTCTCGAAATGCAGGGTCGCATTGGGGCCGACGGCCAGTCGCCGGAGCTTCTTATGGGCGATCATCTCCGCTTTGCGCTGTTTGCGGATCGCCGCATAGGCATCCGCGTCCAGGATATCGGACGGTTCAATACTGCGTTTTTCTGCCATGGGAATTTTGCCTTTTGTTACAGCCCATACGCATGGGCCAGGAGTTGGATGGGATGATGGAACGATTCGATGCCCCGCACATTCCCCCCTTCTTCTTCAATCCCCTGCAAAATATGATCCCGCGCCAGCGGGCATTCGGACACCACGAAACGGTTCTTGTTCTTCAGCGCCTGTTTGGCCACGGGCTTACCCACTTTCATGGCCACATCAAACCAGGGCTCCTTAATGCCCCAAGACCCGCCATGACCAGAGCAGCGCTCGATCGGCTTGATCTTGGTTTCCGGGATCAGGCGTAGCATCTGCGTTGCCTTCTGCCCCATGTTCTGGGCCCGGGAATGGCAGGCGATATGCACGGATACGTCTCCGCCGAGCGGCTGCAACCCGTCCGCCATGCCCTCTTTCTTGGCGATATCCATGATGTATTCGGTCACATCGAAGGTGGCCTGAGACAGCTTTTTGACCTTTTCATCCTCGGGCAGGATCAAGGGCCATTCGAATTTCAGCATCAATGTACAAGACGGCACCACCGAGACGATGTCATAGCCATCATCCACATAGGATTCCAGGGCTTCGGCAACCGCCTTTGCTTTGTCTGCCACCCGTTGCAAATCGCCATGCTCCAACTGTGGCATGCCACAGCATTCCGGATAAACGACTTCCGTCTTCACCCCATTCTTCGCCAGAACGGCGCGGGCGGCTTGCCCGATTTCCGTATTGTTGTAATTGGAAAAACAGGTGGCGTAGAGCGCGACCTTCCGACCGGCGGCGGGCGCTTCCATATCCACTTCCAACAGCTCGGACTTCGCTTGGGTCACCAAGCTGCGAGACGCGTATTTCGGCAGGTCGGCTTTTTTGTCGATCCCCGCCACCGCTTGCAAAATCGGTCGGGTCAGCGCGTTGTCGCGCTTCGTCGCCCAATTAGCGATGCCAGAAAGCGCCGTGCCCATCTTGCCGTTGGTATCGGTCTCGGTCAGCTTGCGGTCGATAAAATTGATCTTGCCCTGCTTCAGATAGACCGCGCGGGCGCGCACCATCAGGTGCGGCACATCCAGGTTGAATTCATGGGGCGGCACATAGGGGCATTTGGTGAGGAAGCACATGTCACACAGCGTGCAGGCATCCACCACGGTTTTCAGCTCGTCGGAGGTAACGCCCTCCATTTCCTTTTCCCCAGCGGCGTCCACCAGGTCAAAAAGGCGCGGGAAACTGTCGCACAGATTGAAACAGCGGCGACAGCCGTGACAGATATCCAATTGCCGACGCAATTCCTTGTCGAGGGACTCCGCATCGTAAAAATCCGGGTCTTTCCAAGGGATGGGATGCCGTGTGGGGGCGTCCAGGCTTCCTTCGCGCATCGGTTGAACCTCTGTCTCTATCGGGGGTGATATGGAAAATGGCTAAAAAATCGGCGGGGATGGCGGCGAAACGCCACCCCCAACCCTATAACCAACTTACATTTCGTCCAGCGCTTTCTGGAACCGGCCGGCGTGAGACTTTTCGGCCTTGCCGAGGGTCTCGAACCAATCCGCGATTTCGTCGAAACCTTCGTCGCGGGCGGTCTTGGCCATGCCCGGATACATGTCGGTGTATTCGTGGGTTTCACCGGCGATGGCCGCTTTCAGGTTCTCGTCGGTTTCACCAATCGGCAGGCCGGTGGCCGGATCGCCGGTTTCTTCGAGATATTCCAGGTGACCATGGGCGTGGCCGGTTTCACCTTCGGCGGTGGAGCGGAAAACGGTGGCCACATCGGGATAGCCTTCCACGTCCGCTTTTTGCGCGAAATACAGGTAACGCCGGTTGGCTTGGGATTCACCGGCAAATGCTTCCTTGAGGTTTTCTTCCGTTTTAGAGCCGCTAAGTTCGGCCATGTCAGCCTCCAATCGCTGAGTTATCAATATGAGTGACAAGGACGCACCGAGCGGTGCATCTCCGTCTGGCGAGCTTCACCCTCACAAGGCCCCGAATTCGAGACCTTGCGCATCGGGCAAATCTTGTACAAGGGAAGATAGAACCCATCTAGTTATCGATCCAATAGTTTTTTCCAATCCAACTTATTGGGATTTACGATTAAAAAAATGGCCCCGACATTGAAACAGCTCCGGTATCTCGCCGAACTTGAAAAACTGCGCAATTTCAGCCGCGCGGCGGAGGTCTGCTGCGTCACCCAATCCACCTTGAGCGGCGGAATCCGGGATTTGGAGGAGATGCTGGGCGTTGGTCTGTTCGAACGCACCCGGCGCAAGGTGATTCCCACACCCGTTGGCAGCCAATTGGCCGACCGGGCGCGGCGAATCCTCGCCGAAACGGACGGCTTTGTGGAGGTCGCAAAATCCCACGTAGCACCGTATAAAGGATCGTTGCGACTCGGGGTCATTCCCACCATTGGCCCTTTTTTGCTGCCACGAATCGTCCCCGCCATCCGCACCACCTTCCCGGAACTGAAACTGATCTTGCGCGAAGATCAAACCGCCCGCCTGCTGGCGCAACTTTCGGCGGGCACGTTGGATGCGGTCATTTTGGCATTTCCATGTGACGCGCCGGAGGTGGATCGGTTTATCTTTCTTGACGATCCTTTCTGGTTCGCCGCCCCTGCTGGCCATCCCATCAGCGACCTCAAACAGGTTTCCCTGGGGGACGCACCGCTCGACGAACTGCTGCTGCTGGAGGATGGACATTGCCTGCGGGACCATGCGCTCAGCGCCTGCAAGCTGGAAGCCGCCCCCAAGGGGGAAGATATTATCGGCACGTCTCTTTACACCCTCCTGCAGATGGTCTCCGGCGGGCTGGGCGTCACCTTGGTGCCGCAAATGGCCTTGGGCACGGATATCTTGCGTGGCATGGATCTGGTCTACCGGCCCATGAGCGCCGATGCTCCCAGCCGCCAAATTGGATTCGCCTGGCGGCGCACCTCTGGCAATAAAAAGGTACTGAAAGATCTGGGCGCCATGCTGAGCGATACCCTGAAATCCGCCGCGCCGCCCCCGCGCAAACCTTAACCCAGCGACGATCGTCGGCTCCCGCGCGACGCGGTGGACAGGGGGCCGGACCCTGATTATTGTTTTTTTGCCCCTGCGCCCTCTTGATCCAATTTGGAGAGACAATATGATCCGAAGCCCCCATCGTCTACTCGGCACCGCCGCGATTTTGCTGGCCGCAACCTTGGGACTTTCCTTTCCCGCCACTGCCGCCGATTCGGTCAAGGTCGGGTTTATTTATGTGGGTCCTATCGGGGACCATGGCTGGTCTTACCGCCATGATATCGGACGCCAGGCCATTGAAAAGGCCCTGGGGGACAAGGCCAAAACCAGCTATGTGGAAAGCGTCAAGGAAGGCCCGGATGCGGAGCGCGTGATCCAACAACTGGCCGCCGATCATGACCTGATCTTCACCACGTCATTCGGTTTCATGAACCCCACCGTTAAGGTTGCGGGGCGCAATCCTAAGGTGAAATTCGAACATGCCACCGGCTACAAGCGGGCGGACAATGTCAGCACCTATGCGGCGCGGTTTTATGAAGGCCGCTATGTGACCGGCAAGATCGCCGCGAAGATGACCAAATCCAAGATCATTGGCTATGTGGGGGCTTATCCGATCCCGGAAGTGGTGCGCGGCATCAATGCGTATCTTTTGGGCGCGCGATCCGTGGACCCGGAAATCACCGCCAAGGTGATCTGGGTCAACAGTTGGTATGACCCGGGCAAGGAAGCCGATGCGGCGAAAGCCCTGATCGACCAAGGTGCCGATATCATCGCCCAGCATACCGATAGCCCCGCCCCCTTGCAAACAGCGGGCAGCCGTGGCGTTTACGGATTCGGTCAGGCTTCCGACAATCATCATTTCGCCCCTGACGCCCAATTGACCGCGATTATCGATAACTGGGACAGCTATTATGTGGCGCGCGCCCAGGCGGTGCTGGATGGAACTTGGGAAAGCGCCGATACCTGGGGTGGTTTGAAGGCAGGTATGGTTTCCATGGCGCCGTATACGAACATGCCGGACGAGGTGGCCGCCCTCGCCAAGGAAACCGAGGAAGGAATCAAATCCGGCGCCATCCATCCTTTTGCCGGGCCGGTCAAGGATCAGTCGGGCGCGATTCGCGTTCCGGAAGGGGAAGTGTTGTCGGATGAAGAGCTTTTGAAAATGGATTGGTATGTAGAGGGGGTTGAGGGCAAAGTGCCCCAATAACCAAGCATGGGAAATTCGTCATCTTATTCGGGGGCCCATGTGGTCACCTGGCCCGATGTGCATCGGGATACGAAAGAATTGACCCGGCGGCTCTTGCCGCTGGGTCCCTGGAAAGGGCTGATCGCCCTGGCGCGGGGCGGTTTAGTGCCCGGTTCCATCGTGGCGCGGGAAATGGAAATCCGCCTGGTGGATACCCTGTGTATCGCCACCTACGATGTACAGAATCGGGGCGAACCCAACATTCTCAAGGCGCCGGAACAGGCGGTGGCGGAACAGGGACGCGGCTGGCTGTTAATCGATGATCTTGTCGACACGGGCACGACGCTCAGGGCCGCCCGCAAGCTCCTGCCCGAAGCGCATTTCGCCACGGTGTATGGCAAGCCGGAGGGCTTGGCCCTGGTGGATACCTTCCTGCATGAAGTCCCGCAATCCAGTTGGGTCTTTTTTCCCTGGGATACGGCGCTGCAATATGCCGAACCCCTGGCCAATGTCCGCGATTAGGCCTTAGACTGTCGCAACGGCAGCAGGGACTGAACCGCATGAAAAGAAAAAGCACGCCGCGCACAAAACATCCTGGCGGGTTAACGCAGGTGCAGATCCTGCGCAATCACCTGTTAAAGCACCGCCAAGCCTCCGCCACCGCGTTGGAAGAGATGGGCATCGGCACGTGGCGCACACCAGTTGGCAAGTTGCGCGACGCGGGGTTTCCCGTCGCTGTTTTGGAAGACCCCAGCGGCATCCGACTGGCCTTGCTGGAAGATACCCACCCGGCGGCTATCGCCATGCAAGAAACCCTGGCGGTCCGGCATAGTGATTTGCTGTGGCATTACAATGTGCCCATCGGCGATACCCGCGACCCCCAGGCGGCGGAAGCGGCGCTGGCCAAAGGCACCTATCTGGAGCAAACCGGGCAGGTGCCGAGCAAATCCAAAAGCAAACAAACCTTGCCGTTCCATGTGGCCTTCATAACCCGTCAGATCATCCGGGGCGGTTTCGGCGGACGCTATGGGATGCAGCGGTCTTGGAATGTCCAACCCATGCTGGTGGGCCGGATCGCCTTGGTGGCGGAAGACGGCGCCCCGGCCCTCCTGGTCACGGAGTTTGAATCCGGGGTGATCTGGCAGGTGGATGTGGACCGACATGGGGTTGCCGTGATCGGCCTACCCTATGTGGAACGGGAACGGGTGTTGGAAGTGTTGCGCGCGCATCTATCGGCGCAAAACGACACCGATTTTCTGTTTGAAGACAGCCTCTGGCCGCGCATCGCCAACAAGCTCACCGCCGGCAATGCCCCCGTGTTGGCCGCGCTGTATCAGGAAGCGCCGTAAACTGCGGACTTGATCGCAGTTAATACGCCCGGTCGATGCAGAAATCGATGGCTTCCACCATGGCCGCTTTTGCATCCCCGTTGGGGAAAATGCCCAGGGCATCCCGGGCAATGGCGCCATAATGGCGGGCCCGGGCCACGGTATCGGTAAGCGCCCCATGCTTGGTCATCAGGGCGATGGCCTTTTCCAAATCACCCTCTTTGCGGTCCTCATCTTCCAGGGTGCGGCGCCAAAATTCCCGCTCCGCATCGTCACCGCGCCGGAACGCCAGGATGATTGGCAGGGTGATCTTGCCGTCGTTGAAATCGTCGCCCACGGTTTTGCCCAACTCCGCCTGTTTGGCGGAATAATCCAGCACGTCGTCGATCAATTGGAAAGCGATGCCCAGGTTCAGCCCATAGGATTCCAGCGCCGCTTCCTCCGTTTCAGGGCGGTCGCCCACAACCGCGCCGATGCGGCTGGCGGCGGCAAATAAGGCCGCCGTTTTGGAGCGGATCACCTCCAGATAAGCATCCTCGCTGGTATCTGTATCATTGGCGGTCATCAACTGCATGACCTCCCCCTCGGCAATGGTGGACGACGCCTTGGACAGGATCGCCAGCACCTTGAGGTTGCCGTCCGCCACCATCAGCTCAAAGGCACGGCTGAACAGAAAGTCGCCCACCAGCACGCTGGCCTTGTTGCCCCAAATGGCATTGGCCGAATCCTGGCCGCGGCGCAGATCGCTGGCATCCACCACATCGTCATGCAGCAAGGTTGCCGTATGGATAAACTCCACACAGGCCGCCAGCCCCTTCGCCCGATCCCCCACATAGCCGCACAGGTTGGCGGCGGCGAGGGTCAACATGGGGCGCATGCGCTTGCCCCCGGCAGCCACCAGATGGCTGGCCAGCTGAGGGATCAGCGTTACCGGACTGTCCATCCGCTCGATGATCAGGCGATTGACATCCTTCATATCCGCGGACACAAGCCCCACCAGAGCCTCCAGGCTCGGTTTCGACGTGCGGTCTTCACCCAGGGAGACGACAGTTCCCAATGGTTCACTCCTTGACGTTTGTTCCCT
This sequence comes from Magnetospiraceae bacterium, assembly GCA_049605255.1. Classification (GTDB taxonomy): domain Bacteria; phylum Pseudomonadota; class Alphaproteobacteria; order Rhodospirillales; family JBMYUJ01; genus JBMYUJ01. The sequence goes on from JBMYUJ010000017.1 coordinate 8,851, forward strand.
GCCAGGGGCAGCATAGGTTTCCCGTCGCACTGAGGCAAGGAAATGCGCGAACTTATCCGCAGCAACGATCCGGTTTTTCTGAGTTGGATTACCCATCGGCTGGCCGATGAGGGGATCGGTGCCCTGGTCCTGGATACCCATGCCTCGATCATGGAGGGCTCTTTGGGTGTCTTGCCCCGCCGGGTCATGGTGGCGGAGGACGATCTGAGCCGGGCCACCTGGATTCTCGATGCCGGGCCCGACCCGGCACCGGAGGAAGACACAGGCACCACGCGAGATACGCTGCTGGATGGCCGGGTGATCCTGCATCAACCCGGGGTGGGATACCGGGCGGCTATTGATCCGGTGCTCTTGGCCGCCGCCACGCCTGCGCGTGCCGGGCAACGCATACTGGATGCCGGTTGCGGGGTCGGCGCCGCCGCCCTGTGCCTGCTCGCCCGGGAATCGTCCTTGCAGGTAACCGGGGTGGAACTACAGTCGGATTTAGCCCATCTTGCCGAAGTCAATGCGGCGGAAAACGGGGTGTCTGATTGTTTTCAGGTCCTTGAGGGAGACCTCCTGAAGCCCCCCTCGGGTCGCCTGCGCGCGCCCTTTGACGGAGTCCTTTCCAACCCGCCCTTCTTGACCACCGAGGATGGCAACCCACCGCAGGACCCGGTCAGGTTCACCGCCCATGTGGCCGAAGGTTGGAACATCGGCGCCTGGGTCGACGCCTGCCTGGCGGTATTGCGCCCGAAGGGGACTCTCACGCTGATCTATCGCGCCGACCGCCTGGACCGCCTGTTGGCGGCGCTGCACGGCACGGTCGGGGAGCTGAAAATCATTCCCCTCTGGCCCAAGGCAGGGCGGCCCGCTAAACGGGTCATCGTTTCGGGCCGCAAGGGGATCGCCTCGCCCACCACCCTGCATCCGGGGCTGGTGTTGCACGAAGAAAACGGGGAATTTACAGCGGAAACCACCGCTATTTTAAAGGACGGAGGGGCCTTAACGTGAAGATCAGACAAGAGCTGGGAATCGCCATGGTGGCCGTACCGGTGCTGGCCATTGTTTACTTCCTCTATGCCATGGAGGGCCCGGACAGCCGTTTCGATCCCTGGGCGGTGGCCGCGCCCGCCGATATCCCCCGCGCTGAAACATCGGTATCGGAAATTCAAGCGGTGGAGCAAAAAGCCCGAGCCGGTGATGCGGAGGCGCAAACCCATCTGGCGATTCATTATGCGGACGCCGATGGTGTTGCGCGCAATTACGACCGGGCGCTCGCCTGGTATCGCCTGGCGGCTGCCAAGAACCACGGCCTCGCGCAACGGAATATCGGCCTCATGTATAGCCGAGGGCAAAGCGTCCCCCAGGATTACGCAAAAGCCTTGGAATGGTACCGAATAGCGGCGGAAAACGGCAATGCCCGGGCCTTCAACGATCTCGGCCTCGCTTATGCCAATGGACAGGGTGTGTCCCGGGATTATCTCACCGCCGGAGAGTGGTACAAGAAGGCCGCCGCCGAGGGAAACACCCACGCCGCGTATAATCTGGGCCTGATGTATGCGGAGGGGCAAGGCTATGCCCGCGACGATGCCGAAGCCTTAAAATGGTTCCTGAAATCCGCCCAAGCCGGGTATCCGAAGGCGCAAATCAAGGTCGCCGAGGCCTACCGGGAGGGACGGGGTACCACGCCCGACCTTGTCCGCGCCTATGCCTGGGCGACCAAGGCAGCCGATAGCGCCACCGAGGGCAAGTCCTTGCGCGATATCTTGTCGGCAACGTTGTCCGAAGCGCAGCGGGAAGGCGCCAAGTCCCTGTTGCGCAGCGGCGCCTTGTGAACCTGACGACGAATCTTGACCGCTCCCGGGAAGCATCCTGGAGCGCATTCGTGAATCGCGCTTTTTGATCGGGGCGGCGTCACGTTTTAGGAGAGAATCGCTCAACGCGATTGCATCTGAAACGATCCGGCCCTAGAACATCAACATGTTTGGTCTGAGCCCCACAAAAATCCTGTTTACCGTCGCGGTCATCGCGATTGTCTGGTTTGGCTTCAAGGCCATGGACCGGCTCAACAAAAAACCCAAGCCGGTGCAAAAGCGCGCCAAAGACAGGGTGAAAGCCGAAACCGCAGAAGATGGGGTGGAAGACATGGTCGCCTGCCCGACCTGTGGCGACTATGTATTGAAGAAAAAAGCCCCCGACTGCGGCCGACAAGGGTGCCCCTACGGCTGAGGCCGCGATCGAACCGCCGGAAACCGGCGCCGGAACCACCGGCAATCTTGACCCCGCGCGCCTCTCCCTCTAATTCTCTCCCTTTAAAATCCTGCAAGACATTTTTTGCTCTCCTTTTGTGAAAATCAAGAAAGGCGGCCGCGTGAGGGAAACGCCGATGCACCCCAGCAACAAAAGCTTTCAGTCCTTGATCTTGTCCTTGCAATCTTTCTGGGCGGACCGGGGATGCGTTATTTTGCAACCCTATGACATGGAAGTGGGCGCGGGCACCTTTCACCCGGCGACCACGCTGCGGTCGCTCGGCCCCAAGCCGTGGAACGCCGCCTATGTGCAGCCCTCGCGCCGCCCGACCGATGGCCGGTACGGGGAAAATCCCAACCGCCTGCAGCACTACTACCAGTTTCAGGTGCTGTTGAAGCCTTCGCCGGACAATATCCAGGAACTCTACCTGGAAAGCCTGCGCCATTTGGGCATTGACCCAGACCTGCATGATATCCGCTTCGTGGAAGATGACTGGGAAAGCCCCACCCTGGGCGCCTGGGGGCTGGGCTGGGAAGTCTGGTGCGATGGCATGGAGGTGACCCAGTTCACCTATTTCCAACAGGTGGGCGGTATCGAATGCAATCCGGTGTCTGGCGAAATCACCTACGGGCTGGAGCGCCTGGCCATGTATATCCAGGGCGTGGAAAATGTCTACGACCTGGATTGGAACGGCCAGGGCGTCACCTATGGCGATGTCTACCTGGAGAACGAACGGGAACAATCCGCCTATAATTTCGAGTTTGCGGATACGGAGATCCTGTTCCGCCATTTCGAGGATGCGGAAAAGCAATGCGAGGCCCTGTTGGAGGGCGGCGCGCCGCTGCCCCTGCCCGCCTATGAACAATGCATCAAGGCGAGCCATACCTTTAACCTGCTGGATGCCCGGGGGGTTATTTCCGTAACTGAACGGGCCGCCTATATCGCCCGGGTCCGCGCCTTGGCCAAGGGGTGCTGTGAAGCCTGGCTTGCCACCCAAACCGAAGAGGAGGCCTGAGCCATGGCAGACCTGTTGCTCGAACTCTTTTCGGAAGAGATTCCCGCCCGGATGCAGGCCCGTGCGGCAGAGGATCTGCGGCGCCTGGTAACCGATGGCCTGAAGGATGCCGGCCTGACCTTCGCCACGGCCGAGAGCTATGTGACCCCACGTCGGCTGCTGCTGTCCGTGACCGATATTCCCGACGCGCAGCCGGACCGGCGGGAGGAAGCACGCGGTCCCCGCGCCGACGCCCCGCAAAAAGCCATCGATGGGTTTTTGAAATCCAAGGGCCTTTCCCTGGACGATTGCGAGAAGCGGGAAACCCCCAAGGGGGTGTTCCTGTTCGTGGTGATCGAGCAGAAGGGGCGCGCGGCGGCGGAGGTTCTGCCCGCCCTGTTGGAAAAAGCCATCAATGATCTGCCCTGGCCCAAATCCATGCGCTGGGGCGCCAATGAGGTGCGCTGGGTCCGCCCCTTGCGGGGCATTCTCTGCCTGTTCGGGGGCGCGGTGGTGCCGATTTCGCTAGGGCCGGTCGCAGCCGGGGCGCAAACTTGGGGGCACCGGTTCATGGCGCCGGACGCAATCACCGTGACTGGCTTTACCGACTATTCGGAAAAACTGGCCGCAGCGAAAGTAATGCTCGATCCCCATGAACGGAGCAAGGTGATTGCCCGGGGCGCCGAGGCCTGTGCGCTCCGCGAAGGCCTGACCGTGAAACATGATGACGCCCTGCTTAGCGAGGTCACCGGGTTGGTGGAATGGCCCGTGGTGCTGATGGGCGCCATCGATGATGCCTTCATGGATGTGCCCGAAGAGGTGCTCACCACCGCCATGCGGGCGCATCAGAAGTATTTCTCCTTGTTGGATGCCGACGGGAAAATGGCCCCCCGATTCATCGTGGTCGCCAACCGGGAAAGTGCCGACAATGGCGCCGCCATCATCGCGGGGAATGAGCGTGTGCTGCGGGCACGGCTGTCCGATGCCAAATTTTTCTGGGATCAGGACCGGGCGAAAACCTTGGAAAGCCGCCTGCCCCGCCTGGAAGATATCGTTTTTCATGCGAAAATCGGCACGGTGGCGCAGAAAACGGCCGCCGTTGAGGATTTGGCGGGCCGTTTGGCCGCTGTTGTACCGGGTGCCGATGCCGCCCAGGTCAGCCGGGCCGCCAAGCTCGCCAAGGCCGATTTGGTCAGCGACATGGTGTTCGAGTTTCCCGAACTGCAAGGCATCATGGGGCGTTATTACGCCCTCAACGACGGGGAACCCGCAGCGGTCGCGGACGCCATCGCCACCCATTACAGCCCGCAAGGGCCGGAAGATGATTGCCCCCGGGCGCCGGTTTCCGTGGCGGTCGCCCTGGCCGACAAGCTCTACACCCTGGCCGGGTTCTGGCATATCGACGAAAAGCCCACCGGGTCGAAGGATCCCTTCGCGTTGCGCCGCGCGGCCCTGGGGGTGATCCGCCTGATTCTGGAAAACCAGCTACGCCTGCCCCTGCGGGAAGCCTTTGCCTTGGCCTTCGCCCCGTTTGCCACCGACGCATCAGACAAGATCGACAGCCTACTGGCGTTCTTTGCCGACCGGCTGAAGGTGCATTTGAAGGAACAAGGCGTCCGCCATGATCTGATCTCAGCGGTTTTCGCCCTCGGGGATGAGGATGATCTTGTGCGCCTCCTGGCCCGGGTGGATGCGCTGCGGGAGTTTTTGGATACGGAAGACGGTGCCAACCTGCTGGTGGCCTATCGGCGGGCCAGCAACATCGTTGCCATCGAGGAAAAGAAGGATGGGGCGCCGATAACAGGCGCGCCAGACCCGGCCCTGTTCGCCGAGGCGGCCGAAAAAACCCTGGATACAGCGCTCTCGGACACGCTGGCGGTGACGGACGCGACCTTATCGGGCGAGGAATTCGTAAAAACCATGGCCGCCTTGTCGTCTTTGCGCGAGCCAGTTGACGCTTTTTTCGATAGTGTCATAGTGAACGCGGACAACGCTAACGTGCGCGCTAACAGGTTGCGTCTGCTTTCTGGTATTCGTTCTGCCCTGGGGAGAGTGGCGGATTTCTCGAAAATCGAGGGTTAAAACAATGACAAAATGGGTTTATGCGTTTGGGACCGAGTCCACCGACGGTGATGCGAGCATGCGCGAACTGTTGGGGGGCAAGGGCGCCAATCTTGCGGAAATGGCGGTTTTGGGCTTGCCCGTGCCGCCCGGCTTCACGGTAACGACCGAAGTTTGCACACATTATTACGATAACGGCGAAACCTACCCGGCGGCGCTCAAGGACCAGGTCAAGCAGGCGATCACCCTGGTTGAAAAGGCGGTGGGGGCTTCTTTCGGAGATGCCAAGAATCCGCTGCTGTTTTCCGTGCGGTCCGGTGCCCGGGCGTCCATGCCCGGCATGATGGATACGGTGCTCAACTTGGGTCTGAACGACGATACAGCACAAGGGTTGATCGAAAAATCGGGCGATCCCCGTTTTGTGTACGATAGCTACCGGCGTTTCATTCAAATGTATTCCGACGTGGTTTTGGGCGTCGAACATCATCATTTTGAAGAACTGCTCGATATCTTAAAGGATGACAAGGGCTATACCCTGGATACGGAGCTGTCCGCCGATGATTGGAAGCTGCTTACCGGGAAGTATAAGGACAAGGTCCAGGAAAAACTGGGTACCGCCTTCCCGGAAGACCCGGAAGAGCAACTTTGGGGCGCCATGGGCGCTGTATTCGGCAGTTGGATGAACCAGCGTGCCATCACCTATCGCCGCTTGCACGATATCCCGGCTTCTTGGGGCACAGCCGTTAACATACAGGCCATGGTGTTTGGCAATATGGGCGATGATTGCGCCACCGGTGTCTGCTTTACCCGCAACCCCAGCACCGGTGCCAATTTCTTCTATGGCGAATTTCTGGTGAACGCCCAGGGTGAGGATGTGGTGGCCGGGATCCGGACGCCGCAATCGCTGACCAAGCGCGAGCGGGAGGAAAACCAATCCGACCTGCCCTCCATGGAAGAGGTCATGCCCGACCTCTACACCCAGTTGGATAACGTGCGCCAAAAGCTGGAACTGCATTACAAAGACATGCAGGACATGGAATTTACCGTGCAGTCCGGTAAGCTGTGGATGCTGCAAACCCGCAACGGCAAACGCACCGCCGCCGCCGCCCTGAAAATGGCCGTGGACATGTGCAACGAAAGCCTGATCGATAAGAACGAGGCCGTGCGCCGCATCGATCCGGCGGCGCTCGATCAACTGTTGCACCCGTCCCTGGACCCGAACGCCCCCCGTGACGTGATCGGCAGCGGCCTGCCCGCTTCCCCGGGCGCGGCCACGGGCCGTATCGTGTTCAACGCCGAAGATGCGGAAAAATGGGCCAACAATGGCGAAAAAGTGGTGCTGGTGCGCATTGAAACCAGCCCGGAAGACATCGGCGGCATGCATGTGGCGCAAGGCATCCTGACCACCCGTGGCGGCATGACCAGCCACGCGGCGGTGGTGGCCCGCGGCATGGGAACCCCCTGCGTTGCCGGGGCCGGTGCCCTGAAGGTGGATTACGCGGGCAAGACCCTGACCGCCGGCGGCGTGACCCTGAAGGAAGGTGATGTGCTCACCTTGGACGGCACCACCGGCGAGGTGATCAAGGGGTCCGTGGCCATGGTGCAACCGGAATTGACCGGTTATTTCGGCGCGCTCATGGAATGGGTGGACGAGATCCGCGTGCTCAAGGTCCGCACCAATGCGGAAACCCCGACGGATGCCGCCCAGGCCCGCAAGTTCGGCGCCGAGGGGATCGGCCTGTGTCGGACCGAGCATATGTTCTTCGATCCCAAGCGGATTATCCATATGCGCGAGATGATCCTGGCCAGCGACGAGGACGGTCGGCGCGCGGCGTTGGACAAGCTGCTCGATTACCAACGGCAGGATTTCGAAGATCTGTTCAAAATCATGGACGGCCTGCCGGTTACCGTGCGCCTGCTCGACCCGCCCTTGCATGAATTCCTGCCCCATACGGAAGCGGAAGTCGCGGAAGTGGCCGCCGCCGCCGGGGTGGATGCGAAAACAGTGGAGTCCCGCGCCGCGGAACTGCACGAAACCAATCCCATGTTGGGCCATCGTGGGTGTCGCCTCGGCGTCACCTACCCGGAAATTTACGAGATGCAGGCCCGGGCTATTTTTGAGGCCGCCGCCGCCCTCAACAAGGCCGGATCCAGCGTGGCGCCGGAAGTGATGATCCCCCTGGTGGGCGTGCATCGGGAATTGGAAATGTTGAAGGCCGTGGTGGTGGCCACCGCTGAAGCCGTGATGGCGGAAACCGGGGTCACCTTCGACTATCTGGTCGGTACCATGATCGAACTGCCCCGTGCGGCGCTCACCGCCGATGAGATCGCCCAATCGGCTCAGTTTTTCTCCTTCGGCACCAATGACCTGACGCAAACCACCTATGGCTTGTCGCGCGATGATGCGGGGCGGTTCCTGCCCATCTATCAAGAGCGCGGCGTGATCGAAAAAGATCCGTTCGTGACCATCGATCAGGCGGGTGTGGGCGCACTGGTGAAGATCGCGGCGGAGAAGGGTCGTGCCACCCGGCCGGATATCAAACTGGGCATTTGCGGCGAGCATGGGGGCGATCCCGCCTCTGTCGCCTTCTGCCATAATATCGGTTTGAATTATGTTTCCTGCTCTCCCTATCGGGTGCCGATCGCCCGGTTGGCGGCGGCGCAAGCGGCGCTGGGCACAGAGGGTGAAAAGAACGCCTAAGACCCCGCAATACTTCTGAATTTCGGTTGCGACGGCGCCCTACACGGGGCGCCGTTCGTTTTTTCGGGACGTAGACCCTTCAAAATCCATAATTTAACTTGAACTTTCGGGAGACTCGGGTCAAAAAACGCCCCTTCGTATGCGTTACTGTTTTATGACATTAGGTCGAGGGTGCGTTGATGGACACATCTTTCCCGGCGGAAGAACGAGAGAACCAATCTGACACTGACGGCGACACCATGCGTTCTGCGAGCGTGCCGAGCCATGAGAATGTGACGGATTATTTCGTCGAGAAGGATGGCGTAAAATTCGCGGGAACCCATTTGCTGGTGGATCTGTGGGGGGCGTTCAACCTGGACGACCTGGAGATCACCGAGCAAGCCCTGCGCGATGCCGCCCTGGCGGCGGGCGCCACGATCTTGCATGTGCATCTGCATCATTTCACGCCGAATGGGGGAATCTCCGGCGTGATCGTGCTCGCGGAAAGCCATATCAGCATTCACACTTGGCCGGAGCGGCAGTTCGCCGCCATTGATCTGTTCATGTGCGGGGATTGCAACCCCTATGATGGCCTGCCCGCCCTGCGTGAAGCCTTCCGACCGGAAGTGATGAATACGGACGAACAGCGCCGGGGTTTGATCGGGTGATTCGGTTCGAAGAATCCCTCTATTCCGAATGGATCAAAAAGGGCTATGCCCAATCCTTCGAAATCACCGAGATCATTTTCCACGCCCAAACCGCCTATCAAAACGTCTTGATTTTCCGCAACAAGGCGCATGGCAAGGTATTGGCGCTGGACGGCATCATCCAAACCACGGAAGCCGACGAGTTCATTTATCATGAGATGCTGACCCATGTGCCGTTGCTGGCGCGGGGAGACGTGAAGGATGTTTTGATCATCGGCGGCGGCGACGGCGGCATCCTGCGCGAAGTTTTGCAACATCCCGTCGACTCCGCCACCATGGTGGAGATCGACCGGGAAGTGGTGGACCTCTGCCGGGAATATATGCCCAGCTTGAGCGCCGATGCCTTTGACGACCCCCGCACAGACCTGATCATCGGTGACGGTTTGGCTTTTGTCGCCGAGACCGACTGCAAGTTCGATGCGATTATCGTCGATTCAACCGATCCGGTGGGCCCCGGCGAAGTGCTGTTCACGGAAAAATTCTATCGGGATTGCCATGGCTGTCTTCGCCCTGGCGGCATTCTCGCCACGCAAAACGGCGTGCCGTTCCATCAACCGGAAGAAGTGACCCAAACCCATCAGCGCATGGGCGCGGTGTTCGCTGATACCGCTTTTTATGTCGCCGCCGTGCCCACCTATGTGGGCGGCGTCATGACCCTGGCCTGGGGTTGCGATGATGCCGGAGCGAAATCCCGCTCCTTGGATACGCTAAAAGAGCGCTACAGGGCGGCGGGGTTAAAAACCCGCTATTATACCCCCGAGTTGCATGTCGCGAGCTTTGCCCTGCCCGCCTATATCCAGGACCTCCTCGGCTAATTCATTTTTCAGAACTGATCCGCACCCATTTGCTCTTTCCGAAGCAGGTCAGCACGCAATTGTGAATGGCGATGGTCAGCGTGTCCGGGTCTATGAGCGTGATGGCATAGGTGTTTTCCGCGTCTCCCAGGGTATCGCCGTTGGATGGCACATAGATACGCCCCGGAATGCGGCCAAAATCGCCACCACCCACCCATACCTTACCCGACGGGTCCAGCCGCCTAAATCCTTCAATGATGGTCAGCCCCTGGAGGTCGCGCCCCTGCTGGGTGGGATCGGGGTTATGGATATCCTCACGCGGCGCATCTGCCGGAAGCTGCACCAGATCCCCGCACAGATGCGCGCCACAGGCGTAAACCTTCACCTCGGCCCGCATGGCCGGCTCGCGCCACAGGCCAAAGATATGCGCCTCCTCGGCCACGGCGGAACTACCCGCCGCACCCCCTCCTATCAAGCCCATCGAAAGGAACCAGTGCCCAATGCGTCTCTGCATGGGGCGTTCATAGCAAAGGATTTTTACAGTTTGATGTTAACGTAAACGCCGTTTATCCGCCGAAGCTGCGCACCAGGCTGCCAGACAGCATGTACCAGCCATCCACCAGCACGAAAAAGATGATCTTGAAGGGCAGCGCCACGATGATCGGTGGCAGCATCATCATGCCCATGGACATCAGCACCGAGGCCACGGTCATATCGATCACCAAGAACGGCAAGAACAGCAAGAAACCCATTTCAAAGGCCTTGCGCAATTCGCTGATCATGAAGGCGGGGATCAGCACCCGGTAGGGGATTTCCTCGGCCACGATTTCCTCAGGCAGTTCCGCGATATCCGCAAACAGCAACAGATCGGCCTCGCGGACATGGCGCATCATGAAATCGTGGAATGGCTTGGCGGCACGCTCCATGGCCTCCAGTTCTTCCAACTCGCCATCCATCATGGGTTTGATACCCGCGTTGTAGGAGGCCTCCAAAGTGGGCGTCATGATGAACAGGGTCAGGAAGAGGGCCAGGCTGATCAGCACCTGGTTCGGCGGCGTCTGCTGGGTGCCCATGGCGGTGCGCACGAAACCCAGCACCACGATGATCCGGGTAAAGGAGGTCACCATCACAATCAGCGATGGTGCGAGGCTCATCACCGTAATCAGGGCGATAAGCTGGACAATCCGGGCGGTGGAGGACGCATCGCCCCCCAAATCGATATTGATGCTTTGGGCCAACGCCGGGTCCGCCCAGAGGCCGACGCCGAGCGCGGCGCAAACGGCAAGAAATGCTCTCCCGCCCCTCACAGCCGGGGCTCCACGCGATCTGCCTCAATGCGCGCGGGGGGAGACGCCTCGGCAGGCGTGAAGGATTCCGCCGCGATCCCCCCTTCCAGAAGCACCGCTCCGGTGGCACCCAGCAGAACGAGATGCTCCGTTTCGTCCCGGCGCAGCAAAACCACCCGATGTTTCGGGTCCAGCGGCATGGTTTCGACGATGGCCAACCGCCGCCCCTTGCGCGCGCCAACCGCGCCAGCGGCGTAGCCCAACCCATAGCGTTTGCCGATATAAGCGAACAGCCCGATCAGCCCGAGGACAAAGGCCAGCGCCACCACGAATTTGAGATATCCTTCAATCTCCATCATTGCCCCGATCCATATCAGCGGAACTGGCGTAGGCGTCGCTGGCAGCGCGGGCGGACGCCCGGGCTTCCCCCGGCGGGTTGCGTCGATACGCGGTTTCCAAAGTGGATAGATCCGCCAGAATCGCCGTCAACCCCTCCCGCAGGACCGCAGATTCCACAGCGGGCGCGGAATCGACCGCCGCAACCAGCCGCGCCACCAGGGTTTGCACGGCGGTCACATCCACCTGGCGCCCCTCGGAAATGTGCCGGTGGGCGGTACGGATCAACTGCCGAACTTGATCGGCGAGCATGCGCGGATCTTCTGGAGCCGCCATTACACCGGCTCCCGCGCAGGGTCTGGGGGCAAATCGCCGCTCATCTGGTAGATATAGGAGAGAATCTCCGCCACAGCGGCAAAGGCTTCCACGGGGATTTCATCGCCCACATCCAGGGCGCTGAGCATCTCCGCCAAATCCGCATCTTCGCGCACCTTCACCCCATGTTCGAAGGCAAGCCGCAGAATTTCCTCGGCGATGGCGCCATGCCCAGCAGCCAACACCTTGGGCGGCGCGGCGCCGCCATCATAGCCAAGCGCTACCGCTGTTTGCCGTTTATCGCCCTTGTCGTCGTTTTGGTCGGCCATCGGATTCCCATCACTGTCGGCGTCAGTGTTACCCCGTCAGTTTTAACAAAGGCTTAAATCGCGACTCCCGCGAGTCCCCACCTTGATTCAATAAATCAATGAAAACAGGGGGTTATAGATTCACTCTTTGTTAAAGGAATCTCCGCAAAATAGAGTCGTTCGTACACTGCCTGAAAATTGCCGGGACTCGGGGAAACGCTCAATGGATTTAAGCAAAGTCACATTGCTCTCCGCCATGAAGCGGCGTATGGGCTGGTTAAACCAGCGGCAGAAGACCTTGGCCGAAAATATCGCCAATGCGGATACGCCGGATTATCGCCCGCAAGACCTTAAACCTCTGACCTTCAAGCAAATGGTGGGATCGTCCACGTCGACGAAAGTATCCCTGGCGGTGACCAACCCGGGTCATATCGTGGGTCATTCGGGGGACAGCGCCTATCGGGAAAACGAAAAGCGGTCCTACGAATCGGCCCCGGCGGGCAATGCGGTGGTGCTGGAGGAAGAGGCGATTAAAGTTTCGGAAACGAACTTGGACCATCAATTGACCACGGAACTGTACCGCAAGCATTTGACCCTCTTCAAAACCGCCATCGGGCGGCAATAAGGCCCATAGGATTTAGGCGCGCATTATGGATGAACTGATCAAAAGCATGAAGGTTTCCGCCTCGGGCATGAAAGCCCAGGGCACCCGCCTGCGCGTCATTTCTGAAAACCTCGCCAATGCCGATTCCCTGCCGGAACGCCCCGGCGAAACCCCTTATCGACGCAAAGTGATCCTGTTTGAAAACATGCTGGATCGAGAATTGAAAGCCAGCATTGTCAAAGTCGATAAGACGACCGTTGACCGGTCGGATTTTCCTCGTCGTTACGAGCCGAGCCATCCGGCCGCCGACGCGGAAGGGTATGTGCTGACCCCGAACGTCAATTCGTTGATTGAGGTCATGGACATGCGCGAAGCAGAACGCTCCTACGAAGCCAATCTGAACGCCATCAAAACCTCCAAGGAAATGATCACGCGCGCCATCGGCCTGCTGCGATAGGCAAAACAGCCGCGGAACGGGAAGGAAGTAAACCATGTCAGTATCCCTCGTCCAGGCCGCCCAGGCCTATCGAAACGCCCCAAAAGCGGGCGCCGCCATGCCCGGCGAGGAGGCCGCGGCGGAAGATTTCGCCAGCATGTTGAAAAATTCTCTCAATACCGCCATCGGTCAGGGCAAAACCGCAGAGCAGCTTTCCGTTGCCGCCGCCGCGGGCAAGGCCGACCTGACCGGTGTGTTGACGGCTGTTGCCGAAGCGGAAGTCACCGTGCAAACCGTGGTCGCCGTGCGCGATAAGATGATCGAGGCCTATCGGGAAATCATCCGCATGCCGATTTAATCGGCGTCGGTCCCATGAACGAAGCCGACGTCGTTTCCCTCGCCAAGGAAGCGTATTTTACCCTGATAAAGGTGGCGGGCCCGGTGCTCGCCCTTGGTCTTTTGGTGGGTGTGATCGTCGCCTTGATCCAAGCGCTCACCTCGTTGCAGGAAATGACCCTCACCTTTGTGCCGAAAATCATCGTGGTGTTTACCTCGGTGGTGGTGCTTGCCCCCTATATGATCGGCGTGATGGTGGAGTTCGGCAGGCTGCTGTTCGATCAGATGATCGCGATCGGATAGCCCGCCGTGTTCGCCGAGGTCCTCTCCCTCAACCTGTTCAACTTTTTCCTGGTTTTCGCGCGCATTGGCGGCGCCATGATGCTGCTGCCCGGTTTCGCCGCCACCTATGTGCCGGTGATGGTGCGGCTGATCATCGCCTTATTTATCAGCCTGTTGGTTTTGCCCGTGGTGGGTCCAGGCCTGCCGGACCCGCCTGCCTCCAACGCGGGGGTGGGCCTCTTGTTCGCGGGTGAAGCCCTGATCGGCGTGTTTATCGGCGCCTTGGCGACCATGATCGCCTCCGCGCTGCACGCCACCGGCACCATGATCTCCTTTACCTCCGCCATGGCCAATGCCCTGGTCTATGACCCGGTCTCACAGCAACAAAGCGCCCTTGCCTCCGGTTTTCTGACCACGCTCGCCATGGTGCTGCTGTTCGTCACCGATTTGCACCATGTGATGCTGCGCGCGGTGATCGATAGTTACGTGCTTTTTATCCCCGGTCAGCCCCCGGCCACGGGGGATGCGGCCAACATGGCGGCCCGCACGGTGTCGGACAGTTTCAATCTCGGCATCCGCCTGGCCGCGCCGTTTATCCTGCTCAGCTTCGGGTTCAACCTGCTGTTGGGTTTACTGGCGCGCCTGATGCCGCAGTTCCCGGTGTTTTTCGTCGGCTTGCCGTTGCAGCAGATTTTGTCCTTCTCCTTAATGATCCTCGTCCTATCCTCGATCATGATGGTATATCTGAACCACTTCACCGAGGTCATGGGCGGCCTCGTGGGGCCGTAACGGCATTGGACAGCCATGTCTGACGAAGACGACGCATCAAAAACAGAAGACCCGACATCCCGAAAACTGGGCAAGGCCCGGCAACAGGGGCAGGTCGCTCAATCCCAGGAGATCAAAAGCTGGGGCCTGCTGCTCGTGGGGTTGCTGGGCCTGGCGTTCCTGGCGCCCTTCATCGGCAGTCATTTGACCCGGTCCATGAGCACCTTCATTTCCGAGGGCCATGCCCTCAGCCTCGATCCAGGCACCATGCAGCTGGTCGCGCGGGATGTGTTCATCGATCTGGCCTTGGCCCTGGGGCCTTTCATGCTGCTGGTGATCATCGCCGCCGTCGGCGCCGGAATCGGGCAATTCGGGTTGCTGTTGTCCTGGGAAAAGCTGAAACCCAAATTCAACCGGTTCAACCCGATCGCCGGGTTCAAGCGCATGTTTTCCATGCGCCAGTTGGTGGAGTTCTTCAAAGGCCTCGCGAAACTGACTATCGTCACCGCGGTGGGCCTGTTTGTCGCGGTGCCATTGTTCAATGATGTGGAAACCCTGCCGGGCATTTCCATGGCCATCTTGCTGGACCGGTTGGTTTTGCTCGGCATCCTGCTGGTGGCGGCAACGGTGGGGGTGATGACCGCCCTGGCCTTTCTGGATTTGGTCTACCAGCGCTATGCCTTCAAAAAGCAGATGCGCATGACCAAACATGAGGTGAAGGACGAGAATAAGGAAACCGAGGGGGATCCGCAGATCAAGGCCCGCCTGCGCCGCATTCGGCTGGAACGGTACCGCCAGCGCATGATGGCCAATGTGCCCACCGCCGATGTGGTGGTCACCAACCCGACCCATTACGCCGTTGCCCTGACCTATAAAATCGAGGAGATGCAGGCGCCCCGCCTGGTGGCCAAGGGCATCGATCATCTGGCCGCGCGAATCCGGGAAATCGCGCAGGAAAACGAAGTGCCCATCGTGGAAAACCCACCGCTGGCCCGGGCGCTGTATGCCACGGTGGAACTGGATCAGGAAATCCCGTACGAGCATTATCAGGCCGTGGCGGAAATCATCGGCTACGTGATGCGGCTGAAGGGACGGACCTTGCAATGACCCCCACCCCGGCCCCGGTCTCGAAAGCGGAGATCTGGCGCCAACCCGCGCCTTGGATCGGCCTGTGCCTGATCTTAGTGGCGGGGGGGTTGCTGCTCTCCTTATTGGTTTCGGCCCTCGCCGCCACCGGGTTGTTTGTGGGGGCGCTGGGTGTGGGGGGGGTCGCCCTTCGCTGTGCTTGGCAAGAGCGGCGAGCCGCGGCACAGGCAAGGTTGCTCGCCGCCGCCCATGAACGAGACCCAAGAGGTCTGGCGATTTGCGATGACAACGGCATGATCCTGGTGGCAAACGGGGCCGTGCGGGCGTTGCTGCCCGCCGCGCCGGGGACCGAGGCCCGCCCGTTGGTGGAATGGCTGGCGGACGCCGCCTTGAAAGCGGACGGCGCCGACGCCATACGACGCCTGGGCGGGACCGCTGCCGGCGGAAGCACCGATCATATGGAAATCGCCGTGAAGGGCCATAAGGGGGGACGGCGCTGGCTTTCCGTTTCCGTGGCCCCGGTCCCGGGCGCCGATGGCTACGTGCAATGGTCCTTGCAGGATATCACCGCCCGGCGGGAGATGGATGCTGTACGGCATGCGGGCGCCCAGCTTATGGAAGATCTGGTGGACAATATGCCCGTCGGGTTTTTCTCCGCCGACGCGGAAGGTCGGTTCTATTACCTCAACCGCTGTTTGGCCGACTGGCTCGGCCTCCCCGCCGGGCATATGGCAGATGATGCCCCGGGCCTGGCCGACTTTGTGGTCCCCGATGATGATACCCCCGGGGCGCCCTCCCGAACCGAGGCGGACGACCGGCATGGGATGGTGACCTTGCGGGCTGCCAAGGGTGATCCCTTCAAGGCACTCCTACTGCAATCGGAGCAGCTCGGCGCCGATGGGGAGTTTGTCTATTCCCGATCGGTGCTGTTGCGGGATGTGGAATCGGTACTGGAAACCACCGGCGCGGCAGCCACCGGCGCAGCGGGAGAATGGGAGAAGCTGTTCCGCGCGCTTTTTAGCGATGCGCCGGTCGGAATCGTGCAGCTTGATCTGGATGGCATCGTGACCGACTGCAACAAGGCGTTCCAAAAGCTGCTTGGCCTGCATCGGGAGGGGATCGTGGGCCGCCCCTTGTCTGACCGGGTGGCGAAAGAGGATCATGGCGATCTCGCGGCGCAACTCTCCAAGGTGCTGATGCGCACCATTCCCGCAGCCGTGCTGGATGTGCGCATGCCTGCAACCCGGCAGCGGGAAGTGGCGGCCACGGTCTATGCCAGCCGCATTGATGACAGCCAGGGAGAGACGGAAGGCCTCGCCCTGCATTTCATCGACACCACGGAGCGCCGCCATCTGCAACAGCAATTCACCCAGGCGCAGAAGGTTCAGGCCGTGGGGCAATTGGCGGGCGGCATCGCCCATGATTTCAACAATCTGCTCACCGCCATGATCGGATTTTGCGATTTGCTTTTGGGGCGCCATGGGCCGGGCGATCCGTCTTTCACCGATATCATGCAGATCAAGCAGAATGCCAACCGCGCCGCCAATCTGGTGCGCCAACTGCTCGCTTTTTCCCGCCGCCAGACCTTGCAGCCGAAGATCGTCAATGTATCGGAAGTGTTGGCCGATCTTTCCAACCTACTGCGCCGCCTGATCGGCGAGAAGATCGACCTTGCCCTGGAGCCGGGCCGCGATCCCTGGCCCGTGCGCGTGGACCCCGGGCAATTGGATCAGGTGATCGTCAATTTGGCGGTCAACGCCCGCGATGCCATGACCGACGGTGGCACCCTGACCATTCGCTCGGCCAATGAGACCCTGGAGGAACCGGCGCAGATCGGATCGGAACTGATCCCGCAAGGGGATTACGTGACCATCGAGGTGGGCGATACGGGCAGCGGCATTTCAAAGGAGAATATCGGGCGGGTCTTTGAGCCGTTTTTTACCACCAAGAATGTGGGCGAAGGCACCGGCCTGGGCCTCTCCACTGTGCAGGGGATCATCCATCAAACGGGCGGCTATATCACGGTGGATTCCGCCCCCGGCGCGGGCGCCATATTCGTAATCTACCTGCCCGCCGACGACAAGAAAGCCGCTGCCAGCAACGAACCTGTGGCCCTGACAGAAAGCCGAACTTTAGACCTCACCGGCGCGGGCACCATCTTGCTGGTGGAGGATGAGGACGCCGTTCGCCTGTTCGCCAGCCGCGCCTTATCGAATAAAGGGTATCAGGTCTTAGAGGCGGAGAACGGAGAGGCCGCCCTGGATTTGGTCCGCGCGAGAACCGCCTCCATCGATCTGGTCGTTTCGGATGTTGTCATGCCCGGCATGGATGGCCACGCGCTGGTCAAGCAATTGCGCAAGGAGCGGCCCGGCATCAAGGTGATCTTGATCTCCGGCTATACCCAGGATGCCATTCCAGAGGAAATCGGCCGGGATGAAAGCCTGAATTTCCTCAACAAGCCGTTCTCACTCAACGAACTGGCAGGCAAGGTCAAGACGGTGATGGAGGCGCCGGCGTCGCCGTTGGGATAGAATAGGTGCCGGTGGCATGGGCCACAGGATCATGATCGTTTTCTGAAAACAGAGTGACTTCCAGCACGGCGAGGCGCTTGCCGATCTTGATGGCATCCCCTTCGACCACCAGGGCCTCGGGGCCGGGGCGGCGCAGGAAATTGATGTTGAAATTGGTGGTCACCGCCTGCTTGACCGGCCCCAGCACCGACAACACCACCCCGAACATCACCACATCGGCCACCATCATCATGGCGGGGCCCGATACCGTGCCACCGGGCCGCAGATGGGTGGGATCAAAGGGCAGCGCACAAACACATTCGCCATAGCGCATCCGACGCACCACCAGGCCTGCTGCTTTCGCCACGGGAATCTCCTGGGCGATAATCTCTGCAAATTCACGTTCGGAAACACGGGAAATTTTTTTGCTCTCGGTCATGGATGGAAAACCTCGGTGGCGTTGGGCGAGCGGTTAAGACGCAGCATCAGCGTCAAAATCGAAGCTATATTGATCCGCATCGACGCGGGGGTCCAGTTCGTAGATCACCGGCGTAGTGCGGGGCACCGGTTGGAAGGCGGATTGCTCCTCCACCGACACCGAAGGACCTGCGGCACGGCGCCACGCCGCCACGCCCGCCAAGGCGAGACCCGCCACGCCGGTAAACAAAAACATGCCGCTTTGCCCAAGCAACTGCATGGCCCCACCTCCCAGAATCGGGCCCAGCATGGCGCCGACGCTGTAGGTGAGAATCATGGCCCCCGATATCACCACATATTCCCGGGGGTCTACCCGGTCGTTGAGTTGCGCGATGGAGAGCGGATAAAGGGTATACAAAAATCCGCCGTAAAAACACATCACCGGCAAGAGGTACATATCGACAGTGGATTCCAAAGCTTCCGCTGTCATGGCGGCTATGGCATCAGTTCCAATCACCAGATGGATCATCGCCGGAATACAGAGGCTGGCCACCGTCAGCCCCGCAGCCGCGATCAAAATCACCAAACGCCGCTCGAATTTATCGGAAATCCGCCCCAACCCATATTGCAGCACCATGCCGCCAATAATGGTCAGGCCAATCAGCCGCGCGACGCCTTCGGTGGTCAAGCCCAGCCGCTGCCCGAACAGAGGTGCCACCCCGTAAAATGCCCCCAGCGCCAGCCCGGAGACCAGGGCCCCGGTCATGCTGAGGGGCGAGGCCCGCAGCAGCGCCATGAGATTGAGCGGGCGGGATTCCGGCAGGCTCGGCGTTGGGCCTTGATTCAAGGTCAGGGGCACCAGGGAGATGGAGAGCAGGATCGACGCCACCGCAAACAGCGTAAAAGTGGAGATATCCGCGAGGTTGAGGAAAAACTGCCCGATCCCCATGAAGATCCCCGCCGTAAGCGTGTAAACGGAGAGAATGGCGCCGCGGGTTTCGTTGGTGGAGCGTTCATTTAGCCAGCTTTCCGCGCAGATGAACAGGCTGGCCATGCACAGCCCCTCCAACAGCCGTAGCCCCCACCAGAAAGCCGCGCTCTCAAAAAAAGCATGGCCCACCGCGGCGGCGGAAAAGATAGAGGCGGCGGCGGCAAAGGTCCGGATATGGCCCACCCGCTCGATCAGCTTCGGGGCCAAAAAAGCGCCGATGATCAACCCGCCGAAATAGCCCGAGGTGACCAACCCGGCGGTGAACTCGCTGCTGCCCGCCAAGCCCAGCCGCACGCCGATCAATGTGGTGAGCAAGCCATTGCCCATCATCAAAATGGCGATGCTGGACAGCAGCGCGAAAACGGGAAGAATCAACCTGCGCATCAGACCGACCGAGGAAACATTTCACCGAGCAGTCTAAGGGGTGGAATGCCTTGGTACGAGGAGCAATTCCGATCCGTTCAACGGAATGGCGGCATGCGCTACCAAACCAGCCGCGCGAGAGAAAAGCTTGGCCACTGCGACCGCGCCGCACAGAACGCCGCCACTTGGTCCGCCGTGGGGTTATCGCCCAATATGTCCTGATGAATGCCAGAGGTGATAAACACATTCTGAAGCCCGCTATTTGCGGCGCCAGGGATATCCGTATCAAAGGAATCCCCGATCACGAGAACCCGGTCTTTCTGCACCGGACCCAGATCGTCGAAGCAGGCATCGTAGATGTCTGCATACGGCTTGCCAAACCGATGCACGGTTCCGCCTCGCGCCGCATATCGGTCTGCCAACGCCCCCGGACAGGGGCGGCGTTGCCCGTTCATAATCGCCACCTTATCCGCGTTGGCGCAAACCAGGGGGAGATCCCGCGCCAGGGCCGGGTCGAGAATATTGTCGAAATCCTTAACAGTTGGTGCCGCGCCCGGCAGGCTGGTGACCAGCAAAAACGCGGCAAGATCGGGGTTTTCCGTGCGTTGGATGGGCGAATCATCCAAGAGCCAGGGAAATGGACCGTCGTTGGAAATAGCGAGACAGGTGCTGCCGAACTGCCCGGTTGCGACCCTGTCGCGGCACAGGCTGCCCGAATTGAACACCCTCTCGATCAGGCCGTCGGGCAAGCCCACCTCGCGCAGAGTGACATAGGCCTCCGCCTCCCGACGGGCAGAATTCGACAGAATAATCAGTCGTTTACCTGACTGTCGCAGGCGCGCCAAACAATCTCCCGCGCCAGGATACAGGCGGGCGCCATCATGGATCACACCCCAGGCATCCAGCAGAAAAATATCGAAATGATCGACGAATTCTCGCACGCCTTGGACCCGCCGAGGGGCTGGGGGAAAGGCCGTCATTGCCGACGCCCCCAACGGCCAGCTGCCTGGAAAGTGTGTCGGACATTTTTACAGTATAGCCAGTGCATTTTTAACAAGTATCTGCAATCATTAGGTTTTGGAATTTGGCCCACTAATTGCTAATTTTCCTTACATGAGGATGACGCACGCAGGCGGCACGACGTGATGCGGTGCTTCAATAGGAAAAAGACGTTCTCGATGGGATAAACGCGCCATTCCTAACCGTATTCATCGTGCCGCCCCTTTCTCAGGTTAAAAAACGCCCCTCTGCCGATCCTTGGTTCTGATCGCGATGGTGCCCAGCCCCCAGGGACAAGACCTCGGTGGACGGCTGGAGACAAGAGAAAAATTGCGAAGAATTTCGTTTGCTCGTTGCTTTTTGCGGCGGTTCCACCCGTGGAGCCGCCGTTTTTTTCTTTTTCCATATACCCCGGTTCAACCCCCGCATTTCCCCCATCGAGGTTTCTGTAATGATTGCGTCATATCCCTGCAAGCGCTAGGGTCCGAGGCGTTGTTGTGTCCTCCAAAGGTGCCGTTCAATGGTTCCCTTACGCCCCTATCTCGCCGCGTTTACCGTGGGCTTGGTCGTTGTCGGCGTGGCCATTTCCTTGGGGTTGTTTTTATTGAGCGGCAACCCCAATCCAACGCCCCCGGCGGTCCCCTCGGCCAGCCAATCCATCACAGGGCCCACGGCGGGATCCCCCGCACCACCAGATACCGATACCGCGCAGAACCGCCCTCCCACCTTCGATGTGGTGCGGATCACCCCAAACGGCGATGCGGTGATGGCGGGCCGCGCCGCTCCGGGAGAGAATGTCATCATCCTGAGCGACGATACACCGATCGGCGAGGTGTTCGCCGATGACAAGGGGGAATGGGTCTATGTGGCGCCAAAGCCCCTATCTCCAGAAAGTCGCAATCTGTATCTGGCCACCCGCAACGCCGATGGAACCCTGCGCCGGTCGGAAACCCAGGTCGCCCTTTCGGCCAGCGAGGGCGATCAGCGCGCGCCGCTTGCCGTCGCGGTGGACGGCGCGACCCAACAAATCCGTATCCTGCAACGGCCCGAAACCACCGGCGCCCCCCTTTCACTGGCCATTGACACGGCGGATGTAAGCCCGGCTGGAATGCTAACGGTTGCGGGTAGAGCCCCCTCGGGCGAAACCGTCCGCCTATACCTGGACAACAGCCTGATCGGCGAAGCCATCGCCGATGAGGCGGGCACTTGGTCTATCACCCCGCCAGAGACAGCGGCGGCGGGCACGCATGTTCTGCGGGTGGATCAGGTGGATGGATCGGGAAGCGTCGTCGCCCGTTCGGAAGCGGCACTGGACACCCCCGTGGCGGTTGCCGAAGCCCCTGCGGCGCCAGCAACCGCTGCCCGCGAAAGCCCTAGTTCAGAAGAAGCCGCCCCCACAACGGAAACAGCGGCTTCTTCGGTAGCCTCCTCGACAGGTTTGGGCGATGACGAACGGCACGTTACGGTCACGCCCGGTAGTAATTTGTGGCAAATCGCCAGCCGCGCCTATGGCGAAGGTTTCAGGTATGTGATTATCTACGACGCTAATCGCAATCAGATCCGCGATCCGGATTTGATTTATCCGGGGCAGGTGCTTACCGTTCCGCGCCCCACTGAACGGCAACCGGAAAACTGAACAAAACATGCATAGTTTTAAGCTCCCCGCCATCGCCAGCGCAGGTTGGCCGTTTATCGGCATTTTTGCCGCTGTCACCCTGATTTTATTCCTCATCGCCCAGCCCCTGGGCTGGGTCGGGGTGGTGCTGACCCTGTGGTGCGTCTATTTCTTCCGCGATCCAGACCGCGTGACCCCCACGCGCGACGGCCTGGTGATCAGCCCCGCCGACGGCGTGGTGAGCGCCGTGGATATGGCGCCGCCGCCCCCCGAGTTGGAGCTGGGAGACACCCCCCGGCCCCGGGTTTGTGTGTTCATGAATGTGTTTGACGTGCATGTGAACCGGGTTCCGGTGGATGCGACCATTACCAAGGTCGCCTATCGGCCCGGCAAGTTCTTCGATGCCTCCCTCGACAAGGCCAGCGAATTTAACGAACGCAACGGTTTGGCGCTGAAAATGGCAGACGGCAAAACCCTGGGCGTGGTGCAAATCGCCGGTCTGGTGGCGCGGCGGATCAAATGTGATGTGGCCGCGGGCCTGCCCATGCTGGCCGGACAGCGGTTTGGGCTGATCCGGTTTGGCAGCCGGGTGGATGTCTATCTTCCTGAAGGGGTGATTCCGCTGGCCTGTGTGGGGCAGCGGGCCCTGGCCGGGGAAACCGTGTTGGCGGATCTGGCAGCGACAGAACCGGCCCGGACCGGGGTGGTGCGCTGATGGCTACCTTCCGCACCCGGCGCCCCCGCCCCAAACGCCTGCCCATTAACCGGCTGATCCCCAACATGCTGACCATGGGGGCGTTGTCCGCCGGGTTGACCGCCATCTATTTCGGGCTGCAAGACCGGTGGGATGCTGCGGTTTGGGCGATCATGATCGCGGCGGTTCTGGATGCCCTGGATGGCCGTATCGCCCGTATGCTGAAAGGCACCAGCAAATTCGGTGCGGAACTGGATTCCCTCTCTGATATCGTTTCCTTCGGCGTGGCCCCCGCCATGGTGAATTTTCTGTGGTCGTTGCAAGATACGGGCAAGGCCTGGGGCTGGATGATCGCCCTGATCTTCGTCGTCTGCTGTGCTCTGCGCTTGGCCAGGTTCAACACGGCACTGGATAAACCAGACCTGCCCCCTTGGGCCTATAATTTCTTCACCGGGGTCCCCGCACCGGCAGCGGCGGGCCTGTCGTTGATCCCCTTGGGGCTATACTTATCGCTCGATCTGGAACCGCTTTCCCATCCGCTATTTGTTGCCGCCGTCATGGTGGGCATCGCGGCAATGATGGTCAGCCGGTTTCCCACTTTTTCCTTCAAACGGGTGTCAATTCCGCAAGATTACGTGCTGCTCGCCCTCTTGGCAGTGGGCCTTATGGTCGCTTTGCTGGTGGCCGCGCCGTGGCTCACCTTAAGCGTTGTCGGCATTGTTTATGTGATCTCTTTCGTCTTTAGCTGGCGGGCTTATAAGTTCTTGGAACACCGGGCCGATATGTTGCAACGCCATGTGCGCCATGGCGAGGCGCTGGAGGATGACGCCCCGACCGACGCGCCCCCCGCCTCGACCGACACCGATACCGACACGGCCCCGTAACCGTCGCCTATTCCCACTTCACATCATAGCTCTGGAAGGTTTTTGGCGCGGGCGCTGGCTCTGCCGGAGGCAGGGACTCTGCAGATTGCGCAGCGGGCGGCATGGGCGCGGCGGCAGGCGATGCCTTAGTGCTCATCTCCGGCGTCGAAGGCTTCGAACCACCGGTACCGTTACCGCCACTGGCAGGCCCCTTTGGCGTGTCCCCGCCTTCGGGCCCACCCGTCTTTCCGTCGCCAGGACCACCGCCACCAGGCGTTTCGCCTGACGGCGGTGCGTCACTGGAAAGCGCCGCCGCCAATCCGGCCAGACTGGACCCGTCCATGCCGATTTCCTTCATCAGGGCATCCACCAGCGGGGCCTGCGCGCGATAGCGCAGCGCGCTGGCAACCACCTGGTCCGAGAGGCCCGCGCCGTTTCCAGGCCCATCGCCGCCGCCTGCGCCGCCCCGGCTGGCGCCGGTCAACCCATCGACCTGGATGATCTTGATGCCATCGATATTCTCCAGGGGCTTGACGGATTCCTGCACGATTTCATGCAGGTTATCGATAATCGCCAGTTTCTCCCGCATGCGGATGATCGCCTCGGACAGGGCATTATCCGCCTGGTTCAGGGCTAGACGCCCCGCGGCCTCCACCTCGTAGCGGGCCTGGGCGGCGAGCGCGGCGATTTTCTCCGCTTCCGCCTCGGCGGTAGCCTTTACCTTGACCGCATCCGCATCGTCCGCCGCCGCTTCCTTGCGGGCCTGGGCGGCGACGGTCACTTCGATGGCCTGCCGCTCGGCGATCTTGCGGGCTTCGACCAGTTGCACCTGCTTTTCCCGGTCCGCCTTGGCGGTTTCGCGGACGGTGACGACAGTTTCCTCGGCGCGCACCGCCTCCGCCCGGGCCTGATCTGCTTCCGCCTGGGCTTCCGATTGGGCCTTGGATTTTTCCGCCACCGCGATGGCCCGATCCTGATTGGTCAGCTCGATGGTTTTTTCACGCTCGATTTCCGCCGCTTCCAGGGTCCGGCGGCGCTGAATATCCGCTTCGCGCACGGCCCGTTCCTTGACGATCCGGCCTTCCTCGACGGCCCGCTCCGCCTCGATTTGGGCGACCTCGACCTTGCGTTTTTCGTCGATCTCCGCCTCACCGGCCTCCCGCTCCTTGGCCGACCGTTCGCGAGAGATTTCCGCATGTTGCGCGGCTTTGCGGATTTCCACCTCGCGTTCCTGTTCCAGACGGGCATATTCCTTGTCCCGCTGAATTTCCAGCTTGCTCTTTTCCGCCTGGAGATTTTTTGTTTCGATGGCGACTTCCGTATCCTGTTCGATCTCGTTGCGCCGACGGCGGCGTTCCTCGATCTCGTCGGTCAGGCGGGTCAAGCCGGCGGCGTCGAAGGCATTGTTGGGGTTGAAGAAATCCCGGTCCGTCTGATCCAGGCCGGTGAGTGACACGGATTCAAGCTCCAACCCGTTTTTCAACAGATCTTCGGAAACCGCCGCCTGCACTTTTTGCACAAACTGCACCCGCTGTTCATGCAGTTCTTCCATGGCCATTTCGGCCGCCACCGCCCGCAAGGCATCCACGAACTTGCCTTCCACCAGTTCCTTCAAGGCTTCTGGAAACATGGTGCGCTGTCCCAGGGTTTGCGCTGCATTGGCGATGGATTCCACGGTCGGCTGCACCCGCACATAGAATTCCGCCAACACATCCACCCGCATGCGATCCTTGGTGATCAAGGCCTGCTGGTTGGCCCGTTTGACCTCCAGGCGCAGGGTGTTCATGTTTACCGGAATGGTTTCGTGCAACACGGGAAAGACCAGCGCGCCACCGTTCATCACGACCTTTTGGCCGCCGAGGCCCGTGCGCACAAAGGACGTTTCCTTACTGGCCCGATGATAGAGACGGGAAAAAACCAACCCCATGGCCAGGATCGCCACAAGCAATACGACAACGATGATGAGGAGATCGGTCATCTGGAGAATTTGAAGATCAGGCATGGTTGCTTCCCTGGAAGATCAATGATGGCAGGTCTGTTTTAGGCGGGTTCCGCCGTGGCCTCTGGTTTGGGGACATGTTCCACCGCCAAAAAGCGGCTACCCAAATCCGTGACCAAGACGACTTCGGTTCCTTGTGGGTAGGAGATATCGAAGAGGTCGGGCTCCACCAACACATAATGGGTTTGCCCAAAGGCATCTGAAAATTTGGCCTGAGCCGGGTTGCCCCGGCTGGCGGTGCCCATGGTAACGGTCGCCACCATGCCGATGAAGCTGGCGCGGGAGACCGCCTGGGTCTCGTCCTTGGGAATCAGGTGCGCCAACATCAACCCGAACCGCCGGGTCAGCGGCAATGCCAAGAGGAACGCCGGCACCGCCGCCCAGGAGGCCGGCATCAGCGTGCCCGTTATTTTAAGGGTCAGGCCTTGCGCCAGATAGCCGATCAACCCAAAAGAGGTCAAAAATGCAATGAGCAGGACGAGGGCGGGGACCCGGCCAATGGTGAGCCAGCCCAACACACGGGCCCAGATCGTGACGCCGACGATATGTTCGGCGCCCCCCACGTCCGTGTGGCCATGCATGGAAAAGCCCGCACCGGCATCCACATCCATGTCGACATCGGCGTCGGCGTCGGCATCCACGTCCAGATCCACATCCGCATCACCGATCAGGTTATCGAGGACACCGGACAGGCCGAATCCCATCAGCGTCGTCACCATTTCGACCAGCGCAAGCGCGATCATCAGCCCGATGGCGACGCCGAAGGGCAGGTTTTGCGACGCAAGCAAAAAGGTCATTCACGGGCTCCTCATGTCGTGGCCCTAGAATAACAGAGTATCTGGATATTGGTGCTGGTTTTCGACTCTCTTTAGCCGCTGCGTGGGTCTGGACCCACAGGATGCTCCAGTCCGTTGGGGACGCCCTTAAGATTTCAGCGCGCTTTCGACGGCGGTGCGGATTTTATCGCCCATGGGGTCTTCGCCGGTGCCATAGTAATTCACCAAATTGCCATCTTTATCGACGAGATATTTAAAGAAATTCCATGACGGCACCGCCTTGTTGCCCTGGTTTTTTTCCACCCATTGGAAGAAGGGATGGGCATCTGAGCCTTTCACATGTTCCCGCGTGGTCATCGGAAAATCGGCGGAAAATTCCAATGAGCAGAACTGCTTGATGCCGGCTTCATCCCGGGGTTCTTGCCCAAAATCGTTGGATGGCACACTGATCACCACCAAACCCTGGTCTTTGTAGGTATCCCAAAGCTTTTGCAGGGTGCCGAACTGATGGGTATTGCCGCATTGGGTGGCGGTGTTGACCACCAGCAGGGTCTTTCCCTTGTAATCGCCCAGGGCCAACGCCCCCCCCTCGATCGCCGTGAAGGCGAAATCATGGGCGGTTTCCGCCCGCGCGGGACTGGCCAAAATGACCGCGAGCAAGAGGAGGACGGACAAAATACGCATGGTCATTTTCCTTTTTTTGCGGCGGGTTATTTTTGCCGCGCCGCGAGCCAATCCTGGGCAAAGCTATCGGCGCGCTCGATCTGCCCCGGGGTCATATGCTGTTCCATATCGGCGAGTATGGTTTGCACCTTTTCCTTATCTTCCGCCATTTCCATGGAGGCCAAGGTAATCAGAAACCATTTGCGGGCCTTGATATAATCTGGATTGCTCCCATAGGAGAGGGGCACCCCTTCGCCGGTGGCGAACATCATGCCCAAATTGAACTGCGCCGCCGGGCTGCCTTGCTCCGCCGCCTTGGTATACCAGGCAACGGCCAGATCGGGGTTCTTGTCCAGCCAGGCTTTACCCCGGTGGTAGAACACCCCCATGGTGAATTCCGCTTCCATCAGGCCTTTTTCGGCGGCTGACCGGATATAGCGCAACGCCTTGGATTCGGATTTTTCGCCGCCCAGCCCCGACTGGTACAGCGCCCCCATATGATACTGCGCCACCGCGTCACCCGCTTCGGCGGGGTCGAAAAAGGCTTTACGTGCGGCTTCGAAATTCCCTTGTTCGAGCGCTGCGAGGCCTTCCGCTGTCGTCGCCAAGGCTGGCCCCGACACAAGAAGAAAAAGGAATATCGTTGAAAATAATCGTTTCATGACCTGCTCCGCCGGTTGACGCGGCCAACGGGTGATGGACGTCACCCGCCGCCTTTATTACACTCTTTGATCTGTATTTATCAAGACGAGAACTCCGGTTTACCCATGCGCGTTTTCGCCCTCTTCATAATGCTGTTGAGCCCGGTCCTCGCGACCGCCGAAGACCTGCCCGCTATGCTGTCGCCAGCGGAATTCGAGCTGCTGGAAGCCCCCTGGGAGGGGCGCATTTTGGAGGTTGTGGCGCCAGGCCGTGCCGCACCAACAAAGCATCTGCCGGGCGCGGCGGTCACCCATTTCGAGGCGGATGGTTGGACCGTGGATTACCCCGAATTGCCAGGCATGGTGCCGCCGCCGGAACGATTGGCCCGCCTGATTGGCGGTATGGGCATCGGCGCCGAAACACCGGTAATTCTGGTGCCCACGGAAACAGACACCCATGCCATGGCCGCCGCCACCCGCATATTCTGGACCCTGCGCCTGGCGGGGCACAAGCGGGTATCCGTGCTGGAGGGCGGATTGCCCGGGGTTGCCCAACGGGCCACCGCGGAGACGCCGTCTGTTCCCACACCGCAGCCCTACCGACTGGGCACCGCGCCAAAAATATCGGCGCGCATGGAGGCGGTCTTCGCCGGGCAGGATTACCGCACCCCGCCTTTTGATACACGGGATCGGGCGCGCCATTACGGCGAAACCAAGCACCCCCGTGCCCTGGAAAAAGGCACCATCCGGGGGGCGGCCTTCATGCCTGCCGAGGCCATGATCGACCCCCAAACCGGTTTCTTCAAAAGCAAGGCAGAGTTGAACGCCCTGTTCGCCAGGGATTTGGGCACGCCGCCCGGCCCCGTCGTGCTGTTCAGCGACATCGGGTATCGGGCCAGCCTGGTCTGGTTCGCCGCCCATTATGTGATGGGGCTGTCGGACGTGCGGTTGTTTGATGGGTCCTACCTGCAATGGGAGCTCGAAGGCGGCATCGTGGAGAATTTGAGTAACGACATGGGCGGCGCCGTGGGCGGGTGACCGGGGGCGCATCTGCTCTGAATCAGTTCGGCGGGCAATAGTCGGTAACATAAACACATCCGCACATGTCAAATCCGCCGGGGACCGCCTGCGCGGTGCCATCCCAGGGCATGTCGTTCAACTGGCAAATTTCCGTGCAGCCCAGGATCATCTCCTCCCTGGTATTGAAGGTTCCGCCCGGCACCATGCGAATATGCTTCAAGCCGCAATCGCACATGTCTTGATCCTCAACGCGGCGCCATTCACCCGACCAGACGCAGCTTTGCACCGCGCAGGTATCTGGACAGATCGCGGCGGCGGTCGTCTCCCCCGTAATCGACCGGAGCGCGGGTACATCACTGGCCAGCGCCGCCGAGCCCAGCCAAAGCCCCGCCATCAGGCAGGCCAGCCCAAGAACCAGGGGCCTGACCCGATATCGCCGTGATCTATTGGTCACTCAACCGATACCGCTGGTGGCAGCTTTTGCAGGCCTCGGCCAAGGTGCCGAACCGCAACGCCAGGTTCGTGCCATCTTGGGCGGCGATGGTATCTGATAGCGCCTGGGCGGCACGGGCCGCGTCTGCCGCCAAGTGATCGAAGGTGGCCCGCTCCACCCAAATCTTGTCGGACGCTTTGGACTTGGGATGGGCAACGCCATCGGGGAAGGTATGGGCGATCCTACCCGTGGCCATGACCAGCATCTTCGCGGGCATCGCGAGATCTTCGAGATCGCCTTTTTGTGACCGCACCGCCACCGCGCCGATGGTGGCCATGGATTGCTTCATCATTTTCATGGCTTGCTGGCGCCCGGCAACGGGGCCGGGGAGCGGTTCTTCCCCCCGGGTTGGCACACTGCCGCCCAGCATTCCGGCGAGTCCCATCAGCATCACCGCCGCGTGGCGGGAGGCGCGTCTCATTTGGCCACCATGTCTTCAGACCCCGCCTGGATGGTCCGCAGCACCAGGCGAAGCTGTTCCGGTTCCAGATAGGTGAAGCGCCGCATGGCCTTGATCTTCTTTTCCCAATCCCGGGCGTTCCAGGCGGCCTTGTCGAACAGGTTGTGACAGAGGTTGCAGTCGGTTCGCCACAGGTCATCCGCATAGGCATCCAGGCGGTTCCGGTCGGCAATCAGCCCCTCGGTCTTGGTCCATCCCTCGATGGATATTTCATGCCAGGTCAATTCTGTATTGGTGTCCACGGTTTCGCTGATCTGGGTCGTCGCATCCATGCCGCCCGCGCCCAGCTTGGCCAATTGCATTTGCGGCCCGGGTTTCGCAAATAACTGGGTGCCGCCTTCCCGATCCCAGCCGGTAAAGCGCACTTTGGCCCAATCCCCGCTTACCTCCAGCACCTCGATCTCCGCCATGGGCTCTAGGGTGACCGCTGTATCGGAGGCTTCATCTTGCTCCATGAAGACGGTTTTTTCCGTAAAGGCGCTGGCCTTTCCGCCGGCGATTTTCTGGCGCGAGGCTGCAGCCTGCAGGTCGGCGGTCAAGGCTTCATATTCCTTGGTCATATTGGGAAGCCCATGGGCAATCCCCTTGTGGCATTCGATGCAGCTCAGGCCCTCCTTTTGGGCCACTTGCATGGCGTCCTTGCCCCGTTTGGAAGCCTGCTTTTCCCAATGCATGGCATCGTAATCGTGGCAGTTGCGGCATTCATGGGAGTCGTTTGCTTTCATTTCCGCCCAGACCCGTTTGGCCATGGTGAACCGATGGGCGTTGAATTTCTCGGGCGTTTCGATGGTGCCCAGAGCCCAATGGTAAAGCTCGTTGGTGGCCTTTACCTTGCGGATCACTTTCGGCACCCATTCCTTGGGCACATGGCAATCGGAACAGACGGTGCGCACCCCAGTGCGATTCGAGTAGTGAACGGTCTTTTGATATTCCACAAACACATTGTCCCGCATTTCATGGCAGGAAATGCAAAACTCCAGGCTGTTGGTATGCTCCATGAAGGTGTTAAAGCCGCCCCAGGCGATCACCCCCGACAGGAACAAAACGCCCGCAAAAACGAACCGGTTGCTGCGCTTAAAAAACCACCCAATGAGCTTTTTCATCTTTATCCCTCTCGCGCCCGGTTGCGGATACCCGGGCCTGCGTGACGACGGCGATAGGCACCGCCAACAAATAGAGACCGTGGCGGCGAAGGGCGCCACTGTAAACCGAAGAACCCGCTAAGGTCAATCGACCGAACTCTATTTAACTCATTGTATTTTTTAATGAAAAAGCCGGTCCCAACCTTATGGGACCGGCTGATTCGACGGGCATTTACACCCGGGGGCGATGATCTTACTTTTTCATCGCCTCACGTTTTTCGGCATAGGCTTCCAACGCCTTCTTCACCATTTCCTGGTGATCGAAATTGTCGTAGGTGCCTGGCTCGGAGACCTTGGCCCAGAATTCCGGATTGAACCGTTCTTCGTGACAGGCCTGGCAGACTCCCGCTTTTTCGACGGAGGACCGCACCTCTTCCGGCAGCGGGCCGGTCAGGTCCCAGTGCGAGCCGACGGAAACCAACTGGTTGCCATCCGCATCGATGATCGCCGACAGGTCATGATCCAACTGCGGGATCGCGGGCATTTGCACGGTCGCCTTGTTGGGCACCACCACGCCATCGGTGTTGATCAGGTCAACGTAACGATCCGTGTTGGCGCCCAGCGTGAACCGGCCCCCTTCGATGCCATAGCCCAGGGCCTTGGCATTGTCGTGGCAGCTTTCACAAGACCTGGCTTGGCGTCCGGCCGTGTGCGGCTGTACCGCAGCATGGTCCAGGCCCTTGCCTTCCGGGGTCATGCCGATGGTGTTTTCGGTCAGCACCTTGCCGTCCTCGCCCACCACGGTGAAGATCACCTGGCACCCCGGCATCAGCGGGCTGACCCGGCCTTCGCCGTTGATCCCCAGGGTCGGGGTTTCCCACCGCAGATAGGAGCGGGTTTCAGACACCTTACCCGGCGACTTGATGCCGCTGGTGCCCAGCGGTCCATCGGCGGTCAGGCCGTTTTCACCCACGGTGGACCCGTTGGCGACCCAGTCAGTATCCATCTTCTGCTTGCCGTCCTTATCCTTGGAATAATCCACATAGACGTGACAGCCGTAGCATTGCGGGGCCCAGTCGGCATGGCAGGCATAGCATTCCATGGTTTCCTGGTGTTTCGCGATGTTCCCCATCGCCACCTTCGCCATGGTGCTCTTATAGGAGCCGTCGAGGTCGATCTGCTTCAGCACCGGCGCGCGGAAATCCTTGCCGGTGGCGGAATGCACCCAGACCTCGTTGCCGCGCTTGACCACGTTGCCCAAGGCATTGCCGCGGGTTGTCAGCAGGTAGCCATCTTCCGGCTCATAGACCGTAGCTTCCTTCTGATAGTCCTCCAATTCGGTGCCAAGGCCGCGGGCTTCCTCGGTCAAGGGTTTCTTGAAGTCTTCACCGCGACCCAGGGGCAGCTCCCACGGGAACTGCTTGACGGTGCCGTGGCAATCTTCACATTCGATTTCCACCTGCGCCAACGTGGTGCCGAAGATGTTGCCATCCCCGTGGATATCGATGGAGGTATGGCAGTCTTGGCAGAGCATGCCGCCCTTCGGATTGCCGTCGATGGATTCTACCTCGTGGTGCAGGTCGGCCTTGATGAAGATGTAGTTCTTCGTATGTAGCTTGCTCTGCTTCTTGCCCTGCGCGTTGTAGGGCGAGCCATAGGGGAATTCCATCAGGCCCTGGTAGGAAACACCGGTCCGCTTGCCGCGGTTATGGCAGGAAACGCAGGTTTCCGCCGGAATTCCGGTGTAATGCTTGTCGCCGATGGCGACCTCGCTCTTCCGGGTGCCCTGCATGCGGTGCACCAGCAGGTGGCCGCGCTCATCCTTGTTGATGGTGGGATCGTTGCCTTCGTAGAACCCTTCGTTGGAATAGGGCACGTGACACGAAGAACAACCGGCACCGCGATAATCACCGCGCCGTTCCCGACCGGTCACACCCACGTGGCACCGTTGGCATTGCTGCCGGGAATAGGTGATGCCCGCGGTTTCAGGATGCGCTTCCAACTGGCTCAAATCCGCCTGCGGGATCTGTTCCAGTTTGCGCGGCATCTGATCGGGATTCGCTTTGGCATAGGCGACCATATATTGCTTATAGGCATCGGTGCCGACCATGGGCTCGATGCCATCCTCGTCGACAATGGCATAGTTACCATAGACCACCTTGCGGTCCTTCTGCAGACCCCACGACCAGAGGTTGCCTTGAATCTTGCCGGCCTCCGTATTCATCAGGGCCCGTTCCAGGCGTTCCCGATAGCCCTGGTGGCATTGGCCACAGGCTTTTTCGGAAATCCACAAGGAACCGGGATCCGGATAAAAGGTATCGGGGCCGCCCTTCTTGGCGAGCGCATCCGGCGCGCCCTTATGGGCCGCCTCCTTAATCCGATGCCTCCGCCGGATTGCCGCCGTGGCACACCGTACAGCCCGCCGCATCGCCGAAGCTGGCGCCGAACTTCTCGATGTCCGTTTGCATATCGCCGTCGCTAAACCGTTCGATGCCTTCGTGACAGGTCAGGCACCCTTCTGCGGCTTTTGCATCCAAAGACACACCGACGGTCATGAGAACGGTCATCGCAATCGCTGCGAAAACTGACTTCATGGCTCATCACCCCTCTCGGTAGATGGGATGCGTCATAGGCATAACGCCTCCCCACTGAAAATTCTTCATGTGTCGCCCCCCCAAAAACCAAATGGAATTAGTTTTTTCTTATATTAGTATTTTGGCATACAAAGAGGGCCCATGTGTTTGAAAACACAAACAACTATGACACCGTAACCTTATTTGGAATAGGGATAAACCTCTTTTTTCAATTTTGGTTAATTGAATAACCGGAGATGCGGGTTTGCGCCTTCCAAAGCGGTGTCCGTGTCCCCCGCCGTGGCAAAATGCTGCGCCACCATCGATCGGAATGGGGTATTTGTACAGGCGAATCGCGGTGGCAAATATCGCCCTTGGCGCCCCTTGCGATCTTGCCAACGAATGCTGATCCAAGGCAATGTAGCGCCACTGGTGAGTACGCGTGGGAAGAAAACCAATATGAAATTATCTAAATTTTCTAATATTCTAATCGTCTCTGCCGTGGCGATGATGGCTGTCTTTGCCGCAAGCGGTTCTGCGCTGGCGCAGAATATTCGCCTGTTGGAGGAGACGTCAGGCGCCTGGAAAGGGAGTTGTTATAAAGAAGCTGCCAGCCCGGCACCATACTGCCGCATCATGGCCATTCAGTTGCTCGGTGATCTGAAGAAGACCGGGAACTTCATCCAGTTTGGGCCAGCCTTTGATCGCGGGAACAAGGGGTTCGTGGTTGCAACCTATTTGGGCTTCGCCCCGGAAAGTGTTGTAGAACTTTCGGTGGATCAAGGGGCCTCTTGGTCGCTTCCCACTTCGGCGGAAAATCACACAATTGCTCCAGGGGTAATGACGGAGGAAATACTCTCTAAAATGGCAGCAGGAGAGAATTTGACCATTACCTTCAAACCGGCAACCGGGGTCACGCAGAGCCTGTCGGTGCCGTTAGACGGATACCGCGCCCTGCTGAAGCCGGTTCATGCCGTCTTGCAACCGCCGGAATAGGGAACACCGCCTTGCGTGCTTTGGTACTTTGGTTCCTCTTCGGCATTACGCTCTTCACGCCCGGGGCGCTGGCACAAACACCTCCGCCAGAGGATGAGCTGACCACCTTGGATATTCTGGATATCTGCGGGAGCTCCATGCTGCAAGATCGCAATATCTGCCGCATAACATACCAGGCGGTACTGTGGGGCATGGCGATATCGGAAGCAGGGCGGCAGGAAGAGGACCGTTTCTGCCTGAACGAGCCCCTGACCCATGACGGCCTGCAATGGAGCCTTGACTCCTATATGGAGGGAAACACGCGGATGCTAGACCGCCCATTTCCCGAAGCCCTGTTGGAAGCGTTGAAAAGCCGCTATCCCTGCGCAAAATAAGCTGTACGCAGTTTCAGGCCTCCGGCAACTCCACCCAATCGGGCACGGCCAGCGTAAGCTTGGCGCCGGCGGCTTCCAGCGCGGGATTTTCAGCAATTTTTTCCAGGCGCAACAGGGCCAATCCGCGCCCCTTTTGAGCAGACCGCATCTCCCCGGCATCCTTGCCTTCCAGCAAAACAGGGGTGCCCGGCGGCGGTGTGGGTCCGTCGATGAGGACCGGCAGCAACCGTTTCTTGATCAGCCCGCGATACTTGGTGCGTGCGGTCAATTCCTGACCCACGAAGCAGCCCTTGTCCCAGTCGACGCCGTTCAGCTCCGCAAAACCATTTTCCAGCAAGATGGCCTTATCGACGATCATGTCGCGGCTGCCATCGGGCAGACCTAGACCGATACGATGACCGTCATAGGTATCGGCATCGCTTGGGGTCAGGTCCAACCCGTCAAGGGTTTGCTTCATAGATTCCCGGGGCAGCAGAACCCGCGCGCCCGCCACCGCCAATCGGGGATCCATGAACGCCACACCCGTCTCACAGGGGCGGGAGGCACCGGGCGTCTCCGCGAGCCCCAATGCACCTGCGGGATCGTCCCCAAATACCGCCGCGACCCCCAGCTCGGGGGCAATTTCCACGCTAGCTTTGGCCCGCAGCTTGTACATGGAGAGACGCTTGACCAGATCGGCCGCCCGTTCAGCTTCACAGTCGAAGATCAGATCATCGCCTTGTTGGCAGATGAAAAACTCGTGCAAGAATTTTCCTTGAGCGGTGAGGAAGGCCGAATGGATGGCGGTATCGGGTGTAACGCGATTAATATCGTTGGATATCAATCCTTGCAGAAAGGTCCGCGAGTCAGGGCCAGCCACACGAATGGCACCACGGTGGTCAAGCTTGGTATGGAAAGTCGTCATGGGGTCCGAATTCCTTTGTAAGTCTCCGGATTGCTGGTGGTCACCTCCTCCTAAGATGGGGTCATTTGGGGGCCGCGCGCAAGCCCCTGCCGAGGCTTTGATTTGGCGGAGCGGCAGTCTATAACCAAAGCATCCATTTCACCCTTTTCGATCCGAAACATGAAGATCACCTTTCTTGAAGACAGTTTTGCCTACGACGCCGATACCCCCGCGCAACGCCCCATGGGCGGTTTTGAAAAAGGTGTCGTCGGCCTCGCCTGCGCCTTGGCGGAGCGTGGCCACACCATCACGGTCGTGAACAAACGGGAAGATCAGCGGGAGAGCGGCGGTGTGCAGTGGCTGCCCTGGTCCGCCTATCAGCCCGGCGAAACCGATGTGGTTGTCGCCCTGAGAAAACCGGTTTTGCTGGCAGAAGCAGGTTCGCCGAACAGAAGCCTACTCTGGGTTGGCGCCCATGCGGGGTATCTTTCAAAACCCGATACCCAATCCCTGTTGGATCGGTACGATCCCACCTTGCTGTTCTTGGGCAACGCCCATTTCGATACCTGGAAGCCTTGGAAAAAATTCAGAGCCTCCATCATCGCGCCCGGAATTAACGCGGCATTTCAGGGCGCGGGGGATGTGGCACCGGCGGCCCGAGCCCCGCGCGCCATTATTACCACCCATCCCCTGCGGGGCCTCGGCGGTCTCCTCGATGCCTGGCAGGAGGATATCCACCCAGAAGCCGCCAATGCCACCTTATGCATTTATTCCGCCGCCCTGGCAAAGGGCCTCAGGGGCGATCCGGCATCGGAAAAGCTCCAACCGCTCCTAGACCGGCTGAAGGGCCTCGACGCCGAAGGTATCGTGGTCTTGCCGCCGGGCAATGACAGAGAGATGGCGGAAGCCTATCAGAACGCGGCACTGCATCTGTATCCCCGAATCGAAAAGGAGGTGTATTGCGCCACCTTAGCGGAATCCCAAGCCTGCGGCCTGCCCGCCGTCGCCATGACCACCCCGGCCACCAGCGAGCGGGTGCAAAACGGGCAAACCGGATTTTTGGTGCATAATCGGGCCACCTTGGCGAGTACGACCTTGCGGATTCTGACCGATGAAGCCACCCGCATTCGCTTGGCGCGGGATGCGGAAATGTTGCAAGGGGGCAGAAGCTGGGCCCGCGCCGCTTTGGAGTTCGAGACACTCTGTTCGTAGGGACGGAACAACGTTATCTTAACCGTTAGCAAAGTATCGCGATTTACAATGAGACGCCGATACGTTTGAGGCGCCGGGAATCCCGATCAGGGGGGAGAGCGACAACATGGCCCAACTTCGATTCACGCTGCATGTTCAGCGCAAGGAAGGAAAAGCGCTGAACCTGGCGCAGGAATTCCGGGACGTCTATTTCGAAACCCATAACCAGATCACCTTTTCCTGGATTACCGAGGGCGTGCCCGCCACCCGGCCTTTGCACAACAGCGCCGTGGCCCTGCATCCCAACGGTATCAGCATTTCCGGCTTTGAGCGGGATGGCGATTCCTTCAACTACCAAGAATGGTGGTTGATCCCCCAGGCGGCGACGGAACTGGGGCAAACGGAACCGGACCTTATGCAATCAACGCGCACCCCCGCCGCGCCGACCTTGGCAGCGGCGGCAGGGCCAGCCCCCGCGCCAACGCCGGTAGCGCCCGAGCCCACCCCTGAGCCCGGCCTTGATCCAATCCCGGAAACCATCTCCGTCACCGCGCCGATCGTGGAAACAGAAATGGCGCCGCGAGATGAAACTGAAGAGGAAGATTTACCTGCGGTGGACGATCTTGCCTTCGAAAACGGCACACCACCGGTGGATTTTGAGTTTTCGAACCCGTCGGAACCCGCCCCTTCCGATGCGGAAACACATATCGAGGACGCGGTTGCGCTGGTCGAGCCCTCCGTCGATCTGGCCGAGGAAATCATCGCCGACGAAGCTGATTCTGACGTGACGCCAGACGCACCCGCCGACAACGATGCGGATACGCAAACCGCCTTCCCGGTCGACCATGCGCCAGACCTCGATCGCGATGTAGACGAAATCGCCGACAGGGACGTGGACGCGGCCCTGGAGGACATGTCTACCTTCGATTTGCCGCCGCAACCGGAAGCGGCGGATGACGCCGTGGCGGCCTCTGAGCTTGATGTTGAGGGCGCGCCGGAAGCGCCGTTTGGGGCCGAGATAGAAACCGAAATCGAAGAAGCCCCGTTATCGGAAATCGAGGCTGAGGCCGCGCCGGAAACGGAGGACGCCGCCGAAGCGGAAACCCCCGACCGCCCCGCAGAGGCGCGTGCGATACCGGAACCCATCGAATGGACGGAGTCCTTGAGCACGGGGGTCGAGGCGCTGGATGCGGAACATCGTTCGCTGATCGATACCGTCAATCTGCTGAACGCCAAATTGGCCGACCCGGACACGCCATCGGATCAATTTTCGGAGGTTCTGGAGCAACTGGCGCATTACGGAGAAACCCATTTTCCCGACGAAGAGGCCACCATGGCGGCGGCCCACTACCCCGGGCTGGAAACCCATAAACAGCTGCACCGCAACTTTGTATCGGAAGTGGCCTCGGCCCAGACTGCCTTCGACGCCGGGGCGGATAAAGCCGCTATTGCCGATCTGGGGGTATTCCTCAATGGCTGGGTGGCCCAACATCTGAAGCGCGAGGATGTGACCTTCCGACCCTATGTCATGGAACCGGAAGC
Organism: Magnetospiraceae bacterium; assembly: GCA_049605255.1. Lineage (GTDB taxonomy): Bacteria > Pseudomonadota > Alphaproteobacteria > Rhodospirillales > JBMYUJ01 > JBMYUJ01. The sequence continues at coordinate 47,221 of JBMYUJ010000017.1, forward strand.
GGAAACGGAAGCGGAAACGGCAGCGGCAGCGGCAGCGGCAGCAGCAGCAGCCTCTTTG